>JANMAP010000225.1:0-44999 GCA_031359905.1 Burkholderiales bacterium | reverse complement strand
TGTCGCAGTTACTCAGGCGGGCGGCTGTGAGTTCGCGCGCCAAGTTGGCAAATAGTTGGTCGCCATAGTCCGCACGGTTGGCTCCGCGCAGCTCGAAGGCATCGATGTAGTAGCCAATCATCCAGTTGCGCAGGGTCAGGCTGAGGTTGACGGCGCGTGCGGCTTGCGCCCCCAGTTCCTGGTGCACATGGACGATGGACTGGACCAGCTCTTTGAATTCGAGCAAGGCGGGCGAGCTCACTCCAAACCTTCTTCCACCAGTTCGCTGGCGCGCAGCAGGGCGCGGGCCTTGGCTTCGGTCTCTTTCCATTCCAGCTCGGGCACCGAGTCGGCCACCACCCCGGCGGCGGCTTGCACGTACAGGGTCTGGTTCTTGATGATGCCGGTGCGGATGGTGATGGCCACGTCCATGTCGCCCGCATAGCTGATGTAGCCGCAGGCACCGCCGTACAGGCCGCGCTTGGTGGGCTCCAGCTGGTCGATCAGTTCCATCGCGTGCACCTTGGGCGCGCCGGTCAGCGTGCCGGCGGGGAAGGTGGCCTTGAGCACGTCGATGGCGCTCATGCCGTCGAGCAGCGTACCTTCCACGTTGCTGACGATGTGCATCACATGGCTGTAGCGCTCTACTGCAAAGGCCTCGGTGACCTTGACCGTGCCGATCTTGGCGATGCGGCCGATGTCGTTACGGGCCAGGTCGATCAGCATCACGTGTTCGGCGCGCTCTTTCGGGTCGGCGATGAGTTCGGCTTCCACCAGCTTGTCCTGCTCGGGCGAGGAGGCGCGCGGGCGGGTCCCGGCCAGCGGGCGGATGGTGACCTTTTGCTCGCCATTCGCCATGGATTCCTGGCGCACCAGAATTTCGGGCGAAGCCGCCACCACATGGAAGTCGCCCATGTTGTAGAAGAACATGTAGGGCGAAGGGTTCAGTGCCCGCAGCGCGCGGTACAGCGATAGCGGGGATTCGGTAAAGCGCTTTTTGATGCGCTGGCCCACCTGCACCTGCATCATGTCGCCGGCGGCGATGTAGTCCTTGGCCACGCCGACCGCCGCCAGGTACGCGGCCTTGTCGAATTCGCGCTCGACGGCGTACGACGGCCCGCGCTTGACCGGCGGTGCGGTGACGCTGTAGCGCAGCTTGTCGGCGAGTTCGGCCAGCCGCCGCTTGGCCTTGAAGAATGCCTCGGGCTGGCCCGGGTCGGCGTAGACGATGAGGTACAGGCGACCGGACAGGTTATCGATGACCGCCAGCTCCTCGCATTGCAACAACTGGATGTCCGGGGTGTCGATGCCGCCGGGCTTCCAGGTCTGCGCCAGCTTGGGCTCGATGTAGCGCACCGCGTCGTAGCCGAAGTAGCCGGCCAGGCCGCCGCAAAAGCGTGGCAGACCGGGCCGCAATGCGACCTGGAAACGGGACTGGTACGCGGCGATGAAATCGAGCGGGTTGCCGTCGTGGTCCTCGACCACCACGCCGTCGCGGACGACTTCGGTGCGAAAGCCGCGCGATCGCAGCAGCGTGCGGGCCGGCAATCCGATGAACGAATAGCGACCGAAGCGCTCGCCGCCGACCACCGACTCGAGCAGGAAACTGAAGCGGCCGCCACCGGCCAGCTTGAGGTACAGCGACAGCGGTGTTTCGAGGTCGGCAAAGGCCTCGGCGATCAGCGGGATCCGGTTGTAGCCCTGGCGGGCGAGGCTGTGGAATTCGAGCTCTGTCATCACTGGGGAAACCCTCGTGCCACGGCCCGTCGTTCGGGCGGGTGGGCGACTCTTGCACCGTGGGTGCCGAGCAAGGTGCCCGGCTGCGGGGCCCGACCGATGGCGGTCAGGCGCGGCGGTTCAGCGTCGCCATAGCCAAGCTCCCTGGTCGAGACGACCCGGAGTGGCGGCAAGCGCGGGGGACGGTGCAAGGAAAAACATCGACTTCACCGTTCAGAGTTTAGCAGCCGGCATCCGCGGCCCGCCCGCGCTGGGCTGCACATCCGACGCCACCACCGACGCGCACCCCCGAGGCGCACAACAGCGGCGCGATCTGGTCCAGCCGGTCGACCACCGCGTCGGCACCCACCCCGGCCACCGGCTGGCCATGGTTGTAGCCGTAGCTGACCAGCACCACCGGGCAGCCGGCCGCACGCGCTGCCACGGCATCGTTGCTCGAATCGCCGACCATCAGCGTGCGTTCGGGCGCGCTGCCCAGCGCGGCACAGGTCATCAACAGGGGCAGCGGGTCGGGCTTCTTGCGCTCGAAGGCGTCGCCGCCGAAGGCCTGGTCGAAGAACCCGGCCAGCCCCTTGGACGCCAGCAGCGACCGCGCAAAGGCCGTCGGCTTGTTCGTCAGACAGGCCAGCTTCAAACCCAGGGCGCGCAGGGCACTCAAACCTTCGTGCACACCGGCGAACACCGCCGCGTGCTGGCCGTTGATGGCGAGGTAATGCTGCTGGTAGCGCCGCCACGCCGCGTCGTACAGCGCGGCCGGCGCGCCAATCTCGGCCAGGCTGCGCGTGAGCAGGTGTTCCGATCCCTTGCCGACGGTGCGTGCGATGAAGTCTCGCGACACCGGCGGCTGGCCCAGATCGGCCCGCGCGCGGGTCAGGGCGACCTCGAAGTCGCCGATCGTGTCGACCATCGTGCCGTCGAGGTCGACGATGGCGGCTTGGAATCGGGTGGTCGACAACGGCGGGGCCAGTGACAAGACGGCAACTCGATGACGCGGCAACCGGATGCTAGCCGGCGCGGACCGCCTGGCGCCGCGCTGCCAGCGCCGATCCGACGCCTTGGCGCAACGGCTTGGCCGATCCCTGCCGCGATTCCGAGTTGCCGCCTTGTCTGTTCATAGATCACGGGCTGATGGCGCCGGCCATCGAAGCAGGGCCGGAAGGTCAGCCACATCTGCACCTGGTCGCCGAGCGCGCCGCTGAATTCGACCTCGCGGACCGCCCCTGACGCCACAGCGGGCAGCGGCCGCGCTCCTCGGCGCTGAACAGCACGGCGCCGCCATCGCTGGACCAGCGCAGCGGTGCGTTGACCGAGCGGTCCCACGGCGGGTGCCAGCCCTCATCTGTCAACGCGCTGCCCGGCCGCTTGACCCGCCCCAGCCCGATCAGCCGATGCTTTCGACCTGCCGCGACTGCTGGTAGGCGCTGCCGAAGCGGTTGGCCAGGAAGTCGGGCAAGGCCACCTGCTCCTGGCGGATGAAACCGCGCTGCGGCAGCATGCCGGCGCGGAACAGATCGACCGCGGCGCACACGCCGGCTGCCGTGGTGATCTGGATCGCCGACAGCGGATGGGTCTCGCTGCGGTCGGCAAAGATCTTGCGCGCGAACACTTCCTGAACCAGCGCATCGCCCTTCATCCCGCTGACGGTGACGAAGACCAGCACCACGTCCTGCATCGTGCTGGGGATGCTCTTGCGCATGATGTCCTTCAACGTCTGGGTGTCCTTGTTGAGCTGCAGCTCCTCGAGCAGCATCTTCATCAGGTCGCGGTGGCCCGGGTAGCGCACGCTCTTGTAGTCCAGCGTTTGCACGCGGCCGGCCAGGGTTTCGCACAGGGTGCCCAGGCCGCCGCTGGTGTTGAAGGCCTCGTATTCGGTGCCGTCGAGGCTGAAGTGCTCCAGGCCCTCGAGCGCCAGGACCTCGATGTTCTGGCCTTCGCGGATGGCTTCGCAGGGGTGGCAGTACTCATTGATCAGGCCGTCGACGCTCCAGGTCAGGTTGTATTTCAGCGAGTTGGTCGGGAAGGCCGGCAGCGCGCCGACACGCATCTTGACTTCCTGCAGGGTGTCGAACTTCTGCGCCAGGTGCTGCGCGACGATGCCGATGAATCCCGGCGCCAACCCGCACTGCGGCATGAAGGCCGTCGCCGCGCCATCGGCCAGATGCTTGATCGCGCGGGTCGCCGCGACGTCCTCGGTCAGGTCGAAGTAGTGGCAGCGGGCCTCGCGGGCGGCGGTGGCGGCCAGCGTGGCCAGGTGGTACGGCAGGGCGTTGATCACGGCGTCGCGGTCGCGCAGCAGGTGCAGCAGCGTGGCCGCATCGCCGGTCTCGGCTTGCCGCGTCGTGATGCGCGGGCCGGCCAACCTGGCCAGCGCGGCGTCGCTGCGGTCGACCACGGTCACGTCGTAGTCGCCGCTGCCGGCCAGCAGGCGGGCGATGGTCTGGCCGATGTGGCCGGCGCCGAGCAGGGTGATGCGCATAACGCTGTCTTTCGAGCAGAGGGAATGCGCCCCAGTCTAGGCAGCAGCGCCGACGAAAGAAACGCACTTCGCGACGGAGACAGCGCTTCTTTCGACGAAGCGCAGCGATCTTTTGTCGGATCGTCAGGTCTCGGCGGCGGCGGCGCGCTGCCGCGCGCGCAGTGCACGGGCCTCGGCGCGTCTGGCCAGCGTCTCGGCGCGCTGGTAGGCGGCTTCGGCCGCGTGGCGCATCGCGATGGCGCGCGCCAGTGCAGCGTTGAAGCGCTGGGCGCTGTAGGTGTTCTCGGTGCCGATGTAGATCGTCCGCCGGCGCGGCTTGTCGCCGAAGCGCGGGATCAAGACCGCCAGGCTGCAGTCGCGCACCTTGGCACCCTTGCGGGTGCGCAGGACCGGGCCGGAAATGCCGACCGGGAGATTGCTGGTTTTGTTCTGGCTCGGCCCGGCCTGCAGCCGGCTGGGCGCGGGCAGTGTCCGGATCCGTTTCAACAGCTCGCGCGTGGCCAGTGCCAGCGACCGCGCCGCGCCGCTGCCGTCGCTGCTGTGGTCGGAGAACAGCTTGGTGCCGCCGTAACGCAATTGCCAGCCATGCGTCGCCAAGTGGTCGATGCGCTGGATGCACTGCGGCACCTCGAAGGTGTCGCCGCTGAAAAGCAGGACGTGGCGCGTCTTCATGGCCGAGCGGGTGGACACAAACTCCCTGTTTACCTGTCTACTTGTTTCCCTGTGTCGTCATCGCCGCCGCGACAGCTTCATGGCGGCCGACGATCGCTTCAGGACTGTAGACCCAACCGACGCAGGGCCGGCTGCACAATGCGCAAGCTTCGCCGAACCCCTCATGGCTCTGGATTCGCTGGACCGCCAACTGATCGCCCTGCTGCAGGCCAACGCCCGCGACAGCACCGCCGCCCTGGCGCGCAAGCTGGGCGTGGCGCGCACGACGGTGCTGTCCCGCCTGCAGCGGCTGGAGGGCCAGGGGGTGATCGTCGGCTACACCGCTCGGCTGGCCCAGGTCGACGGCGCGCCGGGCGTCGAGGCCTTCGTCGGCATCACCACCGAGCCGAAGTCGGCGCGCCTGGTCACGCAGCGGCTGGCCAGCTTTCCCGAGCTGCGGCAGCTGTGTTCGGTGAGCGGCGAATTCGACTACATCGCGCTGCTGCGCGCCGAATCGACAGCCCGGCTGGACAGCCTGCTCGACGAGATTGGAGCGATCGACGGCGTGGTCAAGACCACCACCTCGGTGGTGCTGGCGCGGCGGATCGACCGGGTCGGCTGAACGACGAGGGCGCGTCAGCCGAGCTCGCGGCGCATCTCGGCGATCACGGCCTTGTAATCGGGCTGACCGAAGATGGCGCTGCCGGCCACGAAGGTGTCCGCACCGGCGTCGGCGACGCGGCGGATGTTGTCGTCCTTTATGCCACCGTCGACTTCGAGCCGGATGTCGCGGCCCGACCGTGCAGATTCGGCGTCGATCAGCTGGCGCGCGCGTTCCAGCTTGCGCAGCGTCGAGTCGATGAAGCTCTGTCCGCCGAAACCGGGGTTGACGCTCATCAACAGCACCAGGTCGACCTTGTCGATGACCCACTCCAGGACATCCAGCGACGCTGCCGGGTTGAACACCAGGCCGGCCTGGCAGCCTTCGCCGCGGATCAGTTGCAGCGTGCGGTCAACATGCGGGCTGGCGTCGGGGTGGAAGCTGATCAGGTCGGCGCCCGCCTTGGCAAAGGCCTGGGCCAGCGCGTCGACCGGCTGGACCATCAGGTGCACGTCGATCGGCACGCTGCAGTGCGGGCGCAGGGCCTGGCAGACCATCGGCCCGAAGGTCAGGTTGGGCACGTAATGGTTGTCCATCACGTCGAAGTGGATCCAGTCGGCGCCGGCGGCGATCACCGAGCGCACTTCGTCGCCCAGGCGCGCGAAGTCGGCCGACAGGATGCTGGGGGCGATGCGGTAGGTCCTCATGCCGCCGATTTTAGGAGTCGCCGCGCTGCCGTCCGCAGCGTCGCCGCGCACCCTTGTCACCCTTGGTGACGAGGTCGGTTGCCTACAATGTCAAGATGGCCCGCCCTGAATTCATCTGCAGTGTGACCGTGCAGTACCTTGCCGAACAATCGCAACCGCCGGACGGCCCGTTCGCCTTTTCGTACACCGTCAACATCCGCAACAGCGGCGACATCGCCGCCCAGCTGGTGGCCCGCCACTGGATCGTCATCGATGCCGACGGCAAGCGCGAAGACGTGCGCGGCTTGGCGGTGGTCGGCCACCAGCCGCTGCTCAAGCCCGGTGAACAGTTCGAATACACCAGCTGGACGCGCATCGCCACCGCGCATGGCCAGATGCGCGGCACCTTCTTCTGCATGACGGAAGATGCCCAGCCCTTCGAGGCGGTGGTGCCGGAGTTCCAGCTCGTCTACCCGGGACTGTTGCACTGAGCCGCCGAACGATGGCCGCGGCGTGGGACCTGACCGCGCTGGTCAACGCCGCCGACGCCAAGGCCACACGTCCTGAACGCCATCTCTGGCTGGCCCGCCTGACGGAGTGGCTGCGCCACGCGCCGGCCTCGACGGTCGCCGTCGGCAACGGTGCCAGTGCCGGTGCCGGCGCTGGCGACGAGTCGCGCACCCCGCGCCCGGTGCTGCGCCTGCGCCACCTGCTGAACCTGCTGGACAAGCAGCCGGCACTGCGCGAACGCGTGCAAGGCATGCTGCAGCTGTTCTGGAAGGAGGTCGACGCGGCCGCGCTGTTCGCCGACTTCGGCTTTGGCGAACGCCAGTCGCTGACCGCCGAGTTCGTCGCCCGGCTGCACCGCGCCTGGTTGCCCGGCACGCCCGACACCACCGACCTGGCCGCGCTGTTCGAACTCCTGTTCGAGCCCGAGGACGCGCGCTGGCTGGAAACCATCGACGCGCCGACGCTGGAGCGCTTGGCCGGGCTGATCGCGCCCAGCCTGCCGGCATGGCGCCAGACGCTGCTGCAGGCCATCACCATCCTGGTCAGCGCGATCCACGCCTCGGGCTACACGCCGGCGCTGCGCCAGCGCATGGACGGCGCGCTGCTTGACAGCGATCCCTTCCGCCAGCTGACGCTGGCCGCCGAGGCATTGCGCAGCGCCGTGCTCGAAGGCCGGCAGGCCGACGCGCTGCGCGACGCCGGCTACCTGCGCGCGCTGCTCGACAGCTGCCGCCGCGCCGCCGACAGCGTTGTCGGGCACCTGGAACAGTTCGGCGTGTCGGTGAACATCGTCTTCGAGCTCGGCCAGTTGCAGGCGCGGACGCTGCGCACCGAACAGTTGCTGGACTGTGTGCTGGCGCCCGATCCGGTCACCGAATGGCAGCGCCTGCTGGCCGAATTGCTGCGCGTGCTCGGCGAAACGCGCGGCCTGCGCGCGCTGCTGCGCCAGCACTACGAACTGCTGGCGCGCCAGGTCGCCGAACGCAGCGCCGAAACCGGCGAGCACTACATCACCACCAACCGCCGCGAATACCGCGAGATGCTGCGCCGCGCCGCCGGCGGCGGGGCCGTCATCGCCGGCACGACCTTCGGCAAGTTTGCCGTCGCCGCGATCGGCCTGACCGCGTTCTGGACCGGCTTCTGGTCCGGCATCGTCTACGCCGCCAGCTTCGTGCTGGTCATGCTGCTGCACTGGACGGTGGCCACCAAGCAGCCGGCGATGACCGCGCCGGCCCTCGCGGCCAGCTTGGCCGCGATCAAAGAGATTCCGGCCAGCTTGGCCGCGATCAAAGAGATTCCGGCCAGCCTGGCCGCGACCAAAGAGACCCCGGCGAGCCTGACCGAGATCAAGGAAATTCCTGACGGTCAAGTCGATGCCAGGGGCGCCCCGCAGCGCATCGCTCCGTCGGCCCACGATGACGCCGCCATCGACGCCTTCGTCGACCGGGTGGCCCAACTGATCCGCTCGCAGGTGGCTGGCATCGCCGGCAACCTGATGCTCTGCGCGCCGCTGGTCCTGCTCGTCCAGACCATCACCTACTTCACGCTGGGAACCACGCTGCTCAGCATCAAGGACGCGCAGCATGTGCTGCACAGCATCACCCTGCTCGGGCCGACGGCGTTGTTCGCGGCATTCACCGGCGTGCTGCTGTTTGCCAGCTCGCTGATCGCCGGCTGGGCCGAGAACTGGTTCGTCTTCCACCGGCTGGACAGCGCCATCGCCTGGAATCCGCGCATCGTGGCGCGGCTGGGTGCGGCCCGCGCCCAGCGCTGGGCGCGCTGGTGGCGGGCGAACATCTCGAGTCTGGCGTCGAACGTTTCGCTGGGCATGCTGCTCGGCCTGGTGCCCGCGCTCGCCGGCTTCTTCGGCCTGGGGCTGGAAGTGCGGCATGTGACGCTGTCCAGCGGGCAGCTCGGCGCGGCGCTGGGCACGCTGGGCTGGCGGCTGGTCCTCGAGCCGGTCTTCTGGTGGTGCGTGGCCGGCATCGCCGCCATCGGCGTGCTGAACCTGACGGTCAGCTTCGGGCTGGCCTTCCACGTTGCGCTGCGCTCGCGCGGCATCAAGCTGCGTGAACGCGGCCGCATCAGCCGGGCGCTGTGGCAGCGCTGCAGGCAGCACCCGCTGTCGTTCCTGGTGCCGCCGCGCGACTGAAGCATCCTGACGCGGTGGGCCGCTCAGGCGCCGTCGTCGGGCGGCGGCGGAGGGTCCGGGCGGCGGCCGGAAAACATCGTCCACCAGACGATGAACACGAGCAGCCCGCCGGCGGCCAAGGCTTCGAGGATCAGCAACCACATTCGAGTATTGTCCCCGGCTCTCGAGGCCCGCGTGGGAGAACGGCCGGAGCCGGCCGGCTGTTGTTGGAATTCAGGCGGCGAGCCCGCGAACTGGCCCTGGAGCTGGAGATTCAGCCGGCCAACATCACGCGATCCCGTCCCTGGACCTTGGCGTCGCGCAGCGCGGTTTCGGCTCGGCCCAGCGTCTGGGCCACGGTTTCGCCGGCATGGTGTTCGGCCAGGCCGGCCGACAGGGTCACGGCCACGGCCTGGTGACCGTGCAGGATGCGCAGGGCGCCGACCCGCTGATGGAGTCGCTCCAGGCCTCCGCGGGCCAGCGGCGCGCGGGTGTCCGACAGCATCAGCACGAAACTGCCGCCGGCCCAGCGCGACAACACATCGGACACCCGCACATGGCGTCCGGCCTCCTGGGCCACGGCGCGCAGCACGGCGTCGCCGATCGCGTGGCCATGGGCCTGGTTGACGGGTTGCAGCCGGTCGACGTCGAGAACGGCCAGACAGAAGGTCTGCCCGCTGCGGACGCAGCGCTGGTGCTCCTGCTCCATCAACTGTTCCATGTGCCGACGGTTGAACAAGCCGGTCAGCTCGTCGCGGGTGGCCAGATCGCGAATGCGCGACAAGGCCTGGGCCAGCTCGGTGCGCTGCAGCCGCGCCCGCTGGCGCATCCGGCTCAGCCGGCCGGCCAGGATGGACACCGCCGGCATCATCGTCGCGACCATCAGGAAGTGGCCGAACTCGACGGCCGGCGGGTAGACGAGTGGGCGCCGCCAGGCCATCAGCGCCATGGTCAGGCCGAACAGCACCACCGCATACAGGCTGACCCAGCGCATCTGCAGCGGCGAGACGACAAACATGCCGAACATCAGGATCACCATGACGATCGGAAACACGCCGCCCCGCCCGGCGCCGACGATGGCGTAGGCCACGGCGCCGCAGCCGATGGCGTAGACCATCTGCGGCACGGTCAACGAGGGCTCGCGCTGGCGCCGCGCCCAGCCGCCACGGATCAGCATGAAGAACACAGCCATGCCGCCGATCGACAGCAAGGTCCACCACCACACGGGCACGGCCGGCGCCAGACCGACCCAGACGAAGTAGTGCATCGCCACGACGCCGGCGCTCATCAGCAGCATGGCCAGCGTGGCCTGCATCAGGCCGACGCGCCGCACCGGATCGTTGGTCAGCAAAGCGTCGAGCAGGCGGTGCATCGGCAGGGGCAGGCTCGCGGCATGGAAGGCGTCATTGAGCGTAGCACCACCTTGCAGGGCCGCACCTGCGCAGCCCTGGGGCGCTGCGCCCAGGTGCCGGCAGGACAAGGCGGCGCTGGGGTCGACCGCACGACACCCTAAACTGACCGTCAATCGCCAGGAGTGCCGCACGATGAACGCCCCGCTGCCCGAGTCCGTCCGCAAAGCGCTGGAAACCGTCACGCTCGACGACAAGTACCGGCTGGCCCAGGGCCAGGCCTTCATGAGCGGGGTGCAGGCGCTGGTGCGGCTGCCGATGCTGCAGCGTCAGCGCGACGCACGCGCCGGGCTGAACACCGCGGGCTTCATCAGCGGCTACCGGGGCAGCCCGCTCGGCGGCTACGACCAGGCGCTGTGGGCCGCCAAGCAACACCTGGCCGACAACCACATCGTCTTCCAGCCCGGCGTCAACGAAGAACTCGGTGCCACCGCGGTGTGGGGCACGCAGCAACTCGACCTGTACCCCGAGACCAAGAAGTACGACGGCGTCTTCGGCATCTGGTACGGCAAAGGCCCGGGCGTCGACCGCTGCAGCGACGTCTTCAAGCACGCCAACATGGCCGGCACGTCCAAGCACGGCGGCGTGATCGCCATCGCCGGTGACGACCATGTCGCCAAGAGCTCGACCGCGGCGCACCAGAGCGACCACATCTTCAAGGCCTGCGGCCTGCCGGTGTTCTTCCCGAGCAGCGTGCAGGACATCCTCGACATGGGCCTGCACGCCATCGCGATGAGCCGCTTCTCGGGCCTGTGGAGCGGCATGAAGACGATCCAGGAAGTGGTCGAATCGTCTTCGTCAGTGATCGTCGATCCCCAGCGCGTGAACATCGTGCTGCCAGAAGACTTCCGCATGCCGCCCGGCGGCCTGCACATCCGCTGGCCCGACGCCCCGCTGGAGCAGGAAGCCCGGCTGATGGACTTCAAGTGGTACGCGGCACTGGCCTACGTGCGGGCCAACAAGCTCAACCACGACGTGATCAGCAGTGCGAACGGTGGAGCACAGGGTGGCAGCAACGGCGACCGCTTCGGCATCATTGCCAGCGGCAAGGCCTTCAACGACACCCGCCAGGCCCTGGCCGACCTCGGCCTGGACGACGACACCTGCCGCGCTGTGGGCATCCGGCTGCACAAGGTCAACGTCGTCTGGCCGCTGGAAGCAGCGACCACGCGCGAGTTCGCGCAGGGCCTGCAGGAAATCCTGGTCGTCGAGGAAAAGCGCCAGGTCATCGAATACCAGCTCAAGGAAGAGCTCTACAACTGGCGCCCCGATGTGCGCCCGAACGTGCTGGGCAAGTTCGACGAGCCCGAAGGCGACTCGACCGGCGGCGAATGGAGCATGGCCAACCCGAGCCAGAACTGGCTGCTGCGCGCGAAGGCCGACCTGACGCCGGCGATCATCGGCAAGGCGATTGCCAAGCGCCTGAAAAAGCTCGGCGTGCCTGCCGACATCGCGTCGCGCATGGACCAGCGCATCGCCATCATCGAAGCCCGCGAACGCCAGCTGATCGAGCTGAAGACCGACACCGGCGACCGGGCGCCGTGGTTCTGCAGCGGCTGCCCGCACAACACCAGCACGCGCGTGCCCGAAGGCTCGCGCGCGGTGGCCGGCATCGGCTGCCACTACATGGCGGTGTGGATGGACCGCAGCACCACCACCTTCACGCAAATGGGCGGCGAAGGCGTGCCCTGGGTCGGCCAGGCGCCGTTCACCACCGAGCCGCACATCTTCGCCAACCTCGGCGACGGCACCTACTTCCACAGCGGCCTGCTGGCCATCCGGCAGAGCATCGCCGCGGGCGTCAACATCACCTACAAGGTGCTCTACAACGACGCCGTGGCGATGACCGGCGGGCAGCCAGTGGGCGAAAGGCCGGAAGGCCACAGCGTGCTGCAGATCCACAAGAGCCTGCTCGCCGAAGGCGTGACCAAGCTGGTCATCGTCACCGACCAGCCCGAGAAGTACGAGGGTGTCGCGCTGGAGCCCGGTGTCACCGTGCACCACCGCGACGAGCTCGACGCGATCCAGCGCCAGTTCCGCGAGATCAAGGGCACCACGGCCATCATCTACGACCAGACCTGCGCGACGGAAAAGCGCCGCCGCCGCAAGCGCGGCAAGCTGGCCACGCCGGACAAGCGCGTGGTCATCAACGAACTGGTCTGCGAAGGCTGCGGCGACTGCAGCGTGCAGAGCAACTGCCTGAGCGTCGAGCCGGTGGAGACCGACTTCGGCCGCAAGCGGCGCATCAACCAGAACACCTGCAACCTCGACTATTCGTGCACCAAGGGCTTCTGCCCGAGCTTCGTCACCGTCGAGGGCGGCACGCTGAAGAAGCCGAAGAAGGACAAGCAGGGTTCGCTGGCCGGACTGCCGGCGCTGCCCGAACCGACCCTGCCGCTGGCGGAGAAAGCCTGGGGCATCGTCGTCGGCGGCGTCGGCGGCACCGGCGTCATCACCATCGGATCGCTGCTCGGCATGGCCGCACACCTCGAAGGCAAGGGCGTGGTGACGCAGGACGCCGGCGGCCTGGCGCAAAAGGGCGGCGCGACCTGGAGCCACATCCAGATCGCCAACCGGCCCGCCGCGATCTTCACGACCAAGGTCGACACCGCGCAGGCCGATCTCGTCATCGCCTGCGACAGCATCGTCGGCGCCGCCAAGTACACGCTGACCGTGATGCAGCAGGGCCGCACCTTCGTCGCGCTGAACACCCACGGCACGCCGACCGCCGGCTTCGTGAAGAACGCCAACTGGCAGTTCCCGGGGGGCAACTGCGAGGCAGTAATCCGCGCCAGCGTCGGCGACGCGCTGGTCGGCGCCTTCGACGCCGAACAGGTGGCCACCGCGCTGCTCGGCGACTCGATCTACACCAACCCGCTGATGCTGGGCTACGCCTGGCAGCAGGGCCGCATTCCGCTTGGCCATGCCGCGCTGATGCGCGCCATCGAGCTCAACGGCGTGCAGGTCGACAACAACAAGGCGGCCTTCGAATGGGGCCGGCACTGCGCCCACGACCTGGCCGCGGTGCAGGCGCTGTTCAACGCGCGTCAGGTCATCAACTTCGTCAAGAAGCCGGGCCTGGCCGAGATGCTGGCGCATCGCGTCGAGTTCCTGGCCGCCTACCAGGACGCCGCCTACGCCGCGCGCTACCGGGCCTTCGTCGAGCAGGTGCGGGCGGCCGAGGCCCGTGCCGTCGGCGCCCAGGGCGGCACGCTGCTCAGCGAGGCGGTGGCCCGCTACCTGTTCAAGCTGATGGCCTACAAGGACGAGTACGAAGTCGCGCGGCTGCACACCGACCCAGCCTTCACGGCCAAGATCGCCAGCATGTTCGAAGGCGACTACAAGCTGGTGCACCACCTGGCGCCGCCGCTGATGGCCAAGAAGAACGAACGCGGCGAACTCGTCAAGCAGCCCTTCGGACCGTGGATGCGCGGCGCCTTTCGCGTGCTGGCGAAGATGAAAAGCCTACGCGGCACGGCGCTGGACATCTTCGGCCACAGCGCAGAACGCCGCGAGGAACGCGCGCTGATCGGCGAGTACTGCGCCTGCATCGACGAACTGCTGAAGACCCTGAACGCCGACAACCGCGCCCTGGCAACCGAAATCGCACGCATCCCCGAAGACATCCGTGGCTACGGCCACGTCAAGGCCCGCCACCTGGCCGCCGCGCGCAGCAAGTGGGACAGCCTGATGCAGCGCTGGCGCGGCGGCCCGCTGCGGCAGGCGGCCTGACATGACGTTGGGCCGCCACCAGTCGAACCCGTGCGCGCCTGCTACCGGCCCAAGCCGCGGCACGAGGCCGCGTTGAGCGACCTCGTGCGCGGCCATGTGGCGGCGCTGCGCGTGCTGGGCCTGGCCACCGATGACCCTCCGCGCCGCCGACGGCACGCTGGTCGAGATCTTCGAATGGGCATCCGCCGCGGCGATCGACAGCGCACACAGCCATCCCGAGGTGCAAAAAATGTGGGCCGCGTTCGCTTCTGCCTGCGAGCACGTCAAGCTCGGCGCGTTGCCCGAAGCGCAGAACCTGTTCGCCGAGTTCAGCCCGCTGGACGCCTGACCCGGCCGACGCCGGCCACCTGACAACACCATGCCGCAGGCGGATTCGCTACGCTTGCCGGCGATGCCAGTCGCCGCGCGCTACACCACCGTCGCCATCGCCCTGCACTGGTTGCTGGCGCTGATGATCCTCGGCTCGCTCGGCGTGGGCCTGTACATGACCAGTCTGCCGTTCTCGCCGCAGCGCCTGCAGCTCTTCAACTGGCACAAGTGGGCCGGCGTCGCGATCCTGCTGCTGTCGGCGCTGCGCCTGGTCTGGCGCCTGACGCACGCGCCGCCGGCCGACCTGCCGATGCCGGCGTGGCAGCGCGCAGCAGCCCACGCTGTCCACTGGGCGCTGTACGGCCTGTTCTTCGCCGTGCCGCTGGCCGGCTGGGCCTACAGCTCGGCGGCCGGGTTTCCGGTCGTCTGGTTCGGCGTGTTGCCGCTGCCCGACTTCGTGCCGGTCGACCGGTCCGTCGCCGCCGGGCTGAAGCAGTTGCACCATGCGTTGGCCTATGCCTTGGCGGCGGTGGTGGTGCTGCACATCGGCGCGGCGCTGAAACACCACTTCGTCGATCATGACGGCCTGCTGCGGCGGATGCGGCCCGGGCGGCGATGAAGGACCTATCGCGATGCGCGATGCCGCGATGCCGCGATGCCGCGATGCCGCGACGCCGCGACGCCGCGACGCCGCGACGCTGGAATTTTTAAGGCTCCACCGAGATCTGACCATGACCGTTCCCGTCGTTCGCACGCTGGCCCTGGCCGCCGCACTGGCGGTGGCGGGGCTCGCGGCGTCTGCGGCCCGGGCCCAGCCCAGGCCGCCGCTGGCCCAGTTGCAAGCCGGCAGCAGCGAGATCAGCTTCACGACCCGCCAGATGGGCGTGCCGGTGGAAGGCAGGTTCGCCCGGTTCAGCGCCAACGTTGCTCTCGACCCGAAGAAGCCCGAAACCGGCAGCGTCAACTTCGCCATCGACACCGGCAGCGCGCGTTTCGGCGCGCCCGAGCTCGACGCGGAAGTGCCCGGCGCCACTTGGTTCAACGCCGCGAGGTTCCCGCTGGCCAGCTTCCAGAGCAGCGCCATCAGGACCACCGGCCCGGGGCGCTTCGAGGTCGCCGGCAGGCTCAGCATCAAGGGCACCAGCCAGGACGTGGTGGTGCCGGTGCAGGTGGTGCAGACCGGCGCGGTCAGCCTGGCCAGCGGCAGCTTCACGATCAAGCGCCTGGACTTCAAGGTCGGCGAAGGCGAGTGGGCCGACACGTCGATGCTCGGCAACGACGTGGTCGTCAGGTTCAAGCTCAGCCTGACGGGGCTGCCGGCGCTGTAGCAGCAGCGCGCCGCTCCCAGGAACTGCCGCACCGATGTCCCAGCTCGCCTTTACCGCCGTCTGCATCGCCGGTGGCCTGCTCGCCACGCAGGCGCAAGCTGCCGCAGCTGCCGCATACACGCTCGACCCGACACACACGACGGTAGTCTTCGAGGCCGAGCACGCCGGCCTGTCGACCCAGCGCGGGCGCATCGACAAGAAGGACGGCAGCGTGCAGTTCGACCGCGCCGGCAAGTCCGGCCGGCTCGACCTGACGCTGGACACCGCATCGATCAGCACAGGCATCCCGGCGTTCGACGAACGTCTGCGCGGCAAGGACTTCTTCAACACTGCCGAGCACCCAACGGCCCGCTTCGTTGCCGACCGCTTCAGCTTCAGCGCCGACCGGCTCAGCGCCATCGCCGGCACGCTGACGCTGCTCGGCAAGACGCTGCCGCTGACGCTGACCGTCACGCGCTTCGGCTGCTACGCCAACCCGCTGTTCCGGCGCGAGGTCTGCGGCGGCGACTTCGAGGCCGTCCTGCTGCGCAGCCAATGGGGCATGACCCACGGGCTGGACGCCGGCCTGCCGGACCGCATCCGGCTGCGCGTGCAGGCCGAAGCGATCAAGCAGGAATGAACGACCGCAGCGCGTGCCCTGGGTCGGCCCAGGCCCCACACCGCCGCGGGCCGGCCGCCGGCGGGCGGGCCGCGCTTGCCTGGCTGGCCTCGCTTGCCGGGCTGTTGATGGCCATCGGCGGGCGCGCGACAGCCGAGCCCGTGCGTTACGCACTCGACCCCGAACACAGCTTCGTCCACTTCGAGGTTCTGCACTTCGGCACATCGACATCGCAGGGCCGCTTCGCCCCGGTCAGCGGCGACGTGCTGCTCGACCGCGCCGCGCGCCGCGGCGAGGTCGCCGTGCGCATCGCCACCGCCAGCGTCGACACCGGCCTGCGCGTGTTCGACGCGCGGCTGCGCCGCGACGACATGCTGGCCAGCGCTGCGCATCCCGAAGCCTTCTTCGTCGCCAGCGACTTCCGCTTCGACGGCGACCGGCTGACCGAGGTGCGCGGCGAATTCACGCTACGCGGAATCAGCCAGCCGCTGTCGCTGCGCGCACGCGCGTTCAACTGCCGCGTCGACACCGAGCGCCAGCGAGAAGTCTGCGGCGGCGACTTCGAAGCCGACTTCAACCGCGGCGACTTCGGCATCACCTTCGGCCTGCCCTTCATTGCCGAGCGGGTGCGTCTGGTGGTGCAGGTCGAAGGCGTGCGGCGCTGAGCGGCGATGGTGCACGCTGACCGGCCGCTTCGGCGCGGCCGGTCAGCGCGGCGCGCTGCGGCGCCGGATCAGCGGTTGAATCCCTGACCGAACGCGAACACCGAGTTCGGTGGCCGCGACACCAGCCGCTGCGGCTTGGGCGGCGGCGACGGCGGGGCGCTGCGGCGCGGCGCCTTCGGCTCGACCTGCATCCCCTTGGCGAGCTGCTCGTCGACCAGACTGGCCAGCATGATGCCGCTCATGTGCTCGCGCAACACGGCGTTCAGCCGCTGCCAGAGCTCGCGCGAGATGCCGCTGGCCTCAGCGCGATCGACCTGGTCATCGACGGCACAGACGATGTCGGCCACCGAGATCTCGGCTGCCGGCCGCGCCAGCGTGTAGCCGCCGTCCGGGCCGCGGGTGCTTTGCACCATGCCCTGCTGGCGCAGGTGGGCGAACAGCTGTTCCAGGTACGACAGCGACACCTGCTGGCGGGAGGAGATCGCCGCCAGCGCCACCGGCCCGGACCGCTCGCGCAAGGCGAGATCGATCATCGCGTTGACGGCAAACCTGCCCTTGGTACTCATGCGCATGCGTTTCTCCTCGAAAGGACAGTGCACGACTCGTGCACAAGCTCAATCTAGGGCCATCATCACTTCGCGTAAATTCGCGTTTTGAAGAAAATCACTTCGCAAAACGCGCTGTATTGGTGGATCGATGAACTACAAGCACCTGCACTATTTTTGGGTCGCCGCGCGGGCCGGCGGGGTGATGCGCGCTGGCGAACAGTTGCACACCACGCCGCAGACCCTGTCTGCGCAGATCAAGCTGCTCGAAGACCGTCTCGGCCGGCGGCTGTTCCGCAAGCAGGGCCGGCAGCTCGAACTGACCGACGACGGCCGCGTCGCGCTGGGTTACGCCGACGAGATCTTCAACCTCGGCAGCGAGCTCGAATCGGCGATGCGCGAGCGCCGCACGACAGGGCCGCGGACCATCGAGTTTCGTGTCGGGGTGGCGGATTCGGTGGCCAAGTCGGTGGCCTACCGCCTGCTCGAGCCGGCGCTGAACCTGGTCGAGCCGGTGCGCATGGTCTGCCAGGAGGGCAAGTTTGCCGATCTGCTGGCCCAGCTGGCCCTGCACCGGCTGGACCTGGTGATCGCCGACGAACCGCTGTCGCGCAAGGTCAGTGTCAAGGCCTTCAACCATGCGCTGGGCAGTTCGCCGATGAGCTTTCTGGGCGCGCCGGCGCTGCTGGCGACGCTGCACGGCGCGTTCCCGGCGTGCCTGAACGGCGCGCCGATGCTGATTCCCAGCAACGCCTCGTCGCTGCGCCCGCAGTTCGACGCCTGGCTGGCGCGCCAGCGCCTGGAGCCGCGGGTGATCGGCGAGTTCGACGACGGCGCCTTGATGCAGGCCTTCGGCCGCGAAGGCCGCGGCGTGTTCCTCTCGCCGACCGTGCTGGAGGCGCAGACCAGCGATCAGCATGGCGTGCAGGTGCTTGGCCGCAGCGACGAACTGGTCGAGACGTTCTATGCCATCTCGGTCGAACGGCGCATCAAGCACCCCTGCGTGGTGGCGATCACCAACGCCGCGCGCAGCGAGCTGTTTGGCGGCTGATGCGCGAGGCGCCGCGGACGGCCTGTCGGCGCGGTCTGCAGCCTGTCGCGCGGCGGCGTCGGTGCGTCGATCGCCGCTGGCCGGCCGCGCCGCGCTGGCTAGAGTCACAGCATTCCGCCCCGCCACCGCATGCACCCTTCGACCGACCCCAGACCACCGAACAGCCGTGCTGCGCTGTGGCTGTCGCGCTGGCAGACCTTCAGCAGCGCCGCGCTGCGCGCTTATCACGCCTACGGCAACTGGCTGGTCGGAATCAGCTGGCGGCGCTTCGTCGTGCTGGCCACGCTGCTGATCGTCGCCGTGGCCATGGTTCACGACAAGCCGCCGTTCACCTGGAGCGTCACCGAGCGTGTCGACGTGCCGCAGCGGCGCGTGGTGGTGGTGCCGCGGGCGCCGCGCATCCCCAACCCACCGACCCCGCCGGCGACCAAGGATCTGCCGCAGCCGCCCGCCACGGGCAAGGACATCGGCGGCGTGCAGATCGACATCGGCAAGGACGGCGTGCACATCACGCCGAAGCTCGACCGCCCGACCCAGGCGGCGTCGGCCGCTGAAGCCGCTGCCGCCGAGGCCGCCCGCGCCGCCGAGTCCGCGGCCTCTGTCAGCGAAGGCCTGCGCATCCTGGTGCCCCCGGGCGAAACCTCGCAGGCCATCCGCCAGGCCATCGCCGAAGCCCGCCGCGAGATCGAGCAGGCGGTGCGCGAAGCGCGCCACGAAGCCGAACAGGCAGCCCGCGATGCCGAGCAGGCGCGCCGCGACGCGCAGCAAGCCATCGACGAGATCACGCGCGGCGATGAACGCTCGCGCACCCGGACGACCCGCGTCGGCGTCGGCGATCTGATGATGAACTTCACCCTGCTGTGGGTCTTCGCCTCTGCGGTGCTGAAGGTGACCTACAAGGGGCGCATGCAGGCCGAGGTGAAGGCCGCGCAGGCCACCGAAACGGCGGAGGCCGAATCGCTGAAGCGCCAGGTCGTCGAAGCGCGCATGGCGGCGATGCAGGCGCAGATCGAACCGCATTTCCTGTTCAACACCCTGGCCTCGATCGACCACCTGATCGAGACCGACCCGCCGCGCGCCAGCGCGATGCAGAAGAACCTGATCGCGCTGCTGCGCGCGAGCATGCCGACGATGCGCGAAGCCACCGGCGGCAAGGACGGCAACGGCAGCGTGCGCGACATCGGTCGTGAGGTCGCCGTGATCCGCCCGTACCTGGAAATCCTCAAGGTGCGCATGGAAGAGCGGCTGACCACCGAGATCCAGATTCCCGACGGCCTGCTGTCGGCGGAGTTCCCGCCGATGATGATCCAGACGCTGGTCGAGAACGCCATCAAGCATGGCCTGGAACCCAAGGCCGAAGGCGGTCATCTGCGCGTGGCTGCCGAGGTGCTGCACGGCAAGCTGGCAGTGACGGTGGCCGACACCGGCCTGGGCTTCGGCCGCGCCGCCACGGCCGGAACCGGCGTGGGCCTGGCCAACATCCGCGAACGCCTGCAGCTGCTCTACGGCAGCCGGGCCACGTTGACGGTCGCTGAGAACCAGCCCAGCGGCACGGTCGTCACCATCACCGTGCCGTACAAGCCCGTCGAAGGCGCCGTCGCATGAATGACAGGAACATCCGCAGCCGCGTTGGCGGCGCGGGGGCGGGTGCCGAGCGACCCGGGCTCGCCTGTTGCCGCCGCCGCACCGCACGCCAGCGCAGGCCACTACGATCCCGGCATGATTGAAGACAGCACCCCCGGCGGCATGACCGGCGGCCCGCGCGCCGTGCTGGCCGACGACGAGCGACTGATGCGCGACCAGTTGCGCGCCCGGCTGGCCGAGGTCTGGCCCGAACTGCAGATCGTCGCCGAGGCCAAGAACGGCCTGGAAGCCGTGGCCCTGGTCGATGAACACCGGCCGGACATCGTCTTTCTCGACATCCGCATGCCGGGGCTGACCGGCGTCGACGCCGCGCGGCAGATCGCCCAGCTCGCCCCACGCGTCATCGACGGTGTCAGCGAAGACGACCCGCTGCTGCCCGAGATCGTCTTCATCACCGCCTACGACCAGTACGCCGTCGAAGCCTTCGAGCAGGGCGTGGTCGATTACGTGCTGAAGCCCGCCGAACGCGACCGGCTGCAGGTGACGGTCGAGCGCATCCGCCGCCGCCTGGCAGCGCGCGCGGCCGGTGCCGACGCACCATCGCCGCCGCTGCAGCAACTGCTGCACCAGCTGGCGGCGACACTGAACCCGGGCAGCGCGCCCAAGTACCTGCAGTGGATCCAGGCCACGGTCGGCCAGAGCATCCAGATGATTCCGGTCGAGGACGTGCTGTTCTTCGTCAGCGACGAGAAATACACCCGGGTGCAGACAGCGCAGGTCGAGGCGTTGATCCGGAAGCCGATCAAGGAACTGGTCGACGAGGTCGACCCGCAGCTGTTCTGGCAGATTCACCGCAGCACGCTGGTGGCGGTGAAGGCCGTCGCCGGCGTGACGCGCGACTTCCGCGGCAGGCAGATCGTCAGCGTCAAGGGCCACTCGCAGAAGCTCGAGGTCAGCCGCAGCTACAGCGGGCTGTTCAGGGGCATGTGACACGGCCGACTCGCGCGGCACGGGCGCGGCCGGTGGATGCATCTGCTCGCACATCGGCACCAGCCGTCACCCTGGCCCGCGCGGCGGGCGGTTAGGGTGCGCAATGATGCTTTCCCGGCCCCTTCTCCCGCGACCCAGCTACCCGGGCCAGCGTCGCAACGACTTCGCTGGCTTGCCGGCGGACACGCGCAGCCTGCCACTGCCGCTGGACATCGCCGGCGGCTCTGGTGATTGGCTGCTGCGCCGCGGCAGCCTGATGGGCACGGCGGTATGCATCGAACTGTGGTGCGAGGACTTGCGTTGGGGCGAAGCCGCGGCGGCGCTGGTGGTCGACGAGCTGGTGCGCGTGGACCGCAGCATGAACCCGCGACAGCCGGCGTCGGAGATGGCCCGCATCAACCGGGAAGCGGCGCAGCGGCCGGTGGCCTTGAGCGCCGAGATGTTCAGCCTGCTGACCCGGGCAATCGACTTCTCGCGCCTGTCGGGCGGGGCCTGCGACATCACCTGCCCGGCCGAGACCAGCGGCCGCGTCGGCCCGCGGCCCCCGCTGGGCTGGCAACAGCTGCGCCTGGACCCGCGTTCACGCACACTGCGCTTTGCCCACCCCGGGGTGCGCATCGACCTGGGTACCCTGGCTCATGGCCACGCACTGGACCAGGCGGGGCTGCTGCTGCAGCGCCGTGGCATCGCCCACGCGCGGGTCAGCGTCGGTGACGCGAGCGTGGTTTTGGGCCAGCGCCGTGGCGCCCCCTGGACGCTGGCGCTGCGCGACGTGCAGCGCGGTGGTGCGTTGGCCGCTGAACTGCCACTGGAAGATGCGGCAGTGGCCACCGTGGGCGACTGCGCAGCGGACTTTGTCGAATCCCCTGCGGTGGCGCGCCACGACCCGCCGCTGCTGCCCGATCAGCGCGGCGGCGACACCGCGGCGGCGCTGCGTGGTGCCGCGGTGCTCAGCGCCGATGTCATGACCAGCCAGGCCCTGGCCCGTGCGCTGCAGGCCCTGGGGCTGGACAGCGGGCTGCGGCTCGTCGAGGGCCACAGCGGCGCCGATGCGGTGCTGATCGATGCCCAGGGCGCGTTGCACGCCACGTCGGGGCTGCGCCTGGACCCGCGCGCCCCGGCCGCGAACCCATCGTCGTCGTCAGGCGTTCAGCGCGCCGCGGGTGGCGCAACCAGCGCACCGCGGATGCCGTGACGCTGCAAGGCGTCGGCCACGAAGCCGCTGGCCTTGGCCTGCTCGACGAACGCGGCCAGCGCCCGCTCGACCGCCGCACCGCGGCCAGCCTGCACGCCCATCGCCTGCTCGATGACCATGAAGCGCCCGGGCAGCAGGCGCAGGCCGGGCAGCCGCGCTGCGTCGGCCTCAAGCTGCTGCTTGACGCCGGCGGCGACATCGGCGTTCTCGGCCAGGAAGCGGTCGACCACCGTGGGCGAGGTCGGCGCGCGCAACAGCTGCGCGGACTTCAGTTCGCGGCTGAGGAACAGGTCGTACGCACTGCCGCGGCCGACCATCACGCGCGTGCCTGCGCGGTCGACGTCGCCGTTGTCGCGCAGCGGTGAAGCCTGGCGCACCAGGTAGGCGCCTTCGATCAGCACATACGGCGCGCTGAACACGATGCCGTCGCTGCGCAGCGGGTCGACGGCGAAGAAGCCGATGTCGGCCTGGCCGCTCTTGACGGCGTCGACCGACCTGGCGGCCGCGTCGACGACGCGCAGTTCCAGCGCCACGCCGAGCTGTTGGGCCAGCGCGCGCGCCAGATCGACAGAGACGCCGCTGGCCTGCCCGCTGCCCGGCGCGCCGCTGGCCAGGATGGGGTTGCCGAGGTTGATCGACGCCCGCAACCGCCCGCTGGGCGCGAAGCCGGCGGCCAGCGCCGGGGTGACCGCCCCCGGCGTACTGCAGGCACCCGCGGCGCCCAGCGCGGCCAGGCCAAGCCAGGTGCCGGCCTGGCGCCGGGTGAGCAGCGGATTCATCATCGGTCGAGGTTGGGCAGTGGCGGCGGCGCAGTGTAGGCCGCAGCGTCCGCGTCGGCGGCAGCCGGCGCCCGGCCTTCCAGCGCGCGGGCCGTCAGCCACAGGCGGGTGTCGAACTCCAGCTGGTGATAGTCGGGGTCCATGTGCAGGCACAGCGCGTAGAAGGCCTTGTCGTGTTCGCGTTGCTTGAGGTGCGCCAGTTCGTGGACCACGATCATCTTCAGGAATGCCGCCGGTGCCGCCTTGAACAGGCTGGCGACGCGGATCTCGCGCTTGGCCTTCAGCCGGTCGCCCTGCACGCGCGACACGCTCGTGTGGGTGCCCAGCGTGTGCTGCACCGGATGCAGTCGGTTGTCGTAGGCGATCCTGGCCAGCGGCGCCGCGCCGCGCAGGAACTCGCCCTTCAGGGCGTTGACGTAGTCGTAGAGCGCGCCGTCGCTGCGCACGGCATGCGGCTGGGGGTAGCGCGTGGCCACGTGGGCCCCCAGCTCGCCACGCGCGAGCAAGCGGTGTGCGCCGGCCAGCCACGATGCCGGGTAGCCGCGCAGATAGGGCAGCGGGGGCAGACCGGACGAACCGGACGAACCGGACGAACTGGGCGAAGCGGGCGAAGCGGGCGCACCGCGCGAGCCGGGCGAACTGGGCAGAGCCGGCGGCGACGCTGCCGACACTGGCGCCTCAGCCCGCGCCCGCGGCGCCATCGGGGACGGTCCGGGTGGCGGAGCGATCCTTGTTCGACCCGGCCACCATGTCGAAGCGGAACAGCCTGCAGTCGATGGCGCCGTTGCGCATCGGCACGCGGCGGCTCTCTTTCAAGCGCATCAGACCGGGCAGTTTCATGTCCGGGCTGAGGAGCCAGGCCGCCCAGCCGGCGTAGTGCCGCTTCCAGTGGCTGGCCAGCCCGCCGAAGAATTCGGCCGACGATCCGCCGCCGTCGAAGGATTCACGGCCGCGGTCGTCACCGGCCGGCATGCTGCCGGTGCCCTTGGCGCCGATGCGTTCGCCCACCGCATGGCTGCCCTTGGTAGACATGCGTTCACCATAAGGGGGGTTCATGACGATGGTGCCGGCCGCCGCCGGCGGCAGTCGCTGCAGCGCATCGGCGGTCTTGAACTCGATCGCGTGGCGCACCCCGGCGCGTTCGGCGTTGCGGGTGGCGAAGTCGGTCATGCGGAAGCTGACATCGCCGGCGAACACCGGCACCGCCGGCGCGTGCACGCGGGCCTGGGCGGCCTGCTGCAGCGCGCGCCAGGCCGGCAGATGGGCACGGAAAGGCAGCAGTCGCTCGAAGGCGAAGTGGCGCTGGCTACCGGGCGCGATCCCGCAGACCATCTGCGCGGCTTCGATGGCGATGGTGCCGGCACCGCAGCAGGGGTCGAGCAGTGGTCCATCCGCGGGCCGCCCCTGCCAGCCCGCCGCGGCGAGCAGCGAGGCGGCCAAGGTTTCCTTCAGCGGCGCCTCGCCGGTGTCTTCGCGCCAGCCACGCTTGAACAGCGCGTCGCCCGAGGTGTCCACGTACAGCGTGGCGTGGTCGGGGCCGACGAACAGCGCGATGGCCAGGTCGGGGTGCCGGGTGTCGACGCTGGGGCGCGCGCCGGTCGCTTCGCGCAGCGTGTCGCAGACGGCGTCCTTGATGCGCAGGGCGGCAAAATTCAGGCTGCGCAGCGGCGAGCGCTGGGCGCTGACGTCCACCCGCAGCGTCTGCTCGGGCGAGATCCAGTCGCCCCACGGCACCTGGCGCGCCAGGTCGTACAGCGCGTACTCGTCGCGGTACGGGCCGTCGAGCAGCGGCCACAGCACACGCTGAGCGAGACGGCTTTCCAGGTTGAGCTGCATCGCCGCGCGTTGGTCGCCTTCGACCCACACCCCGCCGTGGCCGGCTTCGGCGGCCAGGCCGGTGATGCGCAGCACCTCCTCGGACAGCCAGGCTTCGGCGCCACTGGCGCAGGACAGGAACAGCGCGGGCATCGTGCAGGCCGCTCAGATCGCCTTGCGCAGGCTGGCCGGGGCGATCTTCAGCGCCTCGCGGTACTTGGCGACCGTGCGCCGCGCGACCTGGATGCCCTGCTCTTCGAGCATCTGGCTCAGCTGGCTGTCGGACAGCGGCTTGTCGACGTTCTCGGCCGCCACCAGCTGCTGGATCAGCGCGCGCACCGCCGTGCTCGACGCGTTGCCGCCGGCGTCGGTGTTCAGCGAACTGCCGAAAAAATACTTCAGCTCGAAGGTGCCGTGGATGGTCGCCATGTACTTGGCCGTCGTGACCCGCGAAATGGTGCTCTCGTGCAGGCCCAGCTCGTCGGCGATCTCGCGCAGCACCAGCGGCTTCATGGCGATCGCGCCGTGGCCGAAGAAGCTCTTCTGGCGTTCGACGATGGCCTTGCTGACGCGCAGGATGGTGTCGAAGCGCTGCTGGATGTTCTTCATGAACCAGCGCGCTTCCTGCAGCCGCGAGCTCAGGCCGGGCTGGCTGGCATTGCCGCGGTTGCCGCGCACCGCCTGGGCGTACAGGTCGTTGATGCGCAGCTTGGGCATCACGTCGGGGTTGAGCACCACCTGCAGGCCGCGGCCGGTCTTGCGCACGATCACGTCGGGCACGATGGCGTTGGACTCGACCTGCGCGAACGGTCGGCCGGGCTTCGGTTCGCAGGCCTTGATCAGGGTCTGCGCCTCGCGCACCAGGTCTTCGTCGGCGCCGGTCAGCGATGTCAGGCGGCGCATGTCGCGCTTGGCCAGCAGTTCCAGGTACTGCTCGCAGATGCGCAGCGCGACCTTGCGCGCCGGGCACTTCGGTGTCTGCCGGATCTGCAGCGCCAGGCACTCGCCGAGCGTCCGGGCACCCACGCCGCAGGGTTCCATGCTCTGCAGCCAGCGCAGCGCGCACTGCAGCCGGTCAAGCAGCGCCTGGCGCCCTTCGACGCCCGCGACGTCGAGCATCTCGGCCAGCCGCTCGGCGATTTCCTCGAGCGGGTCGGCGAGGTAGCCGTCGGCGTCCAGCGATTCGATCAGCACCTGCAGTGCGGCGCGGTCGTCGTCGCTCAGGCGCATGCCGGTGAGCTGGCCGCGCAGGTGGTCCTGCAGCGAACCGGTGCCGGCGCGGCGGTCCTGCGCGTCCATCTCGTCGTCGTCGCCGCCCGTTGCGCTGCCGTTGCCCGGGGTCTCGCGGATGCCGTCGAAGTCATCGGCTTCGGTACCGTTTTCCCAATCGCTGCGTTCCGAGGTACCGAACTCGTCGGCCTGGATCTCGCGCGCGGCGTCGCCGGCATCCGGCGCTTCGGCGACGCCTTCATCGCCCTCGCGTTCGGCGACCCGGTCGACGGCCTGGCGTTCGGCCGGCGTGTCGTAGGCGTTGAGGCCGGCGTCGTCGTCGGCGTCGAGGAAGGGGTTCTGCTCGAGCATCTGCTCGACTTCCTGGTGCAGCTCCAGCGTCGACAGTTGCAGCAGGCGGATCGACTGCTGCAACTGCGGCGTCAGCGCCAGGTGCTGCGACAGCCTGACCTGCAGTGAGGGCTTCATCGCCGCCGCCTCACATGCGGAAGTTCTCGCCGAGGTACACCTTGCGCACCTCGGCGTTGGCGACGATGTCGTCGGGCGTGCCTTCGGCCAGCACCCGGCCGTCGCTGATGATGTAGGCCCGGTCGCAGATGCCCAGCGTCTCGCGCACGTTGTGGTCGGTGATCAGCACGCCGATGCCGCGCGAGCTGAGGAAGCCGACGATGCGCTGGATCTCGATCACCGCGATCGGGTCGACACCGGCGAAAGGCTCGTCGAGCAGGATGAAGCGCGGCTGGGTGGCCAGCGCGCGGGCGATCTCCACCCGGCGCCGCTCGCCGCCCGACAGGGCCGGGGCGGGCGAATGGCGCAGCTTGTCGATCGACAGGTCCTGCAGCAGGCCGGCCAGCTTCTCGTTGATGCGTTCGAGCGACAGCGCACGGCCGTCGGGCCCGCGCTGCAGTTCGAGCACCGCGCGGATGTTTTCCTCGACCGTCAGCTTGCGGAAGATCGAGGCTTCCTGCGGCAGGTACGACAGACCGAGCCGCGAACGCTGGTGGATCGGCAGGCGCTGCACCGGCTTGCCATCGATGCGGATCTCGCCTTCATCGGCGCGCACCAGGCCGACGACCATGTAGAACGTGGTGGTCTTGCCGGCGCCGTTGGGGCCGAGCAGACCGACCACTTCGCCGGCGCCGACCGCCAGGTGCACGTCCTTGACGACCATCCGCGGGCCATAGCTCTTCTGCAGCCGTTCGGCTTCCAGCCGGCTGGCCGGCTCGGCCCGGACGGCGACCTCGGCCACGGCCATCAGCGTGGCTCGCCGAGACCGCGGCTGGGCGCCAGCGAAGGCGTCGTCGTCTTGCCCGGGTTGGCGGGGGGCGCGCTGGCGGCCTCGTCGCGCGGGCTGAGGATGGCGCGCACCCGGCCGGTCGGGTTGACCGCCGAGGCGTTGCCGCCGTCGACCCGGAAGATCTCCGTCAGGTTGTCCCAGACGATGATGCCGCCGGTGATCTCGTCGGCCACGCTGCTGCCGCGCAGCCGACGCACCATGCCGTTGCCGATGAAACGCAGCTTGTCGGTGCGGCCATCGAATTCGATGCGGTCGGCGGAGCCTTCGACGAACTCGTCCAGGCCATCGCGGCGCTGGCGCCAGGTCGCTTGCCTGCCGGCGCCACCGACGGCGCTCGCCTCGCGATAGCCGTCGGGCAATTCGCGCAGTTCCACGCGGTCGGCGCGCAACACCATGGTGCCCTGGGTGACGACGACGTTGCCGTTGTAGACCAGCACCTGGCGCTGCAGATCCACGGTGCCCGTGCGCTCGGCCTCGATGACCATCGGCTTGCTGCGGTCGGCCTTTTCGGCCCGTGCCTGGACGCCGGCCACGAGCAGGGCGCCGACGGCGAGCGATGCTGCGGCGGGCGCGAGGCCGCGCCGGACAGGACGAGACATCAGGGAAAAGAGGAAGGTCATAGAGGCGGCACGAAACTTGCAGAACATTCTATCTGCTCGTGTCGCGCCGCGCGGCACGCGATGCGGCAGCGTCGCGAATCCGCCTCAAATGTCTCGAATCGGGACCGCGGGCGCGTCAGGCCTTCGGCCGCGACAGCTTGATCAGGTGATCAGCGACCTGGACCATGCGGTCGTTGGCGCCGGCCAACGAGCCCGACGTGTAGTAACGGCCCTGCACGCCGAGCGCGGGAACACCGTCGATCTTGTAGTCCTGCGACAGCTGGCGCGCCCGGTTGATACGCGTGTTGACGCCGAACGAGCCGTAGGCGTCACGGAACTTCGCCGCGTCCACGCCCTGCGAGACGACGAAGTCGGCAACCTCGGCGTCACTGAACAGGCGCTTGTTCTGCTGGTGGATGGCGGCGAACACCTTGCGGTGCAGCGCCTGCTGCTGGCCAAGATCTTCGAGCGCGTAGAACATTTTCTGCAGTGGCAGCTGCTGCGGCCCGAAGGCCACCGGCACCCGGCGGAAGGCGACATCGGCCGGCAGCTTTTCGACCCAGGCGACCAGCGTCGACTCGAAGGCATGGCAATGCGGGCACCAGTAGCCGAAGAACTCGAGGACGTCGATCTTCTTGTCCGGGCCGGGCAGCGTGATGGGTGCCGGCGTGTTCAGCTTGACGTAGTGCTGGCCTTCGACCGGCGCGCCCTGCGCCCGCGCCGCGCCGGCCACCAACAGGCCGAGGCCGGCACCGGCCAGTTGCTGGGAAAACTCGCGCCGCTTCATGGATGTCCTTTCGAGAGGTCGGGAATGTCAAGAATGTCGGGGATTCGGTCTGGCGCCGGGTGGAGTCGCCGGTCGGGCTGGAGTTCCCCGTGGGGCGTGCTCAAGGCCGCTCGACGCGGACGATCTGGGCTTCGATCGTTGCGTCCTGGAGTTTGAGGGCCATGCGGTCGGCTTCGTCGCGGCTGCCGAACGGCCCGAGTCGCACGCGATAGACCGTGCGCCCGGACTGCTCGCGATCGCTGACCTTGGCGCCGTAGCCGAGCAAGGCCAGGCGTGCACGTTGCTGTTCGGCTTCTTCCGGGCGCGCGAAGGCGCCGACCTGGACGAAGTAGAGGAACGGATCGGCCAACGGCTTGGGGCCCGGCGTGCCGGGCGCAGCGCCGGACAGAATCGCCGCCGGGTCCTTGGGCGTGCCGCGCGCGGGAGCGTCGGGGGCGGCCCTCGGGTTGGCCGCGCTGGCCGCGCCGGGGGAGACCGGCGCCGGGGCTGCGCGGGCTGCCGCCTTGCCGGCCAGCGGCGCGTTCGGATCCCAGCTGCGGTTGCGTTCGGTCTCGGCGTTGTCCTGCTCGACCGTGCGCTGCGGGACCTTGTTGACGAACGGCATCGGCGCCTTGGTGATGTACAGCGCCACCCCGAGCGCCAGCGCCAGGCCGACCAGCAGGCCGACGACCACCCCCAACGCAAAACCGCCCCGGCGCAGCGCGTTCATGCCGCCACCTCGGTGGTCTGTGGGTCGCGGGCCATGGCCGTCGGCGCGCTGACGCCGAGAAGCGCCAGCGCGTCGCGCAGCACCTGGGCGGTGGCGGCCAGCAGCGCCATGCGGGCGCGGGCCAGCGCGGCATCGTCGACGAGGAAGTGCTCGGCGGCGTAGTAGCCGTGGAAGGCCGCCGCCAGGTCGCGCAGGTAAAACGTCAGGTCGTGCGGCGCGAACTCGGCCGCGGCACGGGTCAGCAGCTCCGGGTAATCGGCCAGCTTGAGCATCAACGCGGCTTCACTGGGCGCGGTCAACAGCGACAGGTCGGCGCCGGCCGCCTCCTGGCGCAGCGCCGCGTCGACAGCCGCCGGCAGGCCGCGGCGCTTGGCGTACTGCGCCAGCACGGAGCAGATCCGGGCATGGGCGTACTGCACGTAGTACACCGGGTTGTCGTCGCCGGCCTTCAACGCCAGGTCGACATCGAAGGTGAATTCGGTGTCGGCCTTGCGGCTGGCCAGGAAGAACCGCACCGCGTCGCGGCTGGTCCAGTCGATCAGGTCGCGCAGCGTCACGTAGCTGCCGGCGCGCTTGGAGATCTTCACCTCCTGGCCGCCCTTCATCACGGTGACCATCTTGTGCAGCACGTAGTCGGGATAGCCCTTGGGGATGCCCAGGCCGCTGGCCTGCAGCCCGGCGCGCACGCGTGCCACCGTGCCGTGGTGGTCGCTGCCCTGCACGTTGATGACCTTGACGAAGCCGCGCTCCCACTTGTGCGCGTGGTAGGCCACGTCGGGCACGAAGTAGGTGTAGCTGCCGTCGGACTTGCGCATCACCCGGTCCTTGTCGTCGCCGTCGTCGGTGGTGCGCAGCCACAGCGCGCCGCCGTCCTCGAACGTCTTGCCCGAGGCCTGCAGGCGCTGCACCGTGGCGTCGACGCGGCCGCTGCGGTACAGGCCGCTTTCCAGGTAGTAGTGATCGAAGCGCACGCCGAAGGCGCGCAGGTCCAGGTCCTGCTCGTGGCGCAGGTAGGCGACTGCGAATTCGCGGATGCCGTCGAGATCGTCGGGGTCGCCGCTGGCGGTGGTGCTGCGGTCGTCGGCACTGACGGTCTGGCGGGCGGCGAAGGCGGCGGCGATGTCGGCGATGTACTCGCCGTTGTAGGCCGCCTCGGGCCAGCCCGGGTCGCCGGGCTTCAGGCCTTTCAGCCGGCACTGGGTGGATCGGGCCAGCGTGGCGATCTGCACCCCGGCGTCGTTGTAATAGAACTCGCGGTGGACCTCGAAGCCCTGCGTCTGCAGCAGGTTGCAGATCGAATCGCCGAGCGCCGCCTGGCGGCCGTGGCCGACATGCAAGGGCCCGGTCGGGTTGGCCGAGACGAATTCGACCATCACCCGCTGGCCGTTCGGCGCGCGCCGGCCGAACCGATCGGCCGCGTCCAAGACCTCGGCGACGACCGCCTGGCGCGCCGCCGGCGTCAACCGCAGGTTGATGAAACCCGGGCCGGCGATCTCCAGCGCCTGCACCCAGCGGGCGATCGCCGGCTGGCGTTGCAGGGCCTGCACCAGCTGGGCGGCCAGTTTGCGCGGGTTGCTGCGCAGCGCACGGGCCAGCGGCATCGCCGCTGTGATTGCCAGGTCGCCATGGGCGGCCTGCTTGGGCGACTCGAAGTCCGCCGGCGGGGTCGCGATGCCGGCGGGGCCGGCCAGTTCGGCCAGGGCCGCAGCCAGGGCCTGCAGCAAGTCCTGCTTGGCTTGAATCATCGCTGCATTCTACTTTTGACCCACTGCGCGCCCGGCGTTGCGGCGGCGCCCCATCGAGCGGCAGAGAAGCGTGCGGTTTGCGCACCTGTTCGCCCGACCGCCACGCGGACGCAGCGTCAACATGCTCGGTGCGCATCTCTTTCGCGCCTCCCTTTAGCGCGATGCATTCGCCATATGTCCGCCCGCCAAGACCTCGCTCCCGTTCCGCCGCCCGCTGACGCCACTGCGCCGGCCGCGCCGCCGCTGCCAGCACAGATCGGCAAGTACGCGGTCAAGTCCAAGCTCGGCGAAGGGGCGACCAGCGAAGTCTTCCTGGCCCACGATCCGTTCCGCAACATCGACGTGGCGATCAAGCGCGTGCGCATGGGGCTGAGCCTGGATCCCCGCGAAGCCCATTACCAGCAGCGCTTCTTCGAAGCCGAAGCGGCGCTGGTCGGCCGCCTGCAGCACCCGAACGTGGTGCAGATCTTCGACGCCGTCGCCGATCCCGCGGCGCCGTATCTGGTGATGGAACACGTGCCCGGCGTCACGCTGCGCCGCTATTGCCGCGCCGACTCTCTGTTGCCGCTGGCCCATGTCATCGAGATCGGCTTCAAGTGCGCGATGGCCCTGGGATACTGCTTCCGGCAGGGGCTGATCCACCGCGACGTCAAGCCCGCCAACCTGCTGGTCACACTCGACGGCGACCAGATCGACCAGGTCAAGATCACCGACTTCGGCAGCGCTTTCAACCTCGGCGCCGAGCACACCCAGGTCTATCGGGTCGGCTCGCTGGCCTACATGTCGCCGGAACAGCTCGACGGCGACGTGCTCGACTGCCGCGCCGACATGTATTCGCTGTCCGCGGTGATGTACCACCTGCTGGCCGGCCGGCCACCGTTCGACGCCAGCCAGCAGCAGGCGCTGATGCACCAGATCTACAACGGCACACCGCCGCCGCTCAGCCAGCTGCGCGACGGCATCTCCGCCCCGATGCAGGCGCTGATCGAGCGTGGCCTGGCCAAGCAGCGCGACGAACGCTTCGCTACCTGGGACGAGTTCTCGCAGGCCTTGTCGGCGCTCGTCGCCGAGCGCCATGTGCCGCGCGGGCCGCTGCAGGGTGTGCTCGATTCCGAGCGCTTCAACCTGCTGCGCTCGCTGGACTTCTTCGCCGGCTTCGGCGATGTCGAACTGTGGGAAGTGGTCCACCGCGCGTCCTGGGCGCGCCACAACTTCGGCGACGCGCTGTTCAGGAAGGGCGACCTGGGCAACGCCTTCCACATCGTCACGCAGGGCCAGGTCGAGGTCTATCGCGATGGCAGCAAGGTCGCGTCACTGGGCGCCGGCACCTCGGTCGGCGAGATGGCCTATCTGGCGCCCAGCCCGGACCTGGGCGTGCACACCGCGGACATCCTGGTGTCGCTGACCGCCACCACCATCGCCTTCACGCCACAGACGCTGGGTCAGCTGTCGCTGGCCACGCGGCACCTGTTCGACGCCGCGTTCATCCGCGTGCTGGTGCGCCGGCTGCACGCAGCCCACGAAGCGCTGGCACATCCGCGCAAGATTCTGTAGCGGCCGCCGTCGTCGGCGACACAACGCCGCGCGTTGAAGGCTTGCCGGCGTCCGTGCGCTCTGCTGCAATCGACGCCGGCATGACGCCATCCACCCGAGGAGCCCCCATGAAGAAAACCCTAATCACCGCCTGCCTGATGACGCTGGCCCTGCTGACCGGCCAGGCCCAGGCCGCCGGCGATTGCGAAGCCAAGGCGACCGAGAAGAAGCTGGCCGGCGCGGCCAAGACCAGCTTCATGAAGAAGTGCGAAAAGGACGCCGGTGGCAGCGCGATGGCCGCCAGCCCGGCCTGCGAGAAGTCGGCCGCCGACAAGAAGCTGGCCGGCGCGGCGAAGAAAAGCCACATCAAGAAGTGCATGGCCGACGGCAGCAAGAAGGGCTGAACGCCCGGACCGCGATGGACACCAAACAGGGCGCCACGGCGCCCTGTTTTTCATTGCTCCGCGCTGCGGCGCCCGGTTTTCATTGCCGCGCTGCGGCGCCCTGTTTTCATGGCCCCACGCTGCGGCGCCCTCTTTGCTTCGGCTACGCAGCCACTGCGGCGTCGGGCCCGGCTTTCCAGAAGCGCGGGTCGCCGTAGCTGTGCTTGAGGAAGTCGATCCACAGGCGCACGCGCAGCGGCAGATGCTTGGCATGCGGGAACACCGCGTAGATGCCATTGGCCGGGGCAGCAAAGTCTTCCAGCACGGCGCGCAGGCGGCCGGCGGCAATGTCGAGCTCGACTTCCCAGGTGCTGCGCCATGCCAGACCCAGGCCGTGCAGGCACCAGTCGTGCAGCACCTGGCCGTCGCTGCAGTCGAGCGCACCGCTGGGCCGCAGATGGGTCAGCGCGCCGTCGATCTGGAAGACCCAGCCGCGGGTCTGGCCGGCGTCCGAGCTCAAGGTCAGACAGGCATGGCGCGCCAGATCGGCCGGCGTGGCGGGCACGCCGGCGCGCCTGAGGTACGCCGGAGAGGCCACGCACAAACGGCGGTTCTCGGCCAGCCGCACGCCGACCAGGCTCGAATCGGGCAGGTCGCCGACCCGCACCGCACAGTCGAAGCCTTCGTTGACGATGTCGACCACGCGGTCGCTGAGATTCAGCGACAGGCTGACATCGGGGTGCTGGGCGATGAATTCGGGCACCAGCGGCGCGACATGGCGCCGCCCGAAACCCGCCGGCGCGGTGACGCGCAGGTGCCCGCTGGCCTTCACCCCGCCCGCACTGACGCTGGCTTCGGCGCTGGCCAGATCGGCCAGCAGGCGCTGGCAGTCCTCGAGAAAGGCGCTGCCCTCGTGGGTCAGCGTCAGCTTGCGGGTGGTGCGCACCAGCAGCTTGACGCCCAGGCGCTCTTCGAGCGCATCGATGCGCCGGCCGATCACCGCCGGGGCCACGCCCTCGGCATTTGCCGCCGCGGTCAGGCTGCCGCGGGTCGACACCGAGACAAAGGATTCGATCTGCTTGAGCCGGTCCACGTCGTTGAACTATGCATCAAACGGGCACAAATCCATCACTCGGGCAACAGCGAATCGCTGGCCAGGTATCGAATAGATTCCAGGGATGAATCCACGCGCAGTTCTCTTCGATGCCTATGGCACCTTGTTCGATGTCTACAGCGTCGGCCTGCTGGCCGAGCAACTCTTCCCCGGCCGCGGCGAGGCGCTGACCCTGCTGTGGCGCGACAAGCAGATCGACTACACGCGCCTGCTGACACTCTCCGGCCGCTACCGCCCGTTCTGGGAGCTGACGCGAGCCGGTCTGCGCTTTGCCGCGCTCAAGCTCGGCCTGACGCTGGATGCGGCGGCCGAGGAAAGGCTGATGAACCAGTACCGCCACCTCAGCGCCTTTCCGGAAAGCCGGGAGCTGCTGACCGAGCTGCAGCGCCGCGGCGTGCCCGCCGGCATCCTCAGCAATGGCGACCCCGAAATGCTCGGCGTGGCCGTCAAGAGCGCCGGCTTCGGCGACCTGCTGCAGCATGTGCTCAGCGTGCATGGCGTGCAGCGCTTCAAGACCGACCCGGCGGCTTATGCCCTCGGCACCCAGGCACTCGGTCTGCCGGCGCGCGAGATCCTGTTCGTCTCGAGCAACGGCTGGGACGCCATCGGCGCGACCTGGTTCGGCTACACCACGCTGTGGGTCAACCGCAGCAACGGGCCGCTTGAGCAGCTCGACACCGCACCGACGCGCACCGGCAGGAGCCTGCGCGACGTGTTCGATTTCTTCCCCGCCACAACGCCCTGACAACCGCGACGGCCTGAGTCGGCCGATCCGGACGGAGACCTTCCCCATGCGCACCACCATCCACCGCCTGCAGGTTGCCAACCAACTGCTGCGCTTCATCGACGACGAGGTGCTGCCCGGCACCGGCATCGACAGCACACGCTTCTGGGCCGGCTTCGATGCCATCGTCGCCGACCTGGCGCCGCGCAACGCCGCGCTGCTCGCCGAACGCGACCGCCTGCAGGGCGAGCTCGATGGCTGGCACCGCGCCCACCCCGGCCCCATCGCCGATGCGGCGGGCTACCGCGCGTTCCTGGAACGCACCGGCTACCTGCAGCCGGTGCCGGCGCAGGTCCGCGCGACGACGGCCCGCGTCGACGCCGACCGGGCGCTGCAGGCCGGCCCGCAGCTGGTGGTGCCGATCCTCAACGCGCGCTATGCGCTGAACGCCGCCAACGCGCGCTGGGGCTCGCTGTACGACGCGTTGTACGGCACCGACGCGATCGCCGAAGACGGCGGCGCCGAGCGCGCGGGGGCCTACAACCCGACGCGCGGCGCGCGCGTCATCGCCTATGGCCGGCGCTTCCTCGACGAGGCCGTGCCGCTGGCCCAGGGCAGCCACGCCGACGCCAGCAGCTACCGGGTCGACGGTGGCGCGCTGATCGTCACCCGCAGCAACGGCCCGCAGACCCGTCTGGCCGACCCGTCGGCGTTCGTCGGTTTCCAGGGCGACCCGGCGGCTCCGCATTCGGTGCTGTTGCGCCACCACGGCCTGCACATCGACATCCAGATCGACCGCACCACGGCCATCGGCCGCAGCGACGCCGCCGGCGTCAGCGACCTGGTGCTCGAAGCCGCCCTGTCGACCATTCTCGACCTCGAGGATTCGGTGGCGGCAGTCGACGCCGTCGACAAGGTGCTGTGCTACCGCAACTGGCTGGGCATCCTCAAGGGCACGCTGACCGAAGAGGTGAAGAAGGGCGGCAAGACCTTCACTCGCGGTCTGAATCCCGACCGCCGTTATCTGGCCCCGAACGGCCGCGACGCGGTCGTGCTGCACGGCCGCTCGCTGATGTTCCTGCGCAATGTCGGCCACCTGATGACGAACCCGGCGGTGCTGATGGCCGGCGGCGCCGAGATCCCCGAAGGCATCCTCGACGCCGTCGTCACGACGACCATCGCGCTGCACCCCCTGCTGCCCCACGGCCGGCTGCCGGATGGCGAGGCGGTCGTCAACTCGCGCGCCGGATCGGTCTACATCGTCAAGCCGAAGATGCACGGCCCGGCCGAAGTGGCTTTCGCCAGCGAACTGTTCGGCCGCGTCGAACAGTTGCTGGGGCTGGCCGACAGCACCGTCAAGCTCGGCATCATGGACGAGGAACGGCGCACCAGCGTCAACCTGAAGGCCTGCATCGCCGCGGCGAGCAGCCGCGTGGCCTTCATCAACACCGGCTTCCTCGACCGCACCGGCGACGAGATGCACACCGCGATGCAGGCCGGGCCGATGCTGCGCAAGGGCGACATGAAGTCGAGCGCCTGGATCCAGGCCTACGAGCGCAACAACGTGCTCGTCGGCCTGGCCTGCGGCCTGCGCGGCAAGGCGCAGATCGGCAAGGGCATGTGGGCCATGCCCGACCTGATGGCGGCGATGCTCGAACAGAAGATCGCCCACCCGAAGGCCGGCGCCAACACCGCCTGGGTGCCCAGCCCGACGGCGGCCACGCTGCACGCGCTGCACTACCACCAGGTCGACGTGGCAGCGGTGCAGCAGCAACTCGAACAGGTCGACGAGGCCGGCGAGCGCGACGCGCTGCTGGGTGGCCTGCTCAGCGTGCCGGTGGCCCCGCCCGCGGTACGGGCCGGCTGGACGGCCGAGCAGCGCCAGCAGGAACTCGACAACAACGTCCAAGGCATGCTCGGCTACGTCGTGCGCTGGATCGACCAGGGCGTGGGCTGCAGCAAGGTGCCCGACATCCACAACGTCGGCCTGATGGAAGACCGCGCCACGCTGCGCATCAGCAGCCAGCACATCGCCAACTGGCTGGTGCACGGCGTGATCAGCGAGGCCGAGGTGCGCGCCAGCTTCGCCCGCATGGCCGTGGTCGTCGATCGGCAGAACGCCGGCGATGCGCTGTACCAGCCGCTGGCCGGGCACACCGACAGCCCGGCGTACCAGGCGGCGCTGGACCTGGTCTTCAAGGGCGTCGCCCAGCCCAGCGGCTACACCGAGCCGCTGCTGCACGCCTGGCGATTGAAGGTCAAGGAAGCCCAGCCGCACTGAGAGTGACACTGCGCCGTGTCGCCACGTCGACACGGCGACACGGTGATGCCCGAGCGGCGCCGACTGCAGGAGGAGCGGCCTGGGCGCACGCGGCCGCTGCCTACAATCCGCCGTTCATGTCCGAGACCCTCTTGCCAGCCCGCTGCGATGTGCTCGTGGTGGGTGCCGGCCCGGCCGGCAGCGCCTGTGCGCAGGCCCTGGCGGCCCGCGGTCGCGATGTGCTGCTGGTCGATCAACACGCCTTTCCGCGCGACAAGGTCTGCGGCGACGGCCTGATCCCCGACAGCCACGCCGCCCTGAAGCGCCTGGGCGTCTACGACGAAGTCGCGGCGCTGGCGCGGCCCGTGCAGCATGTGCGGTGCATCGGCCCGCGCGGGGGTTGCGTCGACGTGCCGGGCCTGCTGTCGGTGCTGCCGCGCAGGATCCTCGACCACATCCTGGTGCGCGCCGCGCAGCGCGCCGGAGCGCGGCTGGCCGCCCCGGCGCGCTTCGAAACGCCGCTGCTCGACGGTGGACGCGTGTGCGGCGCGCGGCTGAAGATCGGCGGCCTGGCGCAAGAGGTGCAGGCGCGCTGGGTCGTGCTGGCCACCGGCGCGGTGCCGGCGGCGCTGACCGCGGCTGGGCTTTGCGACCGCCACACCCCCAGCGGCGTCGCACTGCGCGGCTACGTGCACCACCCCGGCCTGGTCGATCGCATTCGGCAGCTGCAGATCGTCTGGCATCCGCGGCTGCGCGGTGGCTACGGCTGGATCTTTCCGGCGCCCGGCGGCGTGTTCAACATCGGCACCGGCCTGACGGGCAGCCACCTGCGCACCCGCGCCGGGCGCGGCCGCATGCAGGGCCACATCAACCTGCGTCAGATGCTCGAGGCCTTCGCCGAGATCCACCCACCGGCCGGCGAACTGCTGCGCGACGGCACGCCGCAGGGCGACATCAAGGGCGCGCCGCTGCGTTGTTCGCTGATCGGCGCGCGCTGGTCGCGTCCCGGCCTGTTGGGCACCGGCGAGGCCATCGGCTCGACCTACGCCTTCAGCGGCGAAGGCATCGGCAAGGCCATGGAAACCGGCATGCTGGCCGCCGACGCGCTGCTGCAAGGCCGCCAGGCCGCCGACGCCCAGGTACAGGCCGACTACGCGGCGCGCTTGCAGCGCTTGCAGCCGCAGTTCAGGCTTTACGAAACGGCCAGCCACGTCAACCAGCAACCCTGGCTGGCCGATCTGGTGATCTGGCGCGCGCGGCGCAGCCCGCGCATCCTGCGCCGCCTGTCGGGCGTGCTCGACGAGACGCAGAATCCCGGCCGGCTGTTCAGCTGGAGCGGCGTCACCAAGCTGATCCTCGAATGAAGGCGCGCTGAAATGCAGCCCCCAAGCTCACTGCGTTCGCGGCCCCCCGAGGGGGCGCGCAGTACCTTCGGGGCGGCCGGGCGGTACTGACCATGTGCCAGCTGCTGGGCATGAACGCCAACACGCCGACCGATGTGATGTTCAGCTTCACCGGCCTGGCCACGCGCGCCGAAGAACACAAGGACGGTTTCGGCATCGCCTTTTTCGAGGGCCGAGGATTGCGCCACTTCATCGACCGCGCCGGCGCGAGGCAGTCACCGGTGGCCGAGATGATCAAGCGCTACCCGATCCACAGCGAGGTCGTCATCGCCCACATCCGCAAGGCCACCGTCGGCCGCGTGGCGCTGGAAAACTGCCACCCCTTCGTGCGCGAGCTGTGGGGCCGCTACTGGGTGTTCGCGCACAACGGCGACCTGAAGGGCTACGCGCCGCGCCTGCACGGCGCGTTCCGCCCGGTCGGCGATACCGACAGCGAACTCGCCTTTTGCTGGTTGATGCAGGAAATGGCCAAGGCCCATGCCCAGGTGCCGAGCATCGAGGAGTTGACACGCACGCTGCGCGAACTGCTGCCGCGGCCGGCGGCGCACGGCTCTTTCAACGTGCTGTTGTCCAACGGGCAGGCGCTGTGGGCGCATGGCAGCACCCGCCTGTTTTCGCTGCAGCGCCGCCACCCGTTCCGCGCCGCGCGCTTGGCCGATGAAGACCTGAGCGTCGACTTCGCGCCGCTGACCACGCCGCAGGACCGTGTGGCCGTGGTGGCCACCGAGCCATTGACCGCCGACGAACCCTGGGAAGCCTTCGCGTCCGGCGAGTTGCGCGTCTTCGTTGCAGGCACGTTGATGCAGGCGTCGTGATGCAGGCGCCGCCACGTCGGCACCGTGCTGCAACCGCCGTGCTGCAAGCGCCGTGCTGCAGGCGTGATTGCTGCGCCGGCGCAATCCGACACGTCTGCGGCTAGCCATCGCCGAAACCGTCAACCGGGCGGGCACAATCGGTTACTTATCGTCCTGTTGCGCCTCACTGACCATGCCTGCGATCCCCGTTCCGCGCTTCGACCAGTTCTACCGCCACGACGAACTGACCCGCCTGCTGCACGACTACGCCGCCGCGGTACCGCAACTGGTCGCCTTGCACAGCATCGGCAAGAGCTTCGAAGGCCGCGACATCTGGCTGCTGGCGCTGACCAACGCCGCCACCGGTGCCGACACCGACAAGCCGGCCTTCTGGGTCGACGGCAACATCCACGCCGCCGAGCTGGCCGCCAGCACCGCCTGCCTGTACTGGCTTCACACCTTGGTCACGGGCTACTTCGCCGACGGCAGTCCGGCGCCGGGCAGCCCCAAGCCGGACGCGCCCCCTCGGGGGGCCGACGCCGCAGGCGTCTTGGGGGCGAACATCCGCCAGTTGCTGGACACCCGTGCGGTCTACATGGTGCCGCGCTTGAACCCCGACGGCGCCGAGCTGGCCCTCGCCGACCGCCCGCGCTACATCCGCAGCAGCACCCGGCCCTACCCCGACGACGAAGAGCCGGTCGACGGCCTGAACGTCGAGGACATCGACGGCGACGGCCGCATGCTCAGCATGCGCCTGCCCGACCCGCACGGCCCGTGGAAGAAGCACCCGGCCGAGCCGCGGCTGATGGTCGCCCGCGAGCCCGGCGAATTCGGCGGCGAGTACTACCGCGTGATGCCCGAAGGCACGCTGACCAACTTCGACGGCCTGAAGGTCAGCGTCAACCCGGACCGCGAAGGCCTGGACCTGAACCGCAACTTCCCGGCCTATTGGAGACAGGAGTTCGAGCAACAGGGCGCCGGACCGTACCCGACCAGCGAGCCCGAGGTGCGGGCGATGGTCGACTTCATCGTGAAGCACCGCAACATCGGCGCAGCCGTCAGCTTCCACACCCACAGCGGCGTCATCCTGCGGCCGATGGGCACCAACAGCGACGACGACATGACGCCGGAAGACTTGTGGATGTACAAGCGGCTGTCGGACGTCGGCGCCAAGCTCACCGGCTATCCGGCGATCAGCATCTGGCACGACTTCAAGTACCACCCCAAGCAGGTCATCACCGGCACGCAAGACTGGGTCTACGAGCACCTCGGCGCGCTGTTCTGGACGGTCGAGATGTGGGCCCCGAACAAGGAAGCGGGGATCGCCGAGTACAAGTGGATCGAGTGGTACCGCGATCATCCGATCGAAGATGATCTGAAGCTGCTCAAGTGGAGCGACGAACAATGCGCCGGGCAGGCGCATGTCGACTGGTACCCCTTTCGCCACCCACAGCTGGGCATGGTCGAACTCGGCGGCTGGGACAAGCTGAACTACTGGCGCAACCCGCCGCCGGCGCTGCGCGAACGCGAGGCGGCGCGCTTCCCGGCCTGGCTGCAGCAGATCGCGCTGTCGCTGCCGCGGCTGGAAGTGCTGCGCACCGAAGTGCGCGCGCTCGGCGACGAGACCTGGCGCATCCGCTTCGCGGTGGCCAACAGCGGCTACCTGCCGTCGTACGTCACGAAGCGCGCGCTGGAACGCAAGATGGCGCGCGGCACGGTCTTCCGCATCCACCTGCCGCCGGGCGTGACGATGGTCAGCGGCCAGGAACGCGTCGAAGGCCAGCACCTCGAAGGCCACGCGCCGAAGAATTCGCTGCTCGCCTTCCTGCCCAACCGCGACATCACCGGCGACCGCGCCGTCGTCGAGTGGGTGGTGCGCGGCGCGCGCGGCACCGCGCTGGCCTTGACCGCCACCGCCGACCGCGCCGGCAGCGTGCACACCGAAGTCACGCTGGACTGAGAACCGCCGTGCCGCACGACGATTTCTCGACGCTGTTCGAGTTCCTGTCGATCGGCGCCTACCGATCGACGATCGATGGACGGCAGCTGCGCGCCAACCCGGCGCTGGTGCGCCTGAACGGCTTCACCACCGAGGCCGAACAGATTGCCCACGTCCACGACATCGCCACGGAGTGGTATGTCGACCCGGGCCGGCGCGCCGAATTCATCCGCCGCCTGAATACCGACGGGCAGGTGACGGGCTTCGTGTCCGAAGTCCGCCGTTACCGCGGCGGCCAGCGGTTGTGGGTCAGCGAAAACGCCCACCTGGTGCGCGACCGCGACGGCACGGTGCTGTACTGCGAAGGCACCGTCGAGGACATCACCGAACGCTTGCTCGGCGAGCGGGCGCTGCAGCGCAGCGAGCAGAACCTGCGCGAGCTGGCCACCCACCTGCCCGGCGCGCTGTACCGGCTGGTCATCCACCCGGATGGGGGGCGCCACATCGACTACATCAGCGACGGCGTGCGCGACCTGCTCGGGCTGGACCCGGAGCGCGTGATGCGCGAGGCCGGCGCCATCCGCGCCGTGCGCCACCCCGACGACCGACAGCGTGTCGAAGCCGAGCTCGATGCCGCCAACGCCGCCGGCCTGCCGCTGACCACCGAATACCGCATCCGCCTGCCCGACGGGCGCGAGCGTTGGATCCAGCAGACCTCGTCGGCGGTGGTGTCGCAGCCGCACGCCTTGGTGCGCATCGGCGTGCTGCTCGACATCACCGAACGCAAGCAGTCCGAAGCCCGGCTGCGGGCCAGCGACGAGCGCTGGAAGCTGGCGCTGGACAGCATCGGCGACGGCGTGTGGGAAACCAACCTGGTCAGCGGCGAACGGCTGCTCTCGCGGCGTGGCGTCGAGATGTACGGCTTCGACGAGGGCGACCCCGAAGCGCTGCCCGAGGCGCTCGACCGGCGCATCCATCCCGACGATCTGCCGGCCGTGATGCGGTCGCGCGAGGCCCTGCTGGCGGGCGGCACACCGGGCTATGTCAGCGAACACCGCGTGCAGCACAAAAGCGGGCAGTGGGTCTGGGTGCTGTCGCGCGGCACGGTCATCGAGCGCGCCGCCGACAGCCGCCCGCTGCGCCTGATCGGCACCCTCACCGACATCACCGCGGCCAAGCAGGCCGAGGCCCTGCGCTACCAGCGCGACCGGGCCGCCGCCGCCGACATGGCGAAGTCGCAGTTTCTGTCGCGCGTCAGCCATGAACTGCGCACCCCGCTGAATGCCATCCTCGGCTTTTCGCAGCTGCTCGAACTCGAAGTCACGGAGCAGCCGCGCCAGCTGAGCTGGATCCGCCAGGTGCTGTCCAGCGGCCAGCACCTGCTCGGCCTGATGGACGACATCCTCGACCTCAGCAGCGCACAGACCGGGCAGTTGCCGATGAACCCGGAAGCACTCGACCTGCGCGGCGTCGTCCAGGAGGTACTGGCGATGCTCACCGGCAGCGCCCAGGCCGCCGGGATCGAAGTGTTGGATGAACTGCCACGCAGCCCGTCCATCAGCGTGCGCGCCGATGGCAAGCGGCTCAAGCAGATCCTGGCCAACCTGCTGTCCAACGCCATCAAGTACAACCAGCGTGGCGGCTGGGTGCGGCTGCGCGCAGCCGCGCAGGGCGGGCAGGTCGTGCTGAGCGTGGCCGACAACGGCATCGGCCTGGACCCGTCTCAGCTCGACCGGCTGTTCCAGCCCTTCGAGCGCCTGGGCGCGCAGCGCGGGCCGGTGCCCGGCACCGGACTCGGCCTGGCCCTCAGCCGCCAGCTGGCACAGGCGATGGGCGGCGACATCGATGTGCAATGCCGGCTCGGCCACGGTTCGGTGTTCCGGCTGCTGCTGCCGGCCGGATGAAACCGGCGGCAGGCCGGACACAGCAGCGGCCGGCCGGTGAAACCGTCGGCCAGCGGGATGCACTTCGCGGCCGGCCGGATACAGCCCGCGGCCGGCCGCGGGCTCAAGCACTCTCGAAGCGGAACACCGCCACGCTGGCGCGCAGGTTGGCGGCCCGGCGCACGACACAGCCGTTCTGCAGACCGAAGGCGTCGGTCACGCGCAGGCCCAGCCGTTGCGCCAGCACCTCGAAATCGGCCATCGTGCCGACGCGGATGTTGGGCGTGTCGTACCACTCGTAAGGCAGCGCGCGCGTCACCGGCATGCGCCCGCCGAGCACGCGAAGCCGGTTGGCCCAGTGCGCGAAGTTGGGGAAGCTGACGATGCCGATGCGCCCGACACGTGCCGTCTCGCGCAGCATGCGCTCGGTATGGCGCAGGTGCTGCAGCGTGTCGAGCTGCAGCACGACGTCGAAGCTGCGGTCGTCGAACTGGGCCAGTCCGTCCTCGAGGTTGCGCTGGATGACGTGCACACCGCGCCGAACGCACTTCAGCACGTTGGCGTCGTCGAGCTCGATGCCGTAGCCGCTGCAGCCCTTGCGGTCGCGCAGCAGGGCCAGCAACTCGCCGTCGCCGCAGCCCAGGTCGAGCACCCGGCTGCCCTCCGGCACGAGGCCGGTGATGACTTCCAGATCGCGGCGCTCGCTCACTTCGAAACCTCGGCAGCGATGCGCTCGAAGTACGCGCGCAACACGGCGTGGTAGCGCGGATCGTCGAGCAGGAAGGCGTCGTGGCCATGTGGCGCGTCGATCTCGGCGTAGCTGACGGCGATGCGGTTGTCGACCAGGGCCTTGACGATTTCGCGGCTTCGCGCCGGTGCGAAGCGCCAGTCGGTGGTGAAGCTGACCAGCAGGAAGGCGTTGTCGCGCGCCGCCGCGAAGGCGCGGGCCAGGTCGCCGCCGAACGGCCGCGCCGGGTCGAAGTAGTCGAGCGCGCGGGTGATCAGCAGGTAGGTGTTGGCGTCGAAGTACTCGCTGAACTTGTCGCCCTGGTGGCGCAGGTAGCTCTCGATCTGGAACTCGACGTCCTGCGTGCTGTACGCCAGTTCGGCGGCGCGCAACTGACGGCCGAACTTGGCGCCCATCACATCGTCGGACAGGTAGGTGATGTGGCCGATCATGCGGGCCACGCGCAGGCCGCGGCGCGGCAGCACGCCGTGTTCGTAGAAGTGGCCGCCATGGAAATCAGGATCGGTGACGATCGCCCGGCGTGCCACTTCGTTGAAGGCGATGTTCTGCGCCGACAGGTTCGGCGCGGTGGCCACCGCGATGCAGTGGCGCAGCGCCTGCGGGTGGTGCAGCGTCCAGGCCAGTGCCTGCATGCCGCCGAGGCTGCCGCCGATCACCGCGGCGAGCTGCGAGATGTCCAGTCGCTGCACCAAGCGGGCCTGCGCGTCAACCCAGTCCTCGACGGTGACCACCGGGAAGTCGGCGCCCCAGATGCGGCCGCTGGCCGGGTTGACATGCATCGGCCCGGTCGAGCCGAAGCACGAACCCAGGTTGTTCACGCCGATGACGAAGAAGCGATCGGTGTCCAGCGGCTTGCCGGGGCCGACCAGGTTGTCCCACCAGCCTTCGCTGCGCTCTGGCCCGGCGTGGATGCCGGCGACATGGTGGCTGGCATTCAGCGCGTGGCAAACCAGCACGGCATTGCTGTGGTCGGCGTTGAGTTGGCCGTAGGTCTCGTAGACCAGCGTGTAGTCGCTGAGCTGCGCGCCGCTGCGCAGGCGCAGCGGCTCGGCGAACGACATCTGCTGCGGCGAAACCTGA
>JANMAP010000207.1:0-15785 GCA_031359905.1 Burkholderiales bacterium | reverse complement strand
GCAGCGCCCCGAACGGGACGCGGTCGTGTGCGCCCGCGGGATGCCCAGGTCCCGCTGGATGGCTTCGTTCAGATCCTTCGCACCCACCGGGCCAGCGCCCGTCGGTATCGCCCGGGCCGAGGGTCCGTCGAACTGCGTTGTTCACCGCGTGGCCCACCGGGCTGGTCATCGACCCGGCCGGGCGAAGTCGGACTCGACCCAGGCCTCGGCGCTGGCCGCACCGAGCTTGAAGTCCGCGGGCACGCGCACCTGGGCCAGGGTGCTGCCGTCGGCGTCGATGGCGGCCAGCAGCGCGTGCGGGTCGTCGTCGTCGGGCACCACGTCCATTGTGACGGTCAACCTGCCGGTCGCGCGCTGCAGGACCACCTCTTTGTGCAGCAGCGCGTGCAACTGCTGCTCGTGGCGGCGCAGCACCTCGCTGGCCGTCTTCACCAGCGTGTTGAAGGCGGCCGTGTCCAGCGGCTTGGGGTTCTTCTTGTCGCGCCCCATGGTCCACGGGCCGACCAGCGCCGGCTCGGGTTCACCGGCCTTGATCATCTCGACGGCCCAGCCCTCGTCGTCGTTGTTCTTGACCACCCGCGCCGTCCAGCCCTGGTCGCGCCACAGGCGGGGTTCGTGCAAGGGCTCGTCGACGGCGGAGGCGGAGGGCGTGGTCATGGCTCGATTCTGCGGCTGACCGGGGCGCCGAAGTCGACGTCCGCGGCCACCGCGACGCCGTTCCTGCGGCCGGGGTAGCGCAGCCAGGTCATGGCGACGTTGAGGTCGGCGACGATCCCGGCGGCTTCGACACGCACGCCTGTGCCGCTCTCGATCGGGGCGGTGGTGTGCGCGTCCTTCAGCAGCGTCAAGTCGTCGCCGCGCTCGAGTGCGGCATGGGCGGTGGCGCGGATGCACCCGTTGGTGGCTGCGCCGGCGAGCACGATGTGGCTCACCCCGGCCGCCGCGAGTCGGTCCTCCAGATCGGTGCTCTCGAACGACGAGTTGTAGCGCTTGCAGACCCGCGGCTCGTCCGGCGCGGGAACCAGTTCGGGCACCAGCTGCCATGGCGCCGCGCCGCGCGGGAGCCCGTCGTCTTCGTGCTGGACCCAGACCACCGGCACGCCGGCCTGGCGGGCGCGCTCGACGGCGTGCGCGACATTGCCGATGACGCGCGCGGCGTCCCAGGCGTCGGCCATCACGCCGACCTGCACGTCGACGACGACCAGTGCGGCCTGCTGGCCAGGACGGATCGTGCTCATGCGGTGGAGGTCCGTGTCGGAGAGTCAATGCTGCTCATTCAGAGCGCCTTCGTCAGCACGCGATTCTCATGCGCCTCGCCTTCCATGCGGTACCAAGCGGCACCGCGGTCGACGAAGCCGTGCTTGCGATAGAAGGCCATCGCGCGGTGGTTCCGGAACCAGCACATCAGCCAGAGATCCGACGCGCCCGTCGCCCGCGCGGCGGCCTCGGCGGACCGCAGCAGCGCGAGCCCGACGCTGCCCCCGGTGAAGGGTTCCTGCACATAGATGCGCTCGAGCTTGGCCGGCAGCGCAGCGGCCACGAGTTCATGCGCGCAGCGCAGCTGCAACTGCGTGAACCCGACCAGATGCCCGGCGCGCTCGGCCACGTGCAGGCGCGTGTCGTCGCGCTGAAGCAGCGCGTCGATGCTGTCGGCCGAAAAGGCGCCGAGCACCTCGCGTGCCAGGGCGGGCCGGATCCCATCGGTGGCATAGGTGTCGAGAAAGACCTGCAGGCCCAGCACGCGCAGGCAGACGGCGTCGGCCGGCGCGGCCGGGCGGATGGCGACGGACTGGGCGCCGGCAGCCGCAGCCGCAGCCGCAGCAGCAGCGGCAGCGGCAGCGGCGCCCTCGGCGACTTCTGCACCCGCGGCGCCCTCGGCGCCGTCTGCATCCGCGGCACCCGCAGCACTATCTTCCGCTGCGGCGGCGACCGACAGATGCGCCGGCCAATCCGGCGCCAGCGGCGGCTCTTCGCCCCAGAATGCCAGCACCCGCGCGATGCGGCCGTCTGGCGCCAGTTCGACCACTGAATGCCCCGCCGCGCGAACCGCGCCGTCCGCGCCGACGATGGCATGGCCGAAGTGGCCGGTGTTGCGTACGCAGATCAGCCCGCTAGCCAACACCAACCGACAGGTCGGCCAGCGACGCTGGAAGCCGTCGATCTTTTGCGAGATCTCGGCGTGGCCCGTGAAGACCCGCTCGGGGCCGCAAATCTGCGCGTCGACGGTCAAGCCCCGGCGCAGCAGCCTGGCCCGCCGCGCCGGATCGGGCTCGACGAAGGCCTCGAGGTAGGGCTGCAGCGGCAGCAGGACATCGGACGCTTCCATGGCAGGCCTTTGACAGCGTGGATCCTGCAGCCTAACCCGCAACATCACCGGCAGATCGCCCACACATCGCCCACACATCGCCCACACATCGCCGGCACAGCGCCGGCACAGCGCCGGTTCATCGCCGGCCAGAGTGCCGGCACATCGCCGCCACATCGCCACGGGCAGGTCACCGCACCACATAGCCGCGATCGCGCAACAGTCCCCTCAGCCGCTCGACATGGTCGCCCTGGACCTCGAGCACGCCGTCCTTGGCGGTACCGCCAGCGCCGCAGGCAGTGCGCAGCAGTTTGCCCAGCGCCGCCAGTTCGGCCGTCGGCAGCGGCAGGCCGCGCACCGTGGTCACCGCCTTGCCGCCGCGGCCCTGGGTTTCGCGGCGTACGCGCACGATGCCGTCGCCGGCTGACGAGTCGGCCGGTGTAGCGGCCCGCGCGGCGGCGCAGCTGCAGGCCCCCAGCGGCTGCCGGCAGACCGGGCACATGCGGCCGCCGTCGGTCGAATAGACCAGCCCGCCGGTCCCTGGCTTGCGCATGTTCACGGTGGTCATCGTCGATGGTGGAACGCCCATTCTCGCCGGGGCGAAGGGGGCTCAGAGGACGCAGAGGACGGAGAGAGCGCAGAGGGCGCCCGGGGGCGCAGGGCGCGCAGGGGCTGGGCTACCATGCCCGCCGGTCGGCCTTCGCCACCTCCCACGTCAGCAACCCCTTCCAATTTGATGAGCCACATCCACTTCATCGGCGGCGAGAAAGGCGGGGTCGGCAAGTCGCTGCTGGCCCGCGTGCTGGCCCAGCATTTCATCGACCGCGGCCTGCCGTTCATCGGTTTCGACACCGACCGATCGCACGGCGCGCTGCTGCGCTTCTATGCCGACTTCGCCGCGCCGCTGCCGCTGGACGCCCATGACAGCCTGGACCGCGTGATCGACGCCGCCGCTGCCGAACCGGCGCGCCGTGTGCTCGTCGACCTGGCCGCGCAGACCCAAGGCGCGCTGACGCGCTGGCTCGACGACGCCGCGGTGGCCGAGGTCGCCGCCGACATCGGCGTCGGCCTGAACTACTGGCATGTGATGGACGCCGGGCGCGATTCGGTGCAGCTGCTCGAACGCTGGCTCGACGGGCCGGGCGCGGCGCTGCCGCTGGTGCTGGTGCTCAACGAAGTGCGCGGCGACCGCTTCGAGCAGCTCGACGCCTCGGGCCTGATCGACCGCGCCCGCGTGCAGGGCGCGCGCGTGCTGCGCCTGCGCAAGCTGCCCGACGCGACGCTGCAGAAGGTCGACGCGCAGGACACCAGTTTCTGGGCCGCAGTGCAGCCGGGGCAGCTCGGGCTGCTCGAACGCCAGCGGCTGAAGGTCTGGCTGCAGCGCACCGGCTCGGAGCTCGACGCGCTGGGGGTTTGAGCCGCTCAGCCGAAGGTGTTGGCCAGCGTGCCGATGCCGTCGACGACGACCTCGACCGTGGTGCCCGGCTTCATCGGCAGCACGCCGAGCGACGTGCCGCAAAGGATCACGTCACCGGGCTCCAGCGTCATGTCCTGCGACAGCCGCGACACCAGCTCGGCCGGGCCGAAGAACATGTCGGCCAGCGGGTAGTTCTGGCGTTCGCGGCCGCCGACCAGCGTGCGCAGGTGCGCCGCGGCCGGGTCGAAGTCGGTTTCGACCACCGGTCCGAAGGCACCGAAACCATCGAAGCTCTTGGCCCGCGTCCACTGCGCGAAGCCCGGGTCGCGCTGCAGCAGTTCGAGCGCGGTGACGTCGTTGGCGCAGCTGTAGCCGAAGATGTGCGCCGGCGCATCGGCCACCGACACCGCGCGCGCGCGGCGGCCGATGACCAGCGCCAGTTCGCCTTCGTAGGCCACCCGGCCGTCGTAGGCCGCCGGCACCGGGATCGGCTGGCGGTGACCGATCGCGCTGCCCGGCGATTTGAGAAAGTACAGCGGATCGGCCGGCGCGGCCCAGCCGTTCTTCTCGGCCGCGGCGCGGAAGTTGTTCCACAGGCCGATGATCTTGCCCGGCTGCACCGGCGGCAGCCAATGATCGACGGCCGACAGCGGCAGGCGCTCGCCGTGCGGCTGCGGCGGGTCGAACAGCCCGCCGCCGTGCAGCTGCACGCCATCGCCATCGCCGTCGAGCAGGCCGCGAACCGCAGCACCCTGGTGCAGAAAACGCATCCACTTCATTCATCGCCTCCGTCCGGCGCCACCGCCGCAGCCGCGATCTTGCCTGCTCGCTTTGCTCGCTTGCTCGCGCTCGGCACCGCCTGCCCGCTAACCGCTGGTCGCCGCGCATGCGCAGGGTGGTCGAGCGTGTTGCCGGCCCGCCGGACCAGGACCAGCAGGCCGCCCGCGCCAGCGGTCCGCGGCCCGCGCAGCGCCGAGTCGATCCACGTGCAGGCCGCGCGCTGGATCGAACGGCGCTTCAGGGCCGCGGCGGCGTGCACGACGAAGCGCCTGGCGGGCAGGCGGCCCACGCCGCCAGGGCCGCGGCGCGTTCGCGCGTCAGCCGCGCGGCGCAGGACCAGAAGGCGGTGCCCTGCGTCTGGCCGCTGCTTTCGAATCGGCAGGCGGCGGTGCGGTAGCTGATCCAGGTCGCCTGCATGCGCCGCAGGCGTTCACGCTGGATCGGCGTCAGCACCTGGGACAGTTCAGCGTAGCGCGCGGCGTAGCCCTTGCCGGCGGCAAGGAACTCGTCTTCGGCGCAGCGGTGGCGTTCAGCGGGACTGGATGAGGCATCGCAACTGGCAGATGCACCGGGCGCACCGGGCGCAGCCGTCGCTGCGGCCGCAGTGGCCGCGCTGGCCGCACCGGCCAACGCCAGCCAGGCACAGCCGCCGGCTGCGATCAGCGCGGCGCGCTCCAAGCAATGGGGGATCGTCGGCATGCGCGTCCTGATCGGCACCGTCGGCGTGACGGCGCATCAATATTCGCACGCCGCGCTGGCCCCGGCGACGGCCTACTCCCTCTGTCGCCCAGCGGGTTCGCCAGCACGTGTGGTGCGCCACCCCGGTATCGGTCGCGGCGTGTTGGAATGCGCCATGTCTTGCCTGCGACCCGCCTTCGCCCAACGCTGCCGCGCACGGGGCATGTTGGCCGCGATGCTGGCAGCGATGTTGGCGGCGCTGCTGGCCGGGCTGGGCGGGCTGGCGGCCTGCAGCAGCGCGCCGCCGTCACTGCTTTCGCCGTCTTTGCCGTCTTTGCCGTCTTTGCCGTCACTGCCTTCGCCGCCATTCCCACGACCACCACCGCTCAGCGCTCGCGAGCCCCTGCCGCGGCCGATCGCGGAGCCCGACGCACCATCGCCGCCGCGCACGGACGCCGCAGCAGCCTGGATCCTGCGCGGCAGCATCGGCCACCGGGCGCGGGTGGACTTGCCGGCCGACACGCTGTCGGTGGTCGAACTGCGCGGCGAGGACGACACCGGTCATCCGCTGCTGGCAGAGCAACGCCTGCGGCTCGATGGCCGGCAGGCGCCGCTGGCCTTCGAACTGCTGGTGCCGCGGCAGCGCCTGCAGCCGGGGCGGCGCTTCCTGCTGCAGGCCGCGCTGGTCAGTCCGGGGAAGCCGCCGTGGGTCAGCGAGCCCTTGATGATCGAACCTGGCAGCGGCGTGGCCGACGTCGGCATGCTGATCGTGCAGCCGCAGCGGTCGTCAGGCGCCGCGTCGGCGGCAGTCGGGCGTCCGCCGGGTTGAACGCCCCAAGGCTCTGGGTCGGCCCGGTGTCGGCCCGGTGTCGGCTCGGGGTCGGCCTCGGGGTCGGTGGCATCACGCTGCCGATCAAGGGCCGGCCGCGGCTGCAGCAGAATCGCGCGGTGAGCATCGAAATCCTGGGTCGCGCCTCGTCCATCAACGTGCGCAAAGTGCTGTGGCTGTGCGACGAGCTGGCCCTGCCGCATGTGTTGCAGCCGTGGGGCCAGGGAGTGCGACCGACCGACGCACCGGAATTTCTGCAGCTCAACCCCAACGCACTGGTGCCCGTGCTGCGCGATGGCAACTTCGTGCTCTGGGAGTCGAACACCATCTGCCGCTACCTGGCCGGCCGGGAGCAGCGCCACGACCTGCTCCCCCGCGAGCCGCGCGAGCGCGCGCGCGTCGAGCAATGGATGGACTGGCAGGCCACCGAGCTGAACAACGCCTGGCGCCATGCCTTCCTCGGCCTGGTGCGCGGCAGCGCGGCACATGCCGATGCTGCCGGGATCGAGGCCAGCCGGCAGGCCTGGAATCGACTGATGACGCTGTTCGACGCGCAATTGCAGCGCACCGGCGCCTACGCGGCCGGGAGCAGCTTCACGCTCGCCGACATCGTGCTCGGGCTGGCCACCTGGCGGTGGCTGTGCACGCCGATCGCCCGCCCCGAACTGCCGGCCGTCAACGCCTACATGACACTGCTCGAACAGCGTCCGGCCTTCCACCGGCACGCCGCGCCGGCCCTGCCTTGAAGCCTGCCGCTGTGCGCCGCGGCACCGAACCGAAAGCGCGGCATGAGTGACCGGAGTGAGGACAGCCAGATCGTCATCCCGCGCGCGTTCATCGAACTGTTCATCGCCCCCGGCCGCGTTCGACCGAACGAGCCGCGCGAGGTGATCGCCGCGCGCCATGAATTCTGCGAGGACATGGCGCAGATGCTCACCGAACACGCGCTGGACAAGCTGCACGAACTCGGCATCACCGAAGGCGAGGTCCTGGCGCGCATCGCGCTCGGTCTGGCCGCTGACGGCTCGGCGTTGTCGAGCGCCGAAGCCGGCTGGGTGGTCGGCCGGCTGGCCGAATTGCTCGGGTGGCCGCAGCCGCTGCCGGCGGGCGCGGCGGGCGGACCCCCACCGGACGACAGCGACTTGAAATGACGAAGGGGCGGTAGAGCCCGCCCCTTGTCAAGGTCTGTCAGGGTCGATCAGGTCGATCAGGTCGATCAGCGCCGACCGCCGACGCCACAAGGCGCCGGGCGCAGCCTTCGACTTACTTGCTGGCGGCAGCGACCTTCTTGGCCTTCTTCTTGCCGGCCTTCTTGGCCATCGGCTTGGCAGCCGGCTTGGCCATCGCGTCGGCGGCGGGCGCCGGGGCGGCAGCAGCAGCCGGGGCCTTCGCGGGCGCGGGGGTGGCCGCCGGGGCCTGGGCGAACGACACCGCGGCAGCGGTGGACAGCAGGGCGGCGACGATCAGAGACTTGGTGGTGTTCATGGTGGGGATCCGTTTTTTTGATCGAGATTCGAGTGCGCTCCGACTCTCCTGAGCAGGCCCGGCATCTGCCTGGCTTGCATCATCAACGTCGGGTAAACACGGTCGGTTGACAACGCGCGAGCAGGGCCTACGACTCGACCTTGACGTTGCCCTCGCGCACGACCTTGCCCCACTTCTCCTGCTCGGTACGGATGAACTGCGCGAACTTCTCGCTCGTCCCGCCGCCGTCTTCCGCCCCATAGGTGTCGAGCTTTTCCTGGACGTCGGGCATCGCCAGCACGGCGTTGACGTCGCGGTTGACCTTCTGGACGATGGCCGCCGGCAATTTGCCCGGGCCGGCCAGCCCGTACCAGGTGGTGGCGTCGAAACCGTCGAAGCCTTCTTCCTGCATCGTCGGCACGCCGGGGTGGCCCTTGGCGCGCCGGGTGCGCGTCTGCGCGATGGCCAGCACGCGGCCGTTCTTGACGTGCGGCGTGGCCGCGGTCATGGTCTCGAAGCTGTACTGGATCTGCCCGCCGATCAGGTCGGTCAGCAGCGGGCCGCTGCCCTTGTACGGCACGTGCAAGGCGTCGACCTTGGCGCGTAGCTTGAACATCTCCAGTGCCAGATGCTGGGCCGAGCCTGCGCCGGCCGAACCGAAGCTCACCGCGCCGGGCTGCGCCTTGCACAGCGCGACGATGTCCTTGACGGTCTTCGCACTCTGCCCGGGGTTGGCGATCAGCAGGTTGGGCGTGACGCCGACCAGCACGATCGGCGTGAAGTCGCGCTCGATGTTGTAGCGCAGCTTGGGCTGCAGGCTGGCGGCCAGCGCGTGGCTGTTGATGTGCGCCATCAGCAGCGTGCTGCCGTCGCCGGGCAGGCCGGCGACGTATTCGGCGGCCAGCACGCCGGCGACGCCGGCCTTGGTCTCGACGATGACCTGTTGGCCCCACATGGCGGTGAGCTTCTGCGCGACCACGCGGGCCAGCGCGTCGGTGCCCCCGCCGGGCGGGAAGCCGACGACGATGCGCACCGGTGCGGTGGGCCATTCCTGGGCGCGCAGCGCGGGGGCGGCCAGGCTCGCGGCGGCCAGGCCGGTGGCGCGGATGAAGTGGCGTCGTTGCATGGCGATGTCCTCGTCGTTCAATCGTTCAGTCGTTCAATCGTTTCTCATGGGGCGCGCAAGCGCCACGGCCGGCGCCGCGGTCGGCGTTCAGCTTGCGGTCGCGGCTGGCGCAGGATGCGCCGCGAAGAAGTCCATCGCTGCCTGCACGCCGCTGCCGGCCAGCGCCACGCCGCACAGCTTCAGGCCCATCTCGCAGCCGGCCAGCGCGGCCATCAGCGTCAGGTCGTTGCAGTCGCCGAGGTGGCCGATGCGGAACATGCGGCCCTTGATCTTGCCCAGGCCGGTGCCCAGCGACAGGTCGAAGCGTTCGTGGATCACCCGGCGCACGCGGTCGGCGTCGATGCCGGGCGGCACGACCACGCCGGTCAGCACCGGCGAATACACCGCCGGGTCGGCGCATTGCACCTCCAGCCCCCAGGCCTGGACGGCGCAGCGCACCCCGGCGGCCCAGCGCTGGTGGCGCGCGAACACCGCCGGCAGGCCCTGGTCGAGCAGCATGTCCAGCGCTTCGTTCAGGCCGTAGAGCAGGTTGGTGCTGGGGGTGTAGGGCCAGTAACCACTGCGGTTCATCTCGATGATCTCGTCCCAGGCCCAGAAGGCCTTGGGCAGCTTGGCAGTCTTGGCGGCTTCAAGGGCCTTGGGCGACACCGCGTTGAAGCTGATGCCCGGCGGCAGCATCAGGCCCTTCTGCGAGCCGCTGACGGTGACGTCGACGCCCCATTCGTCGTGCTTGTACTCAGCGCTGGCCAGGCCCGAGATGCTGTCGACGAGCAGCAGCGCCGGGTGGTCGGCGCTGTCGATCGCCCGGCGCACGGCGGCGATGTCGGAAGTGACGCCGGTGGAGGTCTCGTTGTGCACCACGCACACCGCCTTGATGCGGTGCTGCGGGTCGTCGCGCAGGCGGGTGGCGATCAGGTCGGCCTGCACGCCGTGGCGCCAGCTCTTCGGCAGGCCGGCCGCATCGGTGCCGGGCAGGGCCAGGGTTTCGGCCTCCAGCCCGAGGCGCGTGGCCAGGCGCTGCCACAGCGCGGCGAAGTGGCCGGTCTCGTACATCAACACCGCGTCGCCGGGCGACAAGGTGTTGACCAGCGCCGCTTCCCAGGCCCCGGTGCCCGACGCGGGGTAGATGATCACCGGGTGCTGGGTCTGGAAGATCTGCTTCAGGCCCGCCAGCAGCTTCAGGCCGAGCGCGCCGAACTCCGGCCCTCGGTGGTCGATGGTCGGCAGGCTGACGGCGCGCAGGATGCGATCAGGCACCGGGCTGGGCCCGGGGATCTGCAGGAAATGGCGTCCGCTGGGATGGTGGTCGAGCTGCATGGCGTCTTTCCGCGAATGAACTTCAGTTTTGCATACAAAATTGATTTGTCAACCGCAATGGCCCTATAGTCAATCGCCAGCGATATCGCTGATTCCGCATACAACCAGGTCATGGCTGCCATGGGTGCGCTGCTCTCGATTCCCCGCCAAGTGCTGCATCAGGAGGTCGCCGTGCGCCTGCGCCAGCGCATTGTCGAAGGCCGGATCGCGCCCGGCGCCAAGCTCAACGAACGCGAGCTGAGCGAATCGCTGCAGGTCTCGCGCACCCCGCTGCGCGAGGCCATCAAGATGCTCGCCGCCGAAGGCCTGGTCGAACTGCTGCCGCGCCGCGGCGCAGTCGTCGCCCAGCTCTCGGCGCAGGACGTTGCCGACACCTTCGAGCTGATCGCCGGTCTGGAAGGGCAGTCGGGCGAACTCGCTGCTGCGCGCATCACCCCCGAGCAGCTCGCCGAGGTACGCGCCCTGCACTACGAGATGCTGGCTGCCTTCACGCGCCGGGATCTACCCACGTATTACCGGCTCAACGCGCTGATCCACCAGCAAATCAATGCCGCCGCCGGCAACCGGGCGCTGACGCAGACCTGGGCCAACGTCAACGCGCGGCTGCAGGCGCTGCGTTTTCGCTCCAACTTCGACGAAGCCAAGTGGCAGCGCGCGATGCACGAACACGACCGGATGATCGAGTTGCTGGTAGCCCGCGACGCGCCGGCGCTGCGCGCGCTGCTGACCCAGCACCTGCTGAACAAGCGCGACGCCGTGCTGGAATTGATGGGCAGCGCGGCGCCCCGGCCGGCGCAGCAGGTGTCGGCATGAACGCCCGGACGCCTGAAGTCGGGCTCGACGCGCGCAGCGGGGCCGCGGCCCGCCCATCGAACGCGGAACTCGGCGACCTGGCGCGCCGGCTGCGCAGCGAGACGCAGGGCGAGGTGCAGTTCGACGCCGCGTCGCGCGGCCGCTATGCCACCGATGCGTCGATCTACCAGATCGTGCCGCTGGGCGTGTTCGTGCCGCGCACCCCGGAAGACGTGGCCACGGCCCTGGCCATCGCGCGCGAGCAGCGCGTGCCGGTGTTGGCCCGCGGCGGCGGCACCAGCCAGTGCGGGCAGACCACCGGCGCCGCACTGGTCATCGACTGCAGCAAGCACCTGCGGCGGGTGCTCGCCATCGATGCCGCGGCCCGCACGGCCACCGTCGAACCGGGCCTGGTGCTCGATCACCTCAACGCCGAACTCAAGCCGCTGGGCCTGTGGTTCCCGGTCGACGTGTCGACCAGCGCGCAGGCGACGCTCGGCGGCATGGCCGGCAACAACAGTTGCGGCAGCCGCAGCATCGCCTACGGCAACATGGTCCACAACGTCGCTGGCATCGACGCCTGGCTGGCCGATGGAACGGTTGCGTCGTTCGGCCGCGTCGGCGCTCTGGGGCCGCGCGAGACGGCCATCGCCGACTTCGTGCGCGGCCTGGCCGAGGTGCACGCCGCCGAGATCGACGAGCGCTGGCCGCGCGTGCTGCGCCGGGTGGCCGGCTACAACCTCGACATCTTCCGGCCGCGCAGCGAGAAGCCGTACACCGCCGACGGCAGCGTCAACCTGGCGCACCTGCTGGTGGGCGCCGAAGGCACGCTGGCCTTCACGCGCAGCCTGACGCTGCGCTTGAGCCCGCTGCCGCGCGCCAAGGTGCTCGGCGTCGTCAACTTTGCCAGCTTCCATGCGGCGATGGATTCGGCGCAGCACATCGTCAAGCTCGGCCCCAGCGCCGTCGAACTCGTCGACCGGACGATGATCGAGTTGAGCCGCGCCAACCCGGCGTTCAGGCCGGTGATCGAGACCGCCCTGATCGAAGTGGCTGGCGGCGGCGCGCCGGCAGCCATCCTGCTGGTCGAGTTCAGCGGCGATGACAAGGCCGCGCTGGTGCGCCAGCTCGACCAGCTCGTCGAGCTGATGGCCGACCTGGGCCTGCCGGGCAGCGTGGTGCGCATGGACGCGGACGGGCCGCAGAAGGCGCTGTGGGACGTGCGCAAGGCCGGCCTGAACATCATGATGAGCCTGAAGGGCGACGGCAAGCCGGTCAGCTTCATCGAGGACTGCGCGGTGCCCTTGCCGCACCTGGCCGAGTACACCGATGCGCTGACCGAAGTCTTCGCCCGTCATGGCACGCGCGGCACATGGTATGCGCACGCCTCGGTCGGCACGCTGCACGTGCGGCCGATCCTCGACATGCGCCAGGGTGGGCCCAACGGCGGGGCGGCGAAGATGCGCGCCATCGCCGAAGAAGCTGCCGTGCTGGTGCGCCAATTCAAGGGCGCGTACAGCGGCGAGCATGGCGACGGGCTGTGCCGCGGCGAGTGGATCGAATGGCAGTTCGGGCCGCAGATCAACGCCGCGTTCCGCACCATCAAGCAGCACCTCGACCCGGCCAACCTGTTCAACCCCGGCAAGATCATCGATCCGCCGAAGATGGACGACGCGGCGCTGTTCCGCTTTCCGCCGACCTACAAGACCATCGCGCTGAAGCCGGTCTTCGACTGGTCGGCCTGGAACGTGCAGAACGATCCGGTGACCGAAGCCACCACCGCGCCGGGCAGCGGCGGCGACACCACCGGCGGCCTGGCCAAGGCCGTGGAGATGTGCAACAACAACGGCCACTGCCGCAAGTTCGACGCCGGCACGATGTGCCCGAGCTACCGCGTGACCCGCGACGAACAACACCTGACGCGCGGCCGCGCCAACACGCTGCGCCTGGCGCTGTCGGGCCAGCTCGGTGCCGACGCGTTCACTGGCGACGCGGTGGCCGCGACGATGGACCTGTGCGTCGGCTGCAAGGGCTGCAAGCGCGACTGCCCGACCGGCGTCGACATGGCCAAGATGAAGCTCGAGTGGACGGCCCACCACCGCGCCCGCCACGGCCACAGCCTGAAGGACCGCCTGATCGCCAGCCTGCCCGACTGGCTGCACACCGCCAGCCGCTGGCCGGCACTGTTCAACCTGCGTGACCGGCTGCCCGGTGCGGCCGCCCTGTCGGAGCGCTGGCTGGGGCTGTCTGCCAAGCGGTCGTTGCCACGATTCCGCAGCGACACCTTCTGGGCCGGCGCCGACGCGCTGGGCCTGGCGACCAAGGACCAGGCGCTGGCGTCGGCCCAGGCCGTGGTGCTGTTCGTCGACACCTTCAACGGCGGCTTCGAGACCGAGAACGCGACCGCCGCGGTGCGCGTGCTGCAGGCCGCCGGCTACGCCGTGCACGTCGCGCGCAAGGCCGGCGGCCACCTGTGCTGCGGCCGGCCGCTGCTGGCCGCCGGCCTGCCCGAGCAGGCCAAGGCCAAGGCTGCCGAATTGCTGGCCGCGCTGCTGCCGTTTGCCGAACGCGGCATCGCCGTGGTCGGGCTGGAGCCGTCGTGCCTGCTGACGCTGCGCGACGAGATGCTGGTCATGGGTCTGGGCCCGGGCGCCGAGGTCCTGGCAGGGCAGGCGCTGCTGCTCGAGGAATTCATCGCCCGCGAAGCCCGCGCCGGCCGCTTCGCGGTGCACTTCAAGCCGACGACGCAGGCCATCCAGGTCCACGGGCACTGCCACCAGAAGGCCTTCGGCGCGATGCCGCCGGTGATGGAGGTGCTGCGCCTGATCCCCGGCGCGGCGCCCGAGGCCATCGAAAGCTCGTGCTGCGGCATGGCCGGCAGCTTCGGCTACGAGGCCGCGCACCATGCGGTGTCGATGCAGATGGCCGAGCTCAGTCTGCTGCCCGCGGTGCGCGCCGCGCCGCAGGCGCTGATCGTCGCCGACGGCACCAGCTGCCGGCACCAGATCGCCGACGGTGCCGGGCGCCAGGCCGTGCACGTGGCGCGCGTGCTGGCCGATCACCTGATGCCCTGAGGGCGGGGTGCCTGGCGCCGGTGTCAGGTCACCGGCGCCGGGTTGAAGAGCACCAGCGCGTTGTGCAGCTGCCAGTGTTCGGCCCAGGTCTTGCGCCGCCCGCTGGCGACGTCGAGCAGCAGGTGGAACAGCTGCCAGCCCAGGTCTTCGATGCTGGCGTCGCCGTCGGCCACCTGGCCGGCGTTGAGGTCCATCAGGTCGTGCCAGCGCCGCGCCAGGTCGCTGCGCGTGGCGACCTTGACCACCGGGCATTCGGCCAGGCCATACGGCGTGCCGCGGCCGGTGGTGAAGACATGCAGGTTCATCCCCGCGGCCAGCTGCAGCGTGCCGCAGATGAAGTCGCTGGCCGGGGTGGCGGCGAAGACCAGGCCGCGCTGGTCGCGCCGCAGCTTCTCGCCCGCCGCCAGCACATGCGCGATCGGCGCCGTGCCGCTCTTGATGATCGAGCCCATCGCCTTCTCGACGATGTTCGACAAGCCCCCGGCCTTGTTGCCCGGGGTGGTGTTGGCGGCCCGGTCGACACGCCCGCGGTCGAGATAACGGTCGTACCAGCCGAGTACGCGCACGATGGCCTCAGCCACTTGGGGTGTCGCGGCGCGGCTGGTGAGCTGGTCGACGCCGTCGCGGACCTCGGTGTTCTCGCTGAACATGATCGTCGCGCCGGCGCGCACCAGCAGGTCGGCGCAGTAACCCACCGCCGGATTGGCGGTGACGCCGCTGAAGGCGTCGCTGCCGCCGCACTGCACGCCGACCACCAGGTCACTGGCCGGCACGGTCTGGCGGCGGCGCGCGTTCAGGCGTTCCAGGTGCGGGCGCGCGCTGGCCAGGATGTGGTCGAGCATCGACATGAAGCCGACGTGCTCGTCGGCCTGCAGGCAGACGGTCTCGGGGCCGAGTGCGGAATCGCGTTCGTCGTTGATCGGGAACGATCCTGGCGGCAGCAGCCGGTCCGGCTGCAGCTTCTCGCAGCCCAGGCTGACGACCATCACCTCGCCGCCGAAGTTGGGGTTCAGTGTGATGTGGCGCAGCGTGCGGATCGGGATCTCGGCGCCCGGCGCGTCGATGGCCACGCCGCAGCCGTAGGTGTGCTCCAGCCCGATCACGTCGTCGACATGCGGGTACAGCGGCAGCAGTTCGGTCTTGATGCGGCGCACCGCCTGCGCGACCACGCCGGCGACGCATTGCACGGTGGTGGTGATGGCCAGGATGTTGCGCGTGCCCACCGAGCCATCGGCGTTGCGGTAGCCCTCGAACGTGTGGCCGGCGATCGGCTCAAGCAGCGGGGCGCGCACGGTGGCCATCGGCAGGCCTTCGAGCGCGCGCGCCGACGGCATCTGCAGCAGCCGCTCGTGGATCCAGCTGCCGGCCGGGATGTCCTTCAGCGCGTAGCCGATGGGCACGTTGTAGCGCCGCACGACCGCGCCCTGCGCGATGTCGACCAGCGCCACCTTGTGGCCTTGCGGCAGCTTGTCGCGCAGCGTGACCCCGGCACCCGGCACGCCGGCGGGCAGCACCGTGCCAGCGGGCAGGCCGCCGTCGTTGGCAACGATGGCGACGTTGTCGGCAGCGTGCATGCGGATCGTCAACGGCGGGCGGGCAAGGGTGGTGGCGGTCATGGTCATAGCGGGAAGCGGGAGATTTCCATCGCACCGCGGGCTTGTCGTCGGTCGACAGTTGTCGTACAACTAGCGTAACTCTAAGCGCATGAAACGACATCAAATTCAGGGTTAACACGTAGTCATGCCGACGCTCTCTCTGATCCGCCGCAGGCCGCGAACGCTGGCCCTGGAACTCGTCGAAGCCCTCGGCGACCGCATCCGCGAAGGCCACCTGAAGCCCGGCGACAAGCTGCCCACCGAGGCCGCCATCATGGGCGAATTCGAGGTCAGCCGGACGGTCGTGCGCGAGGCCCTGTCCAAGTTGCAGGCCTCGGGCCTGGTCGAGACCCGGCACGGCATCGGCACCTTCGTCGTCGGCCTGGGTGACGCCACGCCGTTTCGCAT
>JANMAP010000193.1:0-2401 GCA_031359905.1 Burkholderiales bacterium | reverse complement strand
TCTTCAGGCGTCCAAGCAGGCGCGATGGTAATGCCTGCATTCCCCACTGAGAAGCGTTTTACCTAGGAAAGAGCAGCATCCGCACCACGTTATGCTGTGGCCATGAAGATCATCGTGCGCTGGTTCCTGCTCGCTGCGGCCCTCTTGCTGGTGGCCAATGTCTATGCAGGCGTCAGCGTTTCGGGCCTCGGCGCGGCCATGGTCGCGGCACTGGTGCTGGGTCTTTTCAACACGCTGGTGCGGCCGCTGCTGGTGCTGCTGACCCTGCCGGTGACGCTGCTGACGCTGGGGCTGTTCCTGTTCGTCATCAACGCGCTGATGTTCTGGTCCGCGGCCTGGCTGCTGCAGGGCCTGCAAGTCGACGGTTTCGTCGCCGCGCTCGTCGGCTCGCTGCTGTACAGCCTGTGCGGCATGGTCATCGACGCAGCCACCGAAAGAATCTTCAATCGCGCCGACGCCTGATCGGCGCGGGGCCGTGTGGTCCAGTTCGTCCCTGGTTCCCGCGGCGCCGCCGCGACTGGCCTGGCCATCGACCGATGCGGCGCGCGCGCGTCGCATGCCAGCCTGCCGCTGACGTTGTCGACGCGCGCTACCGTGGGGGCGTGGTCGGCGTTGGCGGTGGCGGTGGCGGTGGCGCAGACTCGTCGCTGCTTCCTCGCCCGCGAGTGCCTTCGCCACGCGCTTCCAGCGCGATGGCGCGGCGTTCGGCCTGCAGCTGGCGCAGCCGGGCGTCGATCACCGACGCCTCGATGAAGTCCTGTCCGGCCACCGACCGCGACGAGGCCTGCGCCGAGCGCAGGCGGTCGATTGCCCCGTTGATGTCGCCGACCGCGGCGCGCGCCTCGGCGCCGGCTCGCAGCGAACGCAGGCGCAGACCGCCGGCATCGGCGCTGCCGGCCAGCAGTTCCCAGGCCGCGGCGTCTTGCGGGTGGTCGGTCAACCAGGTCTGCAGATCCTCGGTGCCGCGCCGCAATTCGCTGGCCGCGGCATCGGGTTGCTGGCGATGCCAGGCGGTGGCCGCACTGGCGTGCAGCAGCAGCAGCGGCCGCGCTGACGCGCCGAGCCCGGCCACCGCTGGCAGCCCGACCAGGGCCTGCGTCGCCGCAGCGCCATCGCCGCGCGCCAGCAGCACTTCGGCGCGCAGCAGGTGCAGCGCGCGTTCGGCCTGCGGTTCGCGCGGCGCCGCCGCGGCCAGCTGGCGCAGGGCCTTGGTCACGGTCGGGTCGGCGGCGGCCAGCCGCGCGGGGTCTTTCATCAGCGTCGCGGCCAGCGCGCTGGCGTAGTCCGCGCCGAGCCGGTCCTGCGGCAGGGTCGACGAGGTTGCACCGTCGGCCAGGCGTTGCAGGCCCTGCACGCTGGGGTCCATCAGCACGCGAGCGCGGGCCTGCATCAGCGCGTGCATCACCGGCGGCGACGCGCCGACGCTGCCCGGCACCAGCGTGCGCGACCGCGCTTCACTGATGCGGTCGACGGTCAGCGGATGGCTGCGCAGGTAGGGGAAGCCGCCGGTGTCGTTCAGCCGCGTGGCGACGGCCAAGCGTTCGAACATCTCGGCCATGCCGACGGTGGCGAAGCCGGCGTTGCCGAGCACACCGAAGCCGATGCGGTCGGCTTCGCGTTCCAGGTCGCGCGAGAAGTTCAGCTGGCCCTGGATCGCCGCGGCCTGGCCGCCGACGATGGCCGCGTTGGCGGCATCGGGGCTGCCGCCGCGGCTGGCGGCGAGCACGCCGAGGATCACCGCGGCCAGCCCGACCAGGCTGGCGTTGCGGCTGCTGGCCACGCTGCGCGCGATGTGCCGCTGCGTGACATGCGTCAGCTCGTGGGCGAGGACCGATGCCAGCTGGTCGCGCGTGGTGGTGATGGCGATCAGCCCGAGGTGCACGCCGACATAGCCGCCGGGCATCGCGAAGGCATTCACGCTGCGTTCGCGCACCAGGAACGCTTCCCAGGCAAAGGCGCGGTCGGTGTCGGCGTCGATCTCGCCGCGCCGGCGCGCCGCGGCGACCAGCGGTTGCCAGACCGACTGCAGGTAGTCGAGCAGCACCGGATCGTCGAGGTAGGTTGGGTCGCGCCGACCTTCGCGCATGATCTGTTCGCCGACACGCTTTTCGGCCGACACGCTGAGGTCGTCGGACGCCGCTTCGCCGAGCGCCGGCAGGCGCACCTGGGCCTGCAGCGGCAGGGCCGGCAGGGCGATCAGCGCTGCCAGCAGCGTGGCCAGCGGGCGCTGCCAGCCGCGGCGGGCCGGGCGCGAAACGAAGGGTGCAGGAGTGCGGGTGCTCAAGGGCATCTCGGCAGTGGCGGACAGGTTTGGAGCGTGGGCAGGGCCGGCGCGTTCCGCAAGACAATCATGACATCCGCATGTTGCTGAAAGTTGCTGTGGCGATGAACACCCCCCTGA
>JANMAP010000176.1:0-32384 GCA_031359905.1 Burkholderiales bacterium | reverse complement strand
GACAGCCACGCCGTTGGCGACACCTGCAGCCGCGCCGCGCCGCTGGATGAAGATGACGATGGCTGAGTGGGGGACGGTGCGGACGACGCCAGCGTCGGCACGGGCTGCGCGCGACGGATCTGTGCAGCGATGGCTTCGAGTCGGGTCAGCAGTGCCCCGACCGCCTGCGATTCCTGCGGAGCGTCGAAGCGTCCGCGGCCTTCGGCGAGGAGCGCCTTCACTTCTCGCAGTTCGGCCATCGCCAGTCCGACGGCGGACTCCAGTTGGCCCAGCTCGGCATGGGTGTAGCCGTCCAGATGGCCGACTTCGACGACGACGGCCAGCTGCGCCTCGACTCGACGGATGTCGCCGGTGTTGGTCCCTGGCTGCTTCGCGATCCTGCCGGCCTTGGAGATGGCGTCGAGGTCGCGTTCGAGTTTCTCGCTGCGCACTGGCACCTGCACTGGTGCAGGCGTTGCCGTCACCGGTGCAGGCGCTGTTGTCGCCGGCGCAGGCGTTGTCGTCACCGGTGCAGGCGCGGTCGTTACCGGTGCAGGCGTTGCCGTCACCGGCGCAGGCGCTGTCGCTGCGGGCGGCGGCAACGATGCAGCGGTGTCCACGGGCGCTCGCGGTGTCATCCAGATCCAGGCTCCAGTGCCGCCAACCACCAAAGCCACGGCTGCGGCCAAGGCCGTCAGCTTTCCCGCACGCCGTGCGTGCGGTGGGGCCGGCGCGGACGGTTCGTCGGCGGTCGATGGGGCGCGCCCGCGGGTCGCGCCCGTCCCCCCGCCCGTCTCCCCGCCCGTTCCCCGGTAGCGCGGCAGGGCCTGGAACGCCTTCAGCTCGTCGGGCAGGGGCGTGCCGTCCAGCAGCGCGGGAACGATGCGCTTGCCCAGCGACAGGGCATATCGCCATTCCCGATCGACCCATTCCGACGCCTGCGCGGCCAGGCTCCAGAAGAGCATGACCCGCTCGCACTTTTCCAGCGCCGCGCGCAGCACATCCTGCCAACGATCGCCGTAGTCGATGCCGCGCACGTCGATGAAGACCTGGACCCCACCGGCACGCAGCAGTTCGGCCGAGGACTCGACATCGGATCGGTCCTCGCGGGCATAGGAAATGAAGATCGATCGCCGGAGCATGCGAGTCCAACCGTCTCGTTCTGGCGATTGAACCTGCGCGACCCGGGGTTGTCCATCCCGCGCGCTGCGACCTGTCTAGCCGCCGGGGACCGCGGCCCGACGACGATGCGCCGTCACGGACGGACGGCGATGAAGTCGATCTCGACCAGCCCGCCGCGCGCCAGCGCGGTCACGCCGACGGTGGTGCGCGCGGGGCGCCGATCGGCAGGAAAGTAGCTGGCGTACACCGCGTTCATCGCCGCGTAGTCGCGTTCGAAGTCGGTCAGGAAGACACGGGCGCTGACGACGTGTCCGAGCCCCAGGCCCAGGCCCGCCAGCACGCGCGTCAAGTTGGCCATGACCTTCGCCGTTTGCGCTTCGATGCCGGCGGGCAGGGGCAGATCGTCATCGTCCGGGTCGGTGGCCAGCTGGCCGGTGACGAAGACCAAGCCACCGGCTTCGACTGCATGGCTGTAAGGTGCGACGGGCTTCGGGGCGCCAGCGATCAGGTGGAAAACAGGATCCATGCTTTGTGTCCGTCGAGGGTTGGAACGAGATCTTGCGGCAAGGCTGGCAGAGTTCGTTCCGCGTTGGTGACCGCTGCTGCGTTCTCAGCGGCCCCATTCCTGCGTGAAGCCAAGCGCCAGCACGCGTGTGCCCGCGCCGTGCGCAACGCTGATGTCGACGCGCGACAGCGGCGTCAGGTTCCAGCGCAGTCCGGCCCGCGTCAGCGCCGCAGCCAGTTGCGATCGCCGTTCGGCAGTCACGGCCCAGCGGTCGCTCAGCGACCAGTCGGCAGCCACGCCCCAACGGCGCTGCACACCGACGCTGGGGTCGCGATCCTGGCCGAGGTTGAAGTGCAGCTGCAGCGCGCCGTCGGCCAGCCAGGCCGTCACCGGCATGTAGACCGTGACCAGCGCGCGGTGTTCCGGTCCTTGCAGACGCCACACGGCGCTGCTGGCCAGGCCCACGGCCAGACGCTGCGGCAGCAGTTCGGTGGCCCACTTGATCTGCGGCCCGGCGTTGTCGCCCACCTCGCCACCCGCCCCGCGCGCGCGCTCGATGCTTGCGCCCAGCTCGACTGCGCCCAGGCGGCAGGCGGGCCCGAGATGGAGCGTCCGCAGCGTCGGGCGTCGGCCAGCGAAGATCCAGGTATCGACCTGGCACTGGCCGGGGTCGAGCACCACCGCGTCGTCGACATCGTGATGGCCGCTGGCGGCCTGTGCCTGTGCGGACGCGGCGAGCAGCAACGGCAGGCTCCGCTGTCGAAGCAACGACAGCGTCCTGACGCCAGCCCGAACACTCGACCTCACTGCCTGCGTTGCCGCGCCCGGACCGGCTCGGCCCGGCGCGCCAGGGAATTGCGATCTCAAGAATATCTCCCTGCGGGGACGTTGATCTCAGCTGCCCAGCGCCTTGGCGATCTTGTCGATGCCGGTCTGCGCGCAGGCCGCGTCCTTGTCGCCGCCCGGCGCGCCGGAAATGCCGACCGCGCCGACCAGATCCTTGCCGGCGAAGATCGGCAAGCCGCCTTCGATCGACGTCAGCTTGTCGAGCAGCAGGAATCCGGCCATCGCGGCTGGTGGGCGCTTGGCGACATCGCCGGACGGAGAACGCGTGGTGAAGGACGTGTAGGCCTTGCGCAGGCTGTTTTCCACCGTGTGCGGATTGGCGCCGTCGTCGCTGAGCACCACCGCCGTGCGGGCGTGGCGGTTGAGCACGGTGATGGTGACCTTGAAACCGTCGGCACGGCAGCGTTCGAGGCTGGCGCTGGCCAGCTCCAGGGCCATGTTCAAGGAAATGCCGCGCTCGTTGAGCAGCCCCTGCGCGCTCGCTCCGGCGGCACCTGCTGCGATCAGGGCTGCGGCCACGGTACGGATGGCGAAATGCATCGATGTCCCCTTGTCGTCGATCTCTTGCATGCGCTGCCGGCCGACGCTGGTCGACCGCTGCGCCGGCTCGCCGCAGCCAGGCCCGTGCAGCAAAAGGCCGTGCCCACGAGCATAAGCCTGCGCTCCGGGAACGCCAGCGTCGAGGCAGGAGCCCCCGCGGGCGCGCCGCCGCGACAGCGTGGCGACGGACTGCTTACGCCCACCGACGCAGTGCGGGACGCGTCAATCGTGTCGAAGATCGTGACGAAGACGGCGGGTCGCGGCGCGCGGCCTCCATCGAGGGTCGCGCGCCCTGATCGATCAAATCAATCGTGCGGCGTCGCGCCGACGGTTTCCATCGTCGTGATCGCCCACGCGTCGAACGACGCGTCCGCTGCCGGCATGCTGGAGTGGGCCGCCGGCAGGTGAGCCGCGACCATCACGACGGGGTTCGCCTGGACGTCCGACGAACAGCCGCTGACGCCACCTGCCAGCAGCCCGATGAAACCGAAAGTGGCCGCCAGGCCAAGACCATGGTGCATGCAAAGCTCCTTGTCGTGAACTGCAGGGAGCGACCAACCGCGCCCTGGTCTTCGGCTATCGGCGTGCAGCGCTCGGGGTGAAGCTGGGCCCCGCCGCCGCGCCGTTTGGATGCGACCGCTGGCGTGAATTCCTCATCGGATGACGGCGCTGCACAATCCGCCGGCCCTCCGCAAGAAGTTCGCCAGAGATTCGCGAGGCCGTGGGCGCCACGACACAGATCTTTACCCCGCTCCCACATGCGCGTTACCGCTGCTGCGCAAGATCCTGCCATCGACAGCCTTCTTAGGAGATGACATGACCCGCTCACAGATTTCGGATGCTTCCCTTCCCCGCACCGCCCGCCGCGGGGCGGGCCTGCGTATCGCGCTGGTCACGGTGGCCCTGGCCATTGGTGGCGGCGTGCTGCAGGCAGCACAGGCCGCACCGCATGGCGGGATGGATGGCGGCCACGGCATGGGCATGATGATGGGCGGCGGCTTCGGCGAACGCATGCTCGACAGCGTCAACGCCACCGCCGATCAGCGCGCGCAGGTGAAGACCATCATGACCGCTGCGCACGCCGACCTGAAGGCGCTGCGTGAACAGGGCCGCCCGCTGCACCAGCAGATGCAGGCGCTGTTCACCCAGCCCACCGTCGACGCCAACGCCGCCGAAGCTCTGCGGCAGAGGGTCTCGGCGCTGCGCGACCAGGGCAGCAAGCGTTTGTTGCAGGCGATGATCGACGTCAGCCGTGTGCTGACCCCCGATCAGCGTGCCAAACTGGCCGAACGCATGAATGCGCGCCGCGCGATGATGGAAAGGCACATGATGGAACGCCAGAAACTCGACGCTCCCAACAAGTGAGACCTGCGGTGGGCGGGGGTGCGCCATCTGCGCATCCCGCCGCCGGCGCCCCGTGACCAGCCGCATCCTGCTCATCGACGACGACAAACGCCTCACCGACATGGTGGGCGACTACCTGCGGCGCAACGGCTTCGATGTCGACAGCGCGGGGTCGCTGGCCGCCGGCCGCGAACGGCTTCAGCAGACCAGCTACGACGCGCTGCTGCTCGACCTGATGCTGCCCGACGGCGACGGTCTGGACATGACGCGCGAACTGCGCTCGCAGGCGCGCACCCGCCGCCTGCCATTGCTGATGCTGACGGCGCGCGGCGAGGCGATGGACCGTATCGTCGGTCTGGAGATCGGCGCCGACGACTACCTGCCCAAGCCCTTCGAGCCGCGCGAATTGCTGGCCCGTGTCAAGGCGCTGCTGCGCCGCGCCGCGCCCGAGCCGTTGTCCGACGATGTGCTGGTGTTCGGCCGTCTGGAAGTCGACCTCGGTGCCCGCCAGGCGCGGCTCGACGGCGCCCCCTGCGACCTGACCAGCCACCAGTTCGAACTGCTGACGGTGCTGGCGCAGAGCCCGGGCCGCGTGCTGTCGCGCGACCAGATCATGGACGCGCTGAAGGGCCACCCGCTGGAAGCCTTCGATCGCAGCATCGACGTGCACATCTCGCGCATCCGCGCCGTCATCGAGGACGACCCCAAGGCGCCGCGCCGCGTGCTGACGGTGCGCGGCGCCGGGTACGTCTTTGCGCGCAAGCAGGACGCAGGCGACGCCAGCGAATGAGGGTTGTTCCCTGCGCTGCCCACGCTGCGAGGGCAGTCCGCACCCGCGCTGCCTGCCCCGCCCACGCCGCGCGCTGAAGCGGCATCGACGCCGATGCGGTCGCTCTACCTGCGCATCTACGTCACCGTGGTCGCCGCGCTGGCGCTCTTTGCGCTGGGCGCCGGCTGGCTGGTGCAGCGCCATCTCGACGAGCAGCGCAGCCGCGCCGAAGCCGTGGTGCGCGAGCGCATGGCCGCCTGGGGCGACCTGATCCAGCGCTCGCTGCCGCCGGCCGACGCGCCGCTGGCCGACCAGGAGGCTGCCCTGCGCGATTGGTCGCAGCGCCTGCGCCTGCCGATGGCGCTGGACGGAACGGCCGGTCAGCGCATCGCGACGTCCGAATCGTTTCTGCGCCGCGAACTCGACAACCCGGGGTTGATCAACCGCCTGCAAGCGATCCGGCTGGACGACGGACGCACGCTGTGGGTGCCGCGCGGCGGCGGCCTGCGCGCCGCCGCGCGGCTGGCGCCGGGCATCCTGGGTGGGCCCGGGGGGCTGGACGAGCATGGTCCTGGTGGTCCTGGCGGGCCTGCTGGGCCTGGCGGACCTGGGGAGCCAGGCGGTCGCGACGGGCGCTTCGGGATCAACGGCTTGGGCGGGTCGGGCGGGCCGGGCGGCCTGGGCCGGGGTGGGCCGCCCGACGCGCGGGCGCTGTGGCTGCTGCCGCACGTCCTGCCCGAAGGCGTGGGGTTGGCCGCCTTGTTGGTCGTGATCTTCATCGCCGTTGCCGGTGGCGCCTGGCCGGTGGTGCGCCGCCTGACGCGCCGGCTTGAATCGCTCAAGCAGGGTGTCGAAGCCTTCGGTGCGGGCGCGCTGCACCAGCGGGTGGCCGAAGAAGGACACGACGAGGTCGCCGCCGTCGGCGCCAGCTTCAACCGTGCCGCCACACGCATCGAAGCGCTGCTGCGTTCGCACCAGAGCCTGCTGGCCAACGCCAGCCACGAACTGCGCTCGCCACTGGCGCGGCTGAAAATGGCGGTGTCCCTGCTCGAGGACGCGCCCGAGGCCCAGCGCGCCAAGCTGCGCCAGGAAATCACCACCAACATCGGCGAGCTCGATGCGCTGGTCGAGGAAGTTCTGCTGGCCAGCCGGCTGGACGCCGCGGCGACGCTGGACTGCGACGAGGCGGTGTCGCTGCTGCCGCTGGCCGCCGAGGAAGCCGCCCGCGTCGGCGCCAGCGCCCAGGGCGACGACGTGCAGGCGCGCGGCGACGAGCGCCTGCTGCGTCGGGCCCTGCGCAATCTGCTGGAAAACGCCCGCCGCTACGGCGGCGACGCGGTCGAGGTGGACGTGCTGGCCGGCCCGGACGGCCCGCTGCTGCGCGTCAGCGACCGCGGGCCGGGCGTGCCCGTGGCCTTGCGCGAGCGCATCTTCGAGGCCTTCTTCCGCCTGCCCGGGCACGCCGAACGCGAAGGCGGGGTCGGCCTGGGGCTGGCGCTGGTGCGGCAGATCGCCCTGCGCCATGGCGGATCGGTGCAGTGCCTGCCGCGCCCGGGCGGCGGCAGCTGCTTCGAGCTGCGCCTGCGCAACGCCGGCCCGCCTGTGCCTACACGCGCTACGCGCGCCGCGGTCGCAACGCGAAGCCCATGAAGGCGCACAGCGCCAATGCCGCCAGCACCAGCCCGGTCGTCGACGCGAACCAGTAGCCGGGCGCGCCCTGCAGCGCCGGTGGCACGCTGCCCGGCACGTCGAACGCCAGCTGGTAGCCACCGCCCAGGCCGACGGCCCACAGCGCCGCGATGTAGATCAGCACCGGCACGGTGACCACGCGGTAGGCGCGCAGCACGAACGCGGCGATCGTCTGCGCCGCGTCGGCGATGTGGAAGACGACCATCCAGGCGATCAGCGGCAGCGTCGCGGCGACCACCGCGCCGTCGCTGGTGTACAGCCCGATCACCTGGACGCGCGCCAGGAACACCGCGCTGCCCATCAGCGCGGCGATGCCGCAGCCGATCATCAGGCCATGCCAGCCCAGCCGGCGCGCATCGACCAGGTCGCCGGCGCCGATGCGCTGCGCGACCAGCGTGCCGGCGGCATTGGCCAGCGCCAGCGGCATCATGAACAACACCGACACCAGGTTGGCCGCCAGCTGGTGGCCGGCGACGGCGGTGGTGCCCAGCCGGCTGATGAAGATGGCCATGAAGGCGAAGCCGGTGACCTCGATGAGGATCGACGCGCCCATCGGCACGCCCAGCCGCAGCTGGGTCCACAGGGCGCGCCGGTCGGGCGCGTCCAGGCCGCGGCCGAAGACCTGGAACGGCGCATAGAACGGGTCGCGGTGCATCAGCCACGCGGCCAGCAGCAGCTGGCTCCACATGGCCAGCGCGGTGGCGATGCCGCAGCCGATGGCGCCCAGCGCCGGCACCCCGATGGCCGGCAGGCCGTAGACCAGCGACGCCGACAGCGGCACCTTCAGCGCCAGCCCGCCGAGCTGCAGCGCCATCACCGCCTTGGGCCGCGAGACGGCGGTGTTGAAGCAGCGGTAGACCGTGAACAGCAGCGACGCCGGCAGCGAGAAGGCCAGCGCCAGCAGGTAGCCGCGGACCTTCTCGGCGACCACCGGCGAGGCCTTGGCGAGCGCCAGGAACGGCTGCGGGAACAGCAGCAGCGTGCTGCCCAGCACAGCCAGGGCCAGTGCCACCCACACCGCCTGGTGCAGCTGGCGCCCGGCCTGGGCGTGCTGGCCCGCGCCGAAGAGCTGGCCGACGATCGGGCTGAGCGCCGCGACGACGCCCATCAGGCCGATGAACACCGTGATGTAGGCCGCCGATCCGACGGCCAGCGCGGCCAGGTCGACCGCGTCGTAGCGCGCCACCAGCACCGTGTCGACGGTGGCGAAGGCCAGCACCGCGAGCTGCCCGATCAGCACCGGCCAGGCCAGCGGCGCCAGGCGTCGCGCGCTGTCCGCCAGCCGGCTGCCCGGTGCGGGCATGTCCGCACCGGTCGCGCCGGGGGTCAAGGGCCCGCCACCGGCGCTGGCGGGTGGGCAAACACCGCCGGGTCGGGGTGGTCGGCACCGCTGGCTTCGCGGGCCCGCTCGGCGTAGCGGTTGAAGCGCCAGGCGCTGGCCTCCAGCGTGATGCGGCGCCAGACGGCGCGCTTGTCGGCCGGGCTGAAGGCCGGCCAGTGCTGGACTTCCTCGAACGTGCGGCCGCAGCCCTTGCACACCGCGTCGCCCTGGCTGGTCGAGCAGATGGCGATGCACGGCGCGTCGGGCGTGCTGGCGTACCAGGCGAGCCAGGCGTCGCGTGACTTGGCCGGCATGCTCTGCTCGTCGCACAACGGCTCGTGGTAGTAGACCATCAGCGCATAGACCTCGGCCAGCGCGCACACCTCGCCACAGGCGGTGATGCCGTCGGGCGAAGGCGAACGCTCGCGCCACCAGTTGATGGCCGCTTCGATGTCGGTGATGTGGATGCCGGCCATGGGCGCGCGGAGTGCGCGAAAGAGGGGCCGGGAGTGTACCCAGCGGGAGAAGGGGGCGCGGAAGTGCGCGGAAATGCGCGGTCACTGGGCACGCGCCGCCGGGCCGGCATCGGGGCGCCGGTTCGGCATCGGTGTGGTGTCTCGCAACCAATGCAGCGGTGACCGCCGCCGAGTGGTGCGTCTGTCGTCATTGCGAGAGGTACAAACCATGAAACGGGTAAGTGAACGTCTCGACACGAACGAGTGGCTCACTGGGTGGCCTGCAGTACCGACAATTCGTGTCTGAACGGCTAGCTCCTTCATGTCGGCGGGGCGGTACGGTGACCAGGCGACGCAAGGCGTGAGCCCCCATGACCCTCTCTTCGCGCTGGCTTGTTCCGGCTTTGATGACGTTTTGCGTTGGTGCGCTCTTGTGCAGCCGCCCGGCCGTCGCGGGGGGGCCGGTCACAGCGGCACAGCCTGCCGCGTTGTCGATCGTCGAATCCACCGATCGTTTGATCGTCCGTCTTCGGGAGCCCGACACCGGTGTCGTTGCTGCCAGCCCGACAGTGCGCCTGGAGCAGATCGGCGGCCGTATCGGTGCGCGGTTGCAGCGACTGCGCGGCATGTCAGGCTACGCGCACGTGGTGCAGCTGTCGCGGCTGCACTCGCGCGCCGAGGCCGCTGCGCTGTCCCGACAACTGGCGCGAGATCCGGACGTTCTGTACGCCGAACCCGACTTGCGCATGGTGCCGATGCGCGCGCCCAATGACCCGTCTTACGCGCAGCAGTGGCAATACTTCGAAGCGATCGGCGGCATCAACCTGCCGGCGGCGTGGGACCGCACCATCGGCAGCGCCTCGATCACGGTGGCGGTGCTCGATACCGGCCTGACGGCCCACCCCGAGCTCGACGGGCGGCGTGTTGCCGGCTACGACTTCATCGTCGACACCACCACGTCGCAGGACGGCGACGGCCGCGACCCCGACCCCGCCGACCCGGGCGACCACAGCTGCAACGGCAACAACAGCTCGTGGCATGGCACGCACGTCGCCGGCACCATCGGTGCGGCCAGCGACAATGGCAGTGGCGTGACCGGGGTGAACTGGACGTCGAAAATCCAGCCCGTGCGCGTGCTCGGCCGCTGCGGCGGGTACAGCTCGGATATCGCCGACGGGATGCGTTGGGCCGCCGGAATCGCGGTCGCGGGAGTGCCCGTCAACGCCACACCGGCACGTGTGCTCAACCTCAGTCTGGGTGGCACCGGCAGCTGCGGCACCACCTTCCAGAACGCCATCAACGACGTCGTCTCGCGCGGGACCGTTGTTGTCGTTGCGGCGGGCAACGACAACGTTGACGCGGCCAACGCGACGCCCGCCAACTGCACGAACGTGATCACGGTAGCCGCGTCCACGCGAGGCGGCGCCCGCGCCAGTTACAGCAACTTCGGCTCGAAGGTGGCATTGACCGCACCGGGAAGCTCGATCTTGTCGACGCTGAATACCGGCACCACGACGCCCGGCGCGCCCGGCTACGCGTTGTATTCGGGAACCAGCATGGCCACGCCGCACGTGGCCGGTGTGGTGTCGCTGATGCTGTCGCTCGACCCCAGCATGACCCCCGCGCAGGTGCTGACAGCGCTGAGATCCAGCGCCCGCGCCTTTCCCACGGGCACTGGCGCCGACTGCACGGTCGCGCTGTGCGGTGCGGGCATCGTTGACGCCGCTGCCGCGCTCTCAGTGGCGGTGCCGCCCAACCCACCGGTGAGTGGCCGCGTCAACTTGGCGCTGCCGTCCAACGGGACCGTGATGACTGCGTCCAGCACCTATGGCGCGGGGTACGCACCGGTCGGTGCCAACAACGGCGACCGCAAGGGCAGCGCTTGGGGCGCCGGCGGCGGTTGGAACGACGCCACTCCCAACGTGTGGGGAGATTGGTTGCAAGCCGACTTCGGCACTGCCAAGAGCGTGGCCGAGATCAACATCTTCACGGTGCAGGATGCTTACACCAACCCGGCAGAGCCCGCCGAGGCAATGACCTTCACCCAGTACGGCATCACCGACTTCGAGGTCCAGTATTGGACTGGCACGACGTGGGAGGCGGTGCCGGGTGGCAGCGTCACGGGCAACAATCGTGTCTGGCGCCGGTTTGCATTTGCCCCCGTCGTGACCAGCAAGATCCGGGTGCTGGTCCTGCGCAGCCCGGACATCTGGAGCCGGATCACGGAGCTCGAGGCGTACGCCGAAACAACGGTGGTGGTGCCGCCCAACCCGCCAGTCAGCGGCCGCGTCAACTTGGTGCTGCCGTCCAGTGGGGCCGTGATGAGTGCATCCAGCACCCACAGCGCGGGATACGCGCCGGTCGGTGCCAACAACGGCGATCGCAAGGGCAGCGCTTGGGGCGCCGGCGGCGGTTGGAACGACGCCACCCCCAATGCGTGGGGCGATTGGCTGCAGGCCGACTTCGGCACTGCAAAGAGCGTGGCCGAGATCAACGTGTTCACGGTGCAGGACAACTACACCAACCCGGCCGAGCCGACCGAGGCAATGACCTTCACGCAGTACGGCATCACTGACTTCGAGGTTCAGTATTGGACAGGCACGGCGTGGCAGGCAGTGCCGGGCGGCAGCGTCACGGGCAACAATCGCGTCTGGCGCAGGTTTGCATTTGCCCCAGTCGTCACCAGCAAGATCCGGGTGTTGGTACTGCGCGCCCCGGACATTTGGAGCCGCGTGACCGAGCTCGAGGCGTACGCCGAGGCCGGCGCGATCACAACGGTCAACCACGCGTCCGCGGCCAATGGCGGTGTGGCGCTGGCCTCGAGCGTGTACTCCGCCGGTTACGCGGCGGCGGCGGTGACCGACGGCGAGCGCCGGGGTGTGAATTGGGGCTCTGGCGGCGGCTGGAACGACGCCACCATCAACGCCTGGCCAGACAGCGTGCAGGTCAATTTCAGTGGAAGCAAGACCATTTCCGAGATCGACGTCTACACGGTCCAGGACGACTACACCAACCCCCAGGTACCCACCGAGGCAATGACCTTCGGTCTGTACGGCATCACCGACTTCGACGTGCAGGCCTGGAACGGCGCCGCGTGGGTCACCGTACCCGGCGGCAGCGTCACCGGTAATGACCGCGTCTGGCGCAAGTTCACTTTCGCGCCGCTCACCACCTCCGGCATTCGTGTCGTGGTGAACAGGGCACTCGGAGGCTACACCCGCATCACCGAGATCGAAGCCTTCGGGCTGCCGTGATCCGCCGAACGATCTAGATCGTCAAGCCCGAAGGCGGCCTGGCCGGCAGGAAAGTAGCGTTGCAGGAAGACGCCAGCCGCGCACGGCACTGCGATGCGCGGCGCCCAGAACGGTATGGCCGCTCTGGGCGATAGGCGGGCTGTCGGCGCGCTGCCCCTGGCTCACCGGCCGAGGTCAATTCGTTGGCTGCTGCTGCCCCAGCATCTGCAGGTGCGTGTGGGCATCCTGCGAACTCTCGAAGATGTGCGGTGCCACCCCGCGTTGCAGCAGCGCCTCACCGAGCTTGGAGCGCAGGAAGGCGCTCGTCGTGTAGCGGGTGACGCGGGCGTAGTAGCGGGTCGCGACCTCGTGCACCATGTCCGAATAGGCGTCCAGGGCATCGGCGGCGACGCTGAAGTTGTCGTAATCGACCATCGCCTGGACCTTGTGGCCCAGGGGTGCCAATCGATCTTCCAGCGCGCTGCGGATGGCGTCCACATCGGCGGTGTTGCGCACCGTCAGGCCTTCGAAGTTGGCGAAGAAGATGTCCTGCCGCGGATCGTAGGCAAAGCGTTCGGCCAGCGGCAACCGCAGCATCTCGGCCCGCAGCCCCATCGGCTCGGCCGCGAAGATGGCGGCGTCCATCAACTTCAGGTTCGGCGCGATGACGGGCTCGAAGGCCATCTGCGCCAGGATGTCGCGTTGCACATCGATCCCCGGCGCGACCTCGATCAGCTCCAGGCCCCGGTCGCACAGCCTGAACACGCAGCGCTCGGTGACGTACAAGGCCTGCTGACCTCGCTGGTGGGCGATCGTGCCGCTGTAGGTTACGTGCTCGACGCGGTCGACGAACTTGCGCACGGTGCCCTCGCGCAGAACGATCAGCCGATTCCCCTGCACTTCGACGCTGATGCCGTCTGCATTGAAGGTGCCGACGAAGACCACCTTCTTGGCGCTCTGGCTGATGTTGATGAAGCCGCCCGCGCCCGCGAAGCGCGGACCGAATTTGCTGACGTTCAAGTTGCCTTCGCGGTCGGCCTGCGCGAGGCCGAGGAACGCGATGTCCAGGCCGCCCCCGTCGTAGAAGTCGAACTGGGACGGCTGGTCGATCACCGCGTGGGTGTTGACCGCGGCGCCGAAGTCCAAGCCGCTGGCCGGCAGGCCGCCGATCACGCCCGGTTCGGCGGTCATCGTCAACAGATCGCTGATGCGTTCTTCGGCGGCCACCGCGGAGATGCCTTCGGGCATGCCCAGGCCGAGGTTGACGACACTGTTGGCCTTCAGCTCCAGCGCGGCGCGGCGGGCGATGATCTTGCGCGCGTCCAGCGGCATCGGCGCCTTGTCGCCCGTGGCGACGCGCAGCTCGCCGCTGTAGCCCGGGTGGTACTGCGTGTTGAAGGTCTGCCAATGGTTCTCGGCACGGGCGACGACCACGCAGTCGACCAGGATGCCCGGCACCTTGACCTGCCGGGGGTTCAGCCCACCCCGCTCTGTGACGCGTTCGACCTGTGCGATGACGATGCCCCCGCTGTTGTGCGCCGCGGTGGCCATCGACAGTGACTCCAGCGTCAGCGCTTCGCGCTCCATCGTCAGGTTGCCGTCCAGGTCGGCCGTGGTGGCGCGAATGATGGCCACGTGGATCGGGAACGCCTTGTAGAACAGGCACTCCTGTCCGCCCAGGTGGCACAGCTCGACGAGCTCTTCCGTCGTGCGCGGGTTCATCCTGCCGCCGCCCAGCCGCGGGTCGACGAAGGTGCCCAGGCCGATGCGGCTGAGGTGGCCGGGCCGCCCGCCGGCAATGTCGCGGAACAGGCAGGAGATGACGCCCTGCGGCAGGTTGTAGGCCTCGACCGCGTTCGACGTGGCCATGCGGCCGAGCTTGGGGATCAGCCCCCAATGCCCGCCGATCACCCGCCGCAGCAGCCCTTCGTGCGCAAGGTGGTTGAGTCCCTTCCCCTTGCCGTCGCCTTGCCCCGCGGCGTACACCAGCGTCAGGTCCCGCGGCTCGCCGGTGGTCAGGAACCGCTGCTCCAGCGCCATCGCGATCTCCTCGGCGAAGCCGATGCCGACGAAGCCCGATGTCGCAACCGTGTCGCCGGCCCGGATCAAACCGACCGCATCGGCCGCCGACGTGATCTTGCCGCCGCGGCCCAGGGTGTCTGGAGAAGGCTCGCCATGCATCAAAAGTCTCCCGATTGCGGGTGAGGAGACCCAGTATCACTGCACGGACGGCCCTTGTCAGCGCCTGCGTCTGGTGAAAGCGGAAGGGCGCGCCAGGCGTCGAGGCAGGGTGTCGGGCCACTGCCCTTCAAGGCAGCCCGTCAGTTGCCCGTCAACGATGCGCTGCAATGCAGCCGGCAGCGATCAGCGGCGTTTCTTTTTCGGCGCTGCCGCGGCCGTCTTGCCGGTCCAGAAATCGACGATCTGTTTGGCAGTTTCGGTCTGGATCGACGCTGCCTGGCGCTTGGTCTGCGCCGTGGCCTGGGCCCGGGCCGAACCGGCGATCTTGTTGGCCGAACTGAGCCACGCGCTCATGAACGGATTCTTCGAATTCCAAGGATTGCGCATCTCGACCTCTGCCACCGGGACGGTGAGTTTCAACATGCATCCTCGGGCGTCGAGTCGCGGCGATCAAACCCTGGACAGCGCGATCTGGCGTGGTCGATGTCCTACGCCCGGTGACCCGCCGCGTCGCCCGGCGCTGGGCCCGTCAAACTCATTGCCGCCGGGCACCGAGTGGCGCAACATGCCGTTTGGCTTTTCCAGCTGCACAGGAGGCAACATGCCTGACCACACCGGCGATCTTCAACCCCTCGACCCCGGCCGCATCAACCCCCGGGACCCCGCCGAATTGCAATACTGGTGCAAGGAACTGGGATGCACCGAAGCGCAATTGAAGGCCGCAGTGGCTGCCGTCGGCGAGCACCTGGCGGCGGTGCGTGAACACTTGAAGGCTGCGCGCTGAGATCGAGGGACTGAAGGGCAACGTCTGCGCCAGGGCCAATCGCTGGCGCCGGCAACGATCAGTCGCGCAGCCCCAGAAATGCCTTCACCGGCACCACGCTGGCGGCCGGATCCTCTTCCTGCGGCACATGGCCCAGTAGCGGGAATACCACGCGCTGGCTGCCGGCGATCTGGCGCTCGAACAGCGCCCCGACGGCCGGCGGGATGACGCGGTCGCGGCCGCCCCACAGGATCAGCGTCGGCAACTTCAGCGTCGCGATGCGTTCCGCGTCGGCCCCCGGCACCAGGTCCTGCAGGCGTTGCCCGAGCGCACGCCGGTTGCCGGCGCGCAGCGTCAACTCGAAGTAGCGGTCGACGAGATCGGGGGTGATGCGCGACGGGTCGCCATACACCGCGGCGATGCTCTGCGCCACCAGTGGCCGCGGCAGCACCGATTCCATCACCCAGCGCGCTGCGGGCAGGCGCGCCAGGGTCCAGGCAATCGGCAACTGCTCGGGCGTGAACGGCGGTCCGGACGCGTCGACCAGCACCAGCCCGGCGACGCGCGCCGGCGCCAGGAACGCGCAGCGCCAGGCGATCTCGCCGCCCAGCGAATTGCCGTTCAGCACCACATGCTGCAGCCGCAGCGCGTCGAGCAGGTCGAGAACAAATCGGGCGTAGCTGTCGCCGCGGTAGTCGTCGGGCGGGTACGCGCCGGCGAAGGGCCCGGTCAGGCCGAAGCCCGGCAGGTCGAGGCTGACGACGCGGCGCTGGCGCTTCAGCGCCGGCACCCAGCCTTCCCAGGTGTGCAGGCTGGACGACGTGCCGTGCAGCAGGACCAGCGGCGCCGGATCGTCGCGCGGACCCTCGTCGCGGATGTGCACGACCAGACCCTTGACGTCGATGAAATCCGATGGCGGCGGGGCCCAGCGCGCAACCAGCGTCTCGACAGCGCGGTCGGGCGCCTGCATCAGCGGCAGGGCCAGCGCGGTCAGCATCAGCAGCACGCCGACCGCCCGCAGCAGCCAGCCGAAGGCCGACGTGTCACCGCGGACACGCTGGCGAAACGCCGCGCGGTGGTCGCTGCGCGGCTTCATGCCGCGGCGGCCGGTGTCCGCGCCGGTGCCAGCTGCGTGTCGACGCCGCCACGCTCGTCGAACACGAAGCAGTCGCCACGCCAGAACGGCGCGCCTGTTGTCGTTTCCAGGTACTGCAGGATGCCACCGTCGAGCTGCAGCGCATGCGGCACGCCGGCCTGCGCCATCCACAGCGCGGCCTTCTCGCAGCGGATGCCACCGGTGCAGTAGCTGACCACCGTCCGGCCTTCGAGCTCGGCGCGGCGCGCCTGCAGCGCGGCCGGGAAGTCGCTGAACCTGGCCAGCCGCCAGTCGATGGCGCCGACAAAGGCTCCGGTGTCGACCTCGAATGCATTGCGCGTGTCCAGAAGCGCCAGCGGGCGGCCCGCATCACAGTGCCCGGCGGCCAGCCAGCGCGCCAGCGTCGCCGCATCGACGCTGGCCGCGCGCTGCGCTGCCGGGCGCACCGCGGGCTGGTTCATGCGGATGATCTCGCCCTTGAGCTTGACGCGCAGACGCTTGAACGGCGGGGCGTCGGCGCGGCTGAACTTCAGTGGCAGGCCGGCGAAGCGCGGGTCGGCTTGCAGTGCGTCCAGCCAGCAGCGCAGGGCCGCGGGCTCACCGGCGAGCGTGAAGTTGATGCCTTCGGCGGCCAGCAGCAGCGTGCCTTTCAGTGCCGCCGCAGCGGCCCCGGCCGCCAGCTGTTCGCGCAGCGTCGGGCCGTCGTGCACGTCGACGAACCGGTAGCCAGCAGCGATGTCGACTGGGGACACGAGATCGATTGTAGGGAGGCCTCGATAATGCTTCGATGCGCTTTGTCCACCTGCGAACCCACACCGAATACACCGTCGTCGACGGCATCCTGCGCATCCCGGCGGCCGCCGCCGCGGCACGCGCCGACGGCCAGGGCGCACTGGCGATCAGCGATCTGAACAACCTGTTCGGGGCGGTCAAGTTCGACCAGGCCTGCCGGGCCCACGGCGTCAAGCCGCTGATCGGTGTCGACGTGCTGATGGAGCCGTTGGCGCTGTCCGGCGGCGGCGACAAGAACGCCAGCCGCCTGCTGCTGCTGGCCCAGGACCAGACCGGCTATCTGCACCTGTGCGAACTGCTGGCGCGCGGCTGGGTCGGCAACGCGCAGCGGGCGCAGGCCTGGATCAAGTGGGACTGGCTGGCCGAACTGGGCCGCGGACTGATCGTCCTGTCGGGTGCCGACGGCGGCGCCGTCGGCATGGCCCTGCTGGCCGGCGACAACGACCGCGCGCGCGAACTGGCGCTGCGCCTGGCGGGGCTGTTTCCGAACCGCTTCTACATCGAGCTGCAGCGCGCCGGCCTGCCGAGCAACGAGCCGCACGTGCGCGCCGCGGTGCCGCTGGCCGCGGCGCTACGGCTGCCGGTGGTGGCCACGCACCCGGTGCAGTTTCTCGAACCCGACGACTTCGAAGCCCACGAGGCGCGCGTCTGCGTGGCCGAAGGCGAGACGCTGGCCAACCCGCGGCGCGTCAAGCGCTTCACCCGCGAGCAGCATTTCAAGACCCAGGCGCAGATGGCCGCGCTGTTCGCCGATGTGCCGTCGGCGCTGGCCAACACGGTGCAGATCGCGCGCCGCTGCAACCTGCGGCTGGTGCTCGGCAAGCCGCAGCTGCCGGACTTCCCGACGCCGCTGGTCGACGGCCAGCGGATGCCGATCGACGCCTACTTCCGACAAGCATCGATCGACGGTCTGGAGCGCCGGCTGCGCGCGCTGTACCCCGACGACGCGCGGCGCGCTGCCGAGCGGCCGCGCTATGCCGACCGACTGGAATTCGAGATCCAGACCATCATCAAGATGGGCTTCCCGGGTTACTTCCTGATCGTCAGCGATTTCATCGTCTGGGCCAAGGAACATGGCTGCCCGGTCGGCCCGGGGCGTGGCTCAGGTGCCGGGTCGCTGGTGGCCTACGCGCTGTTCATCACCGACCTCGATCCGCTGCAATACAAGCTGCTGTTCGAGCGTTTCCTGAACCCCGAACGGGTGTCGATGCCCGACTTCGACATCGACTTCTGCCAGGCCAATCGCGACCGCGTCATCGACTACGTCAAGGACAAGTACGGCCGCGACGCGGTGAGCCAGATCGTCACCTTCGGCACGATGGCCAGCAAGGCCGCGCTGCGCGACATCGGCCGCGTGTTGGGCATGGGCTACGGCCATGTCGACAGCGTCGCCAAGCTGGTGCCCGGCCTGCCCGGCAAGACCTACACGCTGGCGCGCCTGCCGGTGCCGCCGGACAAGCCCGACCCCGGGCTGATCTACGTGCGCAAGGAAGTGCCCGAACTGGAGCAACGCGAGCAGGCCGAGGAAGAGGTGGCCGAGCTGTTGAGCCTGGCCACGCGCGTCGAAGGCATCGTGCGCAACATCGGCATGCACGCCGGCGGCGTGCTGATCGCGCCGGGCAAGATCACCGACTTCTGCCCGCTGTACCAGCAGCCGGGCAGCGACAGCGCGGTCAGCCAGTTCGACAAGGACGACGTCGAGGCCATCGGGCTGGTCAAGTTCGACTTCCTGGGGCTGGCCACGCTGACCATCCTCGAGCTGGCCAAGAATTTCATCCGCGCCCGCCGCCCGGGCCGCCAGGACTTCGACTACGACAAGCTGCCGCTGGACGACCCGAAGGTCTACAAGCTGTTCGCCGATGGCCTGACCGAGGCCGTGTTCCAGTTCGAAAGCCGCGGCATGCAGGGCATGCTGCGCGACGCCAAGCCGACGCGGCTGGAATACCTGATCGCGCTGAACGCCATGTTCCGCCCTGGCCCGATGGAGAACATCCCGAGCTTCTGCGCGCGCAAGAACGGCAAGGAGCCGGTCGAGTACCCGCACCCGCTGCTGGCGCCGGTGCTCGACGAAACCTACGGCATCTTCGTGTACCAGGACCAGGTGATGCAGGCCGCGCAGGTGCTGGGCGGCTACAGCCTGGGCGGCGCCGACCTGCTGCGCCGCGCGATGGGCAAGAAGAAGGCCGAAGAGATGGCGCTGCAGCGCGCCATCTTCCGCGACGGCGCAGCGGCGCAGGGCATCGGCGCCGAGAAGGCCGACGAGGTCTTCGACCTGATGGAGAAGTTCGCCGGCTATGGCTTCAACAAGAGCCATGCCGCGGCGTATTCGCTGCTGGCGTACCACACGGGCTGGCTGAAGGTGCACTGCACGGCGGAGTTCTACGCCGCCAACATGACGATCGAAGCCGACAACACCGACAAGCTGAAGGTGCTGCTGGCAGACGCCAAGCTGTTCGGCGTCCGCTTCGAGCCGCCAGACATCAACCACGGCGTGGCACGTTTCGAACCCGTCGACGACAAGACGGTGCCGGACGCGGGCACGGCACGCGGCCTCGTACCCGACACGGGCAACGCACGCGGCCTCGTCCGTTACGGCCTGGCGGCCGTGAAGGGCACGGGCGCCGGCGCGATCGAGGCCATCGTCGCCGCCCGCGAAGGCACGTCGGGCGAAGGCGGCGGGCCGTTCCGCAGCCTGTTCGACTTCTGCGCCCGCGTCGACCGCCAGAAGGTCAACAAGCGGGCCATCGAAGCGCTGGTCAAGGCCGGCGCCTTCGACGCCCTGCACCCCGACCGCGCCAGCGCGCTGGCCAGCGTCGGCCTGGCGATGGACTGGGCCGAGACCCAGGCGGCGAATGCGCTGCAGGTCGGGTTGTTCGACTTCGGCCCCAACGACAACGATCGGCATGGTTCGAGCACGCAGGAGCCGGCGCTGGTCCACATCACGCCGTGGGACGTGCGCGAGAAGCTGATGCAGGAGAAGGCGGCGATCGGTTTCTTCTTGTCGGGCCACCTGTTCGATGCCTGGGCCGACGAGGTCCGGCGCTTCGTGCGCCGGCCGCTGGCCGATCTGGTCGACAGCCGCGACCCGCAGCTGCTGGCCGGCATCGTCGGCGACCCGCGGACGATCAACGGCGCACGCGGCCGGGTGCTGATCTTCCAGCTCGACGACGGCAGCGAGGCCATCGAATCGGTGGTCAACGAAGAGCTCATCGACGCCAACAAGGATCTGCTGCAGGAAGACCGTCTGGTCATCGTGCAGGGCAAGCTGCAGCACGACCGCTTCTCCGGCGGCCTGCGGCTGAATGTCAACCAGCTGTGGGACCTGCCGGCGGCGCGGGCGCGTTTCGGCCGCTACCTCACGGTGGACGTCGATGGCGGCATGCCGCCGGTGGCCGACGTGCTGCGCCTGTGGCCGCTGCGCCGGTTGGACAGCGAGCACGGCGAGATCACCCAGGGCCTGCCGGTGCGGCTTCGGCTGCGCCGTCGCCAGGCGCTGGCCGAGCTCGACCTGGGCGACGACGCCCGCTTCTGGCCCAGCGATGAGGCGCTCGTGCGCTGGCGCAGCATTGCCGCGGCGGGCAGCGCGACGATTGTGTACGAATGAAAACGCGGCCTGGTCTGACATCGGGATCCCGTCGGCGAGCGTTCAATCCTGGTTGCTAACGCCCGAAGGAGTCGACCATGAAAACAATTCTCGCTGCCGCTGCTGTGGCCATCGTCGGCTTCGTGGCGCCGACCGCCCACGCCGCCGATGTCGGTGTCTCGGTGAACATCAGCCAGCCAGGGGTCTATGGGCGCATCGACATCGGTCGATTCCCGCAGCCGCAGGTCATCGTCCAACAACCCGTGATCATCAGCCGACCCGCCTATGTCCGGCCGGTCGAGCCGGTCTACATGTGGGTGCCGCCCGGCCACCGCAAGAACTGGCGCAAGCATTGCGGCGCGTACAACGCGTGCGGCGTGCCGGTCTACTTCGTCCAGGACCGCTGGTACGACCGCGAGGTGCGCTCCCACCACGATGAGCGCCGCGACGACCGCGACGACCATCGCGGCGACGGCCGCGGCAAGGGCCACAAGGACAAGGGCTATAAGGACAAGGACAAGGGCCACAAGGACAAGTGACCGGCTGACGATCTGCCGCGCGCCCGGCGGCGGAGCCGGACAGGGTCGGACGGTTGCGCCGCGGCGGCGGTGATCACCCCTCATTTCTGAGCACTGCGCCGGCCGATTGCGGCGATACAGTGGTCTCATGTACGAGACCCCGCTGACCGGCTTGGTGCTCAGTGGCGGCGGCGCGCGCGCTGCCTACCAGGTGGGCGTGCTGCGCGCCGTGGCGCGCTTGCGCCGCGAAGCGCTGGGCGCGTCGGTGCGCGGGTCGAGCCCGTTCGGCGTGATCTGCGGCACCTCGGCCGGGGCCATCAACGCCGCGGCGCTGGCCTGTCAGGCCGACCGCTTCGAGGCTTCGGTCGAAGTCGTGGCCAAGGTCTGGCAGCAGTTTTCGGCCGACCAGGTGTATCGCGCGGATTCGCTGGGCGTGATCCGCACCGGCGCCAACTGGCTGACGATGATGTCGGTGGGCTGGGTGATCGCACGCTTCCGCCGTCTGCGCCCACGTTCGCTGCTCGACAATTCGCCCCTCGCCACCTTGCTCGACCGCCTGGTGCCGCTGGACAGGTTGCCCGGCATGTTCGCGCGCGGCCATCTGCATTCGCTGGCGGTCACCGCATCCAGCTACAGCAGCGGCGAACACTTCACCTTTTACGATTCGGCGCATCCCATCCCGCCATGGCAGCGTTCGCAACGCATCGCCGCGCCGACGCGCCTGAGCCATGCGCACTTGCTGGCCTCGTCGGCGATCCCCTTTGTCTTTCCGGCCACCGAGATCGCGCATGCAGGCGAAGTCGGCTGGTTTGGCGACGGGTCGATGCGCCAGACCGCGCCGCTGTCGCCGGCCATCCATCTGGGTGCGCAGCGGCTGCTGATCATCGGCGCCGGCCGCATGCACGAACCGACCGGTCGCCATGCGGCGAGCACCGACTATCCGAACCTGGCGCAGATCGCCGGCCACGCCATGTCGAGCATCTTCCTCGACGCGCTGGCGGTGGACATCGAACGCATGCGTCGCATCAACCGCACGCTGGCCTTGCTGCCGGAATCGGCGCTGGCCGACACGCCGCTCAAACCCATCGAGGCCCTGGTCATCGCACCGTCGCAGCGCCTGGACGACATCGCTGCGCGCCATCTGGGCAGCCTGCCGGCGCCCGTGCGCGCATTGCTGCGCGGCGTCGGCGTGAGCGGGCAGGGAACGCAGGCCCGCGGCTCGGCGCTGGCCAGCTACCTGCTGTTCGAAGCCCCGTACACCAGCGAGCTGATGGCCCTGGGCGAAGCCGACACGCTGGCGCGCCAGGACGAGGTGCTGCACTTCTTCGGCTGGGACCGGCGCGCCGCCGCATTGCTGCCGAGCGACCCGCGCGCGGCGGCCGCCGCCAGCCCCGCCGGTGCCGACCACGCGGCCGACACCGCCGAGCCCGACATCTGCGTGCCGTAGCGGCCGCCGTTCACTGGCTGTTCTTGGCGATCTTCTTGCCCTTGGGCGCCGCCGGCGTCGCCGTACCGTCGAAGGCCGCGCCGCGGACGGTCAAGCCAGCCTGCGACAGGCGCGCCGCATTGCCCGGGCCGACGCCGCTGATGCGCTCGACCAGATCGGTCCAGTTCTTGAACTCGCCGGCTTTGCGGGCTTCGATGATCTTGCCGGACAGCGCCGGGCCGATGCCCTTGACGCTTTCCAGCTCGGTCTGGCTGGCGCGATTGATGTCGACGGCAGCGAAGGCATTGATGGCCAGGCAGGCCAGGGTCGCGGTCATGAGTTGACGGAACATGGTGATCTCCTTGAATTGAAGGTGCAGGGGCAGTGGTTGGGACTGGCCCGCCGCGGCGAATCAGGATGCATTTGCGGCGGGCTGTGAGCATTCTGCGAAGGCGATGCGGTGCGGTCATTCCCCCGCGGCGGTGCACGTCGGGGGCCCACGACCGGTGGCCCCTGGGCGGGGGTGTCGCCCGCGATGCCGCTGCGCAATCGGGCTGCGCAGTCGGGCTGGTCCGTCGTGCGGCTGAGTCGGGCCGCTCAGTCGGGCCGCTCAGTGGGGCCGCTCACTCTGGCCGCTCACTCGGACCGTCGGTCGTGCCGTTCAGTCCGGCAGCCGCAGCGCGCGCCGGTACAGCGTCAGGTAGGCTGCAGCCGCGCGGTCCCAATCGAACTGCGCGGCGTGCGCACGGATCGCCGCCGCGCGGCCCGGTTCGGCCATGCGTGCCAGGCCGCCTTCGACGACCTGCTGCATCGCCGCCGGATCGAAATCGTCGAAGTAGTCGGCGGCGGTGCCACCGATCTCCGGCAGGCAGGTGCGGCGCGCCAGGAAGGTCGGCTTGCCGAAGTGCATGGCCTCGATCGGCGGCAGGCCGAAGCCTTCGGTCAGCGACGGGAACAGGAAGCCGGTGCAGTGCGCGAAGGCCCAGGCCTTCTGCGCGTCGTCGATGCCGAGGTGGAACTCGACGTTGGGCAGGCGGACCTCGGCGCGCAGGCGCTGCGCATGGTCGGTGGCCGGGCCGCAGAAGACGAAGCGCATCTGCGGCCACAGGCGCGCCAGGCCGATCAACGCCTGCGGGTTCTTCGACGCCGTCATCCGGCTCAGGTGGAAGAGGAACGGCCGCGTGTCGTCGACGGCCCAGCCCGGCAGCGGGCGGCGCGGGGCATCGACAAAACTGCGCGCGCCGTTGTGGATCACCTGCAGCGGCCCGCGCCAGCCCAGGTGCTGGCGCACGTCGTCGGCGGTGTGGTGGCTGATGGCCACCACCGCATCGGTGCGCTGCATCAGCGCCAGCGCGCGGCGGTGGTGGCGCCAGGTCGAGAAGGCATTGCGCCCGTGGCGGTAGCTGAGGTCGTGCACGGTGACCAGGCGCCACGCCGCATCCGCCGGCGGCCGTGTGCGGTTGAGCTGGTGCAGCGAATGCCACAGCGCGCAGTCCGCCACCGGCAGCGGCCGCCACTGCTGCCAGCGGTTGACGCCCAGGTAGTCCACCTGGTCGCCGAACAGGCCGAAGAACTGTTCGCGCAGGTGAAAGCTGATGGCGATGCCGTGCCGCGCGCGCCAGTCGGCAGCCTGGGCGGCGATGCGCTGGCCGAGCTGCAGCGAATACTCGCCCAGTCCGTCGTGCAGCGCGCCGATGTTGCCCAGGCTGACGACGACGCGGCGCAGTGCCATGGCCTGTCGGTCGACCGATCAGCGCCCGCTGCCGAGCAGCGATGCAGCCAATGCCAGACCATCGTCGGCGCTGGGCCAGACAGCCTCCCCACCCACGGCCGGACGCTGCAGCACGACCACCCCTGGCCCCCACGGCGCCCAGCGCGCGGCGTGGGTGGGCCCCAGCACGCTGATCACCGGCCGGCCGAGCGCCGCGGCCATGTGGCCGGGCCCGGTGTCGTTGGCGACGACCAGCGCGGCGCGCTGCAGCAGGGCGATGTAGACGGCGAGGTCGGCGCCGTCGATCAGGCGCGCTGCCGGGTACAGATCGCGGGCCTGCTGGTGTTCGCCGGGGCCGGGGTAGACGACCAGCGGCAGGCCCAGGCGCTGTTCGCCCTGGCGCACGAACTCGGCGAAGGCCGGCCACTTCTTGTCGGCCTTGTCGGCGGTGGCCGCCCGCCCGCCGGCGAACGGACAGACGATCACGAAGCCGCCTTGCAGGCCGTGCGCAGCGAGCAACTGTTCGGCCTGCCCGACAGCCGCGGGCGCGGCGCGCAGCGCGATGTCGCGCGGCGGCTGTTCGCGCACCTGCAGAAAGCGGCAGGCGATGTCCCAGTAGCGTTCCAGTTCATGGCCTTGGTCGGCCCAGGGCTCGGCGCGCGCCAGCAGTGGCGAGCGGCCTTCTTTGGCCACGCCGACGGCGCGCAGGCCAGCCAGGCGCATCTCCAGCGCGCTGGAGAACGACACCGGCAGCAGCAGTGCGTTGTCGCGGCGATCGAAGCCCGGGTCGGCCTGCTGGCATGCGCCGCGCAGCCGGCGCAGCTGCGCCAGCTTGCCGCGCAGCGAAGGTGGCTGCACCAGCACGGGCCAGCCATGCCCGGCCAGCAGCGCCGGCGCCCAGCCGCCGCGCGCCACCAGGTGCAGATCGTGGCCGTGGGCTTCGAGCAGGCGCAGCGCCGGCAGGCCGAGCACGACGTCGCCGACCCAGTTGCGCAGGCGCACGATCAGCGGGCGGCGCTGGTCGTTCTTCACCGGATGCGCAGTTCGGCCTGCGCGGCGGCCAGCAGGCTGGCGTGCGCGCCGTCGGCGCCGCTGTCGCGCGCGGTCTGCGCGTCGCCGATCAGCCAGCAGCGGCCGACGCCGGCGCGGCGGCCGGCGTCGATGTCGCTGGCCTTGTCGCCGAACAGGCACGACGCGGCCAGATCCAGAAGTAATTCGCGCTGCGCCTGCAGGATCAACCCGGGCTGCGGTTTGCGGCAGTCGCAGTCGCTGCGGAATTCGGGCCTCACGGCCTGCGGGTGGTGCGGGCAGGCGTAGATGCCCGCCAGAGCCACGCCCTGGCGCTGCAGTTCGTCCTGCATCCAGCCGTGCAGGGCCTGCAGGTCCGCCAACGTGTACAGGCCGCGGGCGATCCCCGACTGGTTGGTCACCACCACCAGTGCGCGGCCGGCGCGCTGCAACCGGGCCAGCGCGTCGACGGCGCCGGGGCGCCAGGCGAAGTCCTCGCGCCGGTGGACGTAGCCACGGTCTTCGTTGATGACGCCGTCACGGTCGATGAATGCGGCGCGGCGCGACGCGGTCATCGATCGCCCTGCGGGTCGCGCGCCAGGCGTTGCACCAGCGCCGTCGTCGAGTAGCCGCTGACGAAGGGCAGGGCCAGCGCCCGGCCGCCCCAGCCGCGCACCAGCGCGGTTTCGGCGAGCTGCTCGATGTCGTAGTCACCGCCCTTGACGTAGACGTCGGGGCGGCATGCTTCGAGCAGCGCCAGCGGTGTCGGCTCGTCGAAGAGCAGCAGCGCGTCGACGGCGGCCAGCCCGGCCAGCACGCAGGCGCGGTCGAGTTCGTTGTTGATCGGCCGCCCCGGGCCCTTGCCCAGGCCGCGCACCGAGATATCGCTGTTCAGCCCGACGAGCAGGCTGGCACCCAGCGCTCGCGCCGCTGCCAGGTAGCTCACATGGCCACGGTGCAGGATGTCGAACACGCCGTTGCTGAAGACCAGCGGCCGCGGCAGGCGGGCCAGCGCGGCGCTGTCGCCGCGGCGCAGCAACTTGTGCAGCGGGTCGGGGGCGTCGTTCGAGGTGTTCAAGAGATGCTCAAGCAACGCTCAAGATGCGAGTTCGGCCAGGCGCACGGCGGCGGTGCCGAAGCGCGACACGACGATGCCCGCGGCGCGGTTGGCAAACGGCGCGGCATCGCGCAGCGGCAGACCGCAGGCCATCAGCGCAGCCAGCGTGGCGATGACCGTGTCGCCGGCGCCGGTCACGTCGTAGACCTCGCGCGCCTCGGTCGGCAGGCGCAGCTGGCCGTCGTCGTCGAACAGGCTGATGCCTTCCTCCGACCGCGTGACCAGCAGCCCGCGCAGATCCAGCCGCTGGCGCAGGGCCTGCGCGCGCCGGGCCAGGTCGTCCTCGCCGGCCCAAGTGCCGACGACCTGCGCCAGTTCGCCGCGGTTGGGGGTGATGACTGTCGCCCCGGCATAACGGCTGAAGTCGCTGCCCTTCGGGTCGACCAGCACCGGCTTGCCGGCCGACCGCGCCATCTCGATCATCTGGCCGACATGCACCAGCCCGCCCTTGCCGTAGTCCGACAGCAGCACCAGATCGTGTGCCGGCAGCAGGCGCGTGTAATCCGCCAGCATCAGCTGCAGCACCTCGTGGTCGGGCTGGTTCTCGAAGTCGATGCGCAGCAGCTGCTGCGACCGGCCGATGACACGCAGCTTGACGACGGTCTGCAGCTGCGGATCGGTGCCCAGCACGGCGGCCACGCCCTGCTGTTCGAGCAGCTCGCGCAGCTGGCGGCCCGGCGCGTCGTCGCCAACGGCGGTCAGCAGCGTGCATTGCGCGCCCAGCGTCTTGACGTTCATCGCCACGTTGGCCGCGCCGCCCAGGCGGTTCTCTTCGCGGCTGACGCGGACCACCGGCACCGGCGCTTCGGGCGAGATGCGCTCGACGCCGCCGAACCAGTAGCGGTCGAGCATCGCGTCGCCCACGACCAGCACGCGGCGCTGCGCCAACGCCTCGGGCGACGGCAGCGAGCTCGTCATGTCAATGATTCCATCGCGCTTCGCGCGACCGGCGACGCAGGAATGGTGGCAGCCCAGCAGCCGCCGCGGAACCGGCTTCGCCGGGCCGCTGGCGGCGCCCCCGCGGGGGGAGGCGCCGAAGGCGCTTCGGGGGGGTCATTAAAGGCCCAGCGCGCGCTCGATCAGGCCGCACCAGCAATGGGCGATGAAGATGTGCGCTTCCTGGATGCGCGCGGTGGTCTGGCTGGGCACGACCAGCGCGTCGTCGCACAGCGCCAGCAACCCGCCGCCATCGCGGCCGAGCAGGCCGATGGTGACGACGCCGCGCTCGCGCGCCGCGGCGGCAGCGCGCAGCAGGTTGGCCGAGTTGCCCGAGGTCGAGATCAGCACCAGGACATCGTCGGCGCGGCCCAGCGCCTGCACCTGGCGTTCGAAGATGGCGTCGAAGCCGTAGTCGTTGCCGATGCAGGTCAGCGCCGAGCTGTCGGTCGACAGGGCCAGGCCGGCCAGCGGCCGCCGGTCGTCGACCAGCCGGCCGCTGAGTTCGGCGGCGATGTGCTGGCTGTCGGCGGCCGAGCCGCCGTTGCCGCAGAGCATGATCTTGCCGCCGCCTTCCAGGCACCGCGCCAGGCGGGCTGCGATGCGTTCGACCGCCGGCTGCGACGACTGCAGGGCGTCGAACAGCGCGCGATGCTCGGCCAGCGAGGTCGTGAACAGGTGGGTGGTCATCGTGTGCGGTCTGTTGCGCTGGCGTTCTGGCGAATAATCAACGAATTCTGACATTGCAGGCCCACGTCACCCCCGCCGGTCTTGCTGCGATCGAGTGCTATGAGCGCCCTGGAACTGCCCGCTGCCGCCTTGATCGTCCGCTGCCACGACGACTGCCTGGCGCACCCCGGGTGGCCCGCGCTGGTGCCCCCGGCGCCGGCCGGCCCGCTGTGGGCGCAGGTGCTGGCCAACCACCGCTGCAACAGCCTGCTGTGGGCCGAGGAAGACCTGGCCCGTCGCAGCGCCGTGGGCGACGCCGAGATCGCCGCCATCAAGCGCGCCATCGACCGCCACAACCAGGCGCGCAATGACGCCACCGAACGCATCGACGAATTGCTGCTGGTGGCATTGGGCCTGGTCGACGCGGCATCGGCGCGCAGCGACGCACCCGTGTCGACGGTGCCCGCTGGCGCGCGGCTGAGCAGCGAAACCGCCGGCAGCATGATCGACCGCCTGTCGATCCTGGCGCTCAAGGCGCACGCCATGCGCTGGCAGACGGTACGCGAGGATGTCGACGCGGCGCACCGTATCGCCAGCACCGGCAAGCTGGATCGCCTGCTGCTGCAGCGCAGTGACCTGGCGGGCTGCCTCGACGCGCTGCTGGCCGATGCCGCGGCCGGGCGGGGCTACTTCAAGGTCTACCGCCAGTTCAAGATGTACAACGACCCGCAGTTCAACCCGGCCCTGGTGGCGGAGCGTGCGCGCGCCGGCCGATGAGGCTGCTGATCGTCAAGACTTCGTCGATGGGCGACGTCGTCCATGCCCTGCCGGTCGTCGCCGATGTCCAGCGTGCGCTGCCGGGCGCTGCGGTCGACTGGCTCGTCGAAGCGCCCTTCGCAGCGATCCCGCAACTCCACCCCGGTGTCGGCCGCGTGCTGCCGATGGCCTGGCGCAAGTGGCGCCACCAGTTGACGCGGCCGGCGACATGGACGGCGATGCGCGGGCTGCGCGCCGAGTTGCGCCGCGAGCCCTACGACCTGGTGCTCGACCTGCAGGGCCTGCTAAAGAGCGCGCTGTGGGCGCGGCAGGCCGGCGCCCCGGTGGTCGGCTACGACCGCAACAGCATCCGCGAGCCGCTGGCCACCTGGGCCTACCAGCGCACCGCCGCGGTGTCGCGAGAATTGCACGCCGTCGACCGCTGCCGGCTGCTGGCAGCGGCCCATCTCGGCTACCGCCTGCCGCCAGGCCCGCCGGCGTTCGGGCTGCGCGCACCGACCTCGGGCTGGGTGCCGCGCGGGCCGTATGCGGTGTTGATCCCGAACGCCAGCCGGCGCGAAAAGCTGTGGCCCGAACGGCACTGGACGGCCGTCGGCCGGCGCCTGAAGGACCAGGGTTGGATGCCGCTGGTGCTGTGGGGACGCGACGAAGAACAGACCCTGGCCGAACGCATCGCTGCCGGCTGCGAAGGCGACGTGCCGCCGTTCCTGAAGGTCGGGCAGATGGCCGCGGTGCTCGCCGGCGCGCAGCAGGTGGTCGGTCTGGACACCGGCTTCACCCACCTGGCCGCCGCGTTCGGCCGGCCGACGGTGGGCATCTACTGCGACCACGAACCGGGTCTGGCCGGCATCACCGGCCCGGGCCCGGTGGCCAGCATCGGCGGGCGGGGTCAGGTGCCGTCGCGCAACGATGTGCTGGCGCTGGTCGAAGCGCAGTGGCCGACGGCCGCGGCCGCGGTCACGCCGGGCTGACCGCGCCGCCCGGCGCAGCACGCGCCCCGCGCGGCTGGCTCACAACGCGTCCATGCGCTGCGGCGGGTAGGTGTCCCAGTTGAGGCAGCCCGGGCATTGCCAGAAGTGCTGCTGGGCTTCGAAGCCGCAGGCCGCGCAGCGGTAGCGTTGCAAGGGCCGCGCGGCGCGGGCGACGGTGCCGCGCAGGGTGCGCAGCCCGTCGTCGCCCCAGGTCTGCGGCGGCTGGGCCAGCAGCAGCTGCGCCGCCGACAGGCTCGCCTGGCGGTTCAGAAAAGCCAGCAGCCGCGGCTGGCGCAGCGCCGAATCAGGCGCTTCGAGCAGTTCCAGCGCTTGCAGCAGTTCGATCGCCGGCAGGCTGTCGAACAGGGCCTGCAGGGCGGCAGCTGCGGCCTCGCCGTGGCCGGCTTGCTGCGCGCTGCGGGCGTAGTCGACGGCGACCAGCAGGAAGGACGTGGGATGCAGCGCGCGCAGCCGGTCCCAGCTGGCCAGCGCCTGCTCGACTTGGCCGGCGGCGAGCTGCCGTTGTCCGCCGAGCAACAGAAGGCGCGGCGCCTGCGGCGCGGCCGCGGTGGCGCGTTGCAAGGCCGCCGCCGCATCGGCCTGACGCCCCTGGGCGTCGGCTTCCAGCGCCTGTTCGCATTCGTAATGTGCAATGCGGGTGGCGAACGAGCCGGCGCCATCCGCCTGCAGCTGCTGCGCGACGCGTACCGCGCTGGGCCAGTCGCGCGAGCGTTCGAACAGCGACAGCAGCGCCAGCCGGGCTTCGCTGGCGAAGGCCGTGCCTTCGAGCGCCCGGTAGGCCTCTTCGGCGCGGTCGAACAGGCCGGCCTTCATGTAGTCCTGGGCCAATGCGTGCTGTGCGCGGGCGTGGTCGCCGGCTTTCAGGTCGGCACGCGCCAGCAGGTGCTGGTGGACGCGCACCGCGCGTTCGAATTCGCCGCGCCGGCGGAACAGGTTGCCCAGCGCGAAGTGCAGCTCGGCGGTGTCCGGGTCGTTCTGCACCGCCTCGATGAAGGCGTCGATGGCCTTGTCCTGCTGTTCGTTGAGCAGCAGGTTCAGGCCCTTGAAGTAAGCCCGCGGCGCGTCGCGCGCCTCGCGTCGGAATTGGCGCAGGTCGAAGCGTGACGCCAGCCAGCCGAGGCCGAAGGCCAGCGGCAGGGCGATCAGCAGCCACTGCAGGTCAAAGTCCATCGTCAGACGGCGGCACGGCCTACAGACCGTCGCGCGGCGGGTGCTCGGGCCCCAGCTCCGATGGCAGCACCGATGTCGGTGGCGGCGGCACCGCCACCGCGCCGGCCGCAGGCGGCGCCAGGCGTTTCGCCACGCGGCGTTCCCGCCACCAGTGCGGGGCCATCGCCAGCACGCCGATCACGCAGCCGGCGGCAAACGCCGCCAGCACGACGATGACCATCGGTGCATGCCACTGCACGCCGAAGAACCAGCGCACCGTGGCCACCTGCTGGTTGTTCAGCGCGAAGGCGAACAGCGTGAAGAAGATGAAGGCCCTGACGAGCCAGACGAAGACGCGCATGCGCGCCGGATTCTAGGGGCCGCGCCAGGCGCGGCCGCGACCACTCACTCGGCTTCTGGACCGGCCGGCACGTGCGTGTCGACCGACTCGCGCAAGGCCTTACCGGGCTTGAAGTGCGGCACCAGCTTTTCCGGGATCGTGACCTGCTCGCCGCTGCGCGGATTGCGGCCGACCCGCGGCGGGCGGCGGTTGATGCTGAAGCTGCCGAAGCCGCGGATCTCGATGCGGTGGCGGCGCGCCAGCGCGTCGGACATCGCGTCGAGGATGGTCTTGACGGCGAACTCGGTGTCGCGCTGGGTCAGCTGCGAGAAGCGCTCGGCCAGGCGGGTGACGAGGTCGGAACGGGTCATGGCGTTGGCTGCTTCAGCGCAGAAAGGGGCCTCGAGAACAACGCCCCGCGCACGCTTGCGCGCGGGGCGTCGACGAACAACGCAGGGCCGTTATTCCTTTTGCGTGTCGAGCTTGGCGCGCAGCAGGGCACCCAGGCTGGTGGTGCCGGCGTTCTCGCGTTCATTGCTTTGCGACAGCTTCTGCATCGCCTGCTGCTCGTCGGCGTTGTCCTTGGCCTTGATCGACAACTGGATCGAGCGCAACTTGCGATCGACGTTGATGACCATGACGTTGACGTCGTCGCCTTCCTTGAGCACGTTGCGCGCGTCTTCGACGCGGTCGCGGCTGATTTCAGAAGCCCGCAGATAGCCGGTGACGTCGTCGTTGAGCTGGATCTCGGCGCCGCGCGGGTCGACGCTCTTGACCTTGCCGTTGACGATCGCACCGCGGTCGTTCAGCGTGGTGAAGCTGGTGAACGGATCGACATCGAGCTGCTTGATGCCCAGGCTGATGCGTTCGCGTTCGACATCGATGGCCAGCACCAGGGCTTCGACTTCCTGGCCCTTCTTGTAGTTGCGCACCGCGGTCTCGCCCGGCTCGTGCCAGGACAGGTCCGACAGGTGCACCAGGCCGTCGATGCCGGCCGTGAGCCCCACGAAGACACCGAAGTCGGTGATCGACTTGACGGGGCCCTTGACCTTGTCGCCGCGTTTGACGGTGGCGCTGAACTCTTCCCAGGGGTTGGCCTTGCACTGCTTCATGCCCAGGCTGATGCGGCGCTTGTCCTCGTCGATCTCCAGCACCATGACTTCGACTTCTTCGCCCAGCGTGACGACCTTGGCCGGAGCGACGTTCTTGTTGGTCCAGTCCATCTCGGAGACGTGGACCAGACCTTCGATGCCGGGTTCGATCTCGACAAACGCGCCGTAGTCAGCGATGTTGGTGATCTTGCCGAACAACCGTGTGCCGTTCGGGTAGCGGCGGCTGACGCCATGCCACGGGTCGTCACCCAGTTGCTTGATGCCCAGGCTGACGCGGTTCTTCTCGGCGTCGAACTTCAGCACCTTGGCGTCGAGCTCCTGGCCGACCTGCACCACCTCGGTCGGGTGGCGCACGCGGCGCCAGGCCATGTCGGTGATGTGCAGCAGGCCGTCGATGCCGCCGAGGTCGAC
>JANMAP010000171.1:0-2405 GCA_031359905.1 Burkholderiales bacterium | reverse complement strand
ACTGGAACAAGCAGTGGTACGGCGTGCGCCGCTTCTTCGAATACCTGGAAAGCAAGGCCTACAAGATGCACATCCGCGTGCTCTTGTCGAAGTACCGCAGCTACACGCCGTGCACGGTCTGCGGCGGCGCGCGGCTGAAGCTCGAGGCGCTGCTCTGGCGCATCGGCTCCAAGGCCGATGCCGACGGTGTGCTGCCGCCCGTCACGAGCCCCCAGGCGCCTTCGGCGCCGCCCCCCGAGGCGGCCGTGCGGACGGCCGGCGAAGCCGGACCGTCCGCGCGCCTGATGCCGGCCGGCGTGCCCTGGTCGCGCGAACAGCTCGAGGCCCTGCCCGGCCTGCACCTGCACGACCTGATGCAGCTGAGCATCGAGCGCCTGCGCCGCTTCTTCGACCGCCTGAGCCTGCCATCGACGATGCTCGACGACGCGCTGAAGCTGCTGCTCGACGAGGTGCGCACGCGGCTGAAGTACCTCAACGACGTCGGCCTGGGCTACCTGACGTTGGACCGGCAGAGCCGCACGCTCAGCGGCGGCGAGGTCCAGCGCATCAACCTGACCACCGCGCTCGGCACCTCGCTGGTCAACACGCTGTTCGTGCTCGACGAGCCGAGCATCGGCCTGCACCCGCGCGACATGAACCGCATCAACCAGGCGATGCTGCGGCTGCGCGACGCCGGCAACACGCTGGTGGTGGTCGAACACGACCCGGCGGTGATGCTGGCCGCCGACCGTCTGATCGACATGGGCCCGGGCCCCGGCGAACGCGGCGGGCAGATCGTCTTCGACGGCACACCCGACGACGCGCGCCATGCCGACACGCTGACCGGTGCCTACCTCGGCGCGCGCAAGCAGGTCGGCATGGGGCTGCGCCGGCTGGTCGACGAGGCCACGCCCAAGCTGCTGATCGAAGGCGCACGCGACCACAACCTGCGCCATGTCAACGTCAGCCTGCCGCTGCAGCGGCTGGTGGTGGTCACTGGCGTCAGCGGATCGGGCAAGAGCACGCTGATCCAGGACGTGCTGTACCCGGCGCTGGCGCGCCACTTCGGCAAGCCGACGGAGACCCCCGGCGCGCACGACCGCGTGCTCGGCATGGACTGGTTGAGCGACGCCGTCTTCGTCGACCAGAGCCCGATCGGCAAGACCGCGCGCAGCAACCCGGCCAGCTATGTCGGCGCCTTCGACGAACTGCGCAAGATCTTCGCCGAAGCGGCCCTGGCGCGCGAACGCGGCTACAGCGCCGGCACCTTCAGCTTCAACGCCGGCGACGGGCGCTGCCCGACCTGCGGCGGCTCGGGCTTCGAGCATGTCGAGATGCAGTTCCTGTCCGACGTCTACCTGCGCTGCGCCGACTGCGACGGGCGCCGCTACCGGCCCGAGATCCTCGACGTCAAGGTGCTGCGCGGGCCGCTGCAGTTGTCGATCGCCGACGTGCTCGACCTGACCGTGGCCGAGGCCGCGCACTGGTTCCAGAACGACCGCGAGGTGGTGGCGCGGCTGCAGCCGATCGTCGACGTCGGTCTCGACTACGTGCGCCTGGGGCAGCCCGTGCCGACGTTGTCGGGCGGCGAAGCGCAGCGCCTGAAGCTGGCTGGCTTTTTGGCGGATGCGGCGGCCAGGCCGTGGCAGCCCCAGGCCACGCTCTCCAAACTGGCCCGGCGCGGCACGCTGTTCCTGTTCGACGAGCCGACCACCGGCCTGCACTTCGACGACATCGCCAAGTTGATGCGCGCACTGCGCAAGCTGCTCGAGGCCGGGCATTCGCTGCTGGTCATCGAGCACAACCTCGACGTCATCCGCGCCGCCGACTGGGTCGTCGACCTCGGCCCCGAGGGCGGCGAGGCCGGCGGCGAACTGGTCTGCGCCGGCACGCCCGACGACGTCAAGGCGCACCCGACATCGCACACCGGCCGCGCGCTGCGCGAGTACGACATCTCGATGCGCCTGGGCCCGCTGCAAGCCGAGGAGGGCCGGCCGCTACAAAGCATCGTCCGCGCCCGACGCGCCGCGCAGCCCGGCGACGACAGCATCCGCATCGTCAACGCCAAGGAACACAACCTGAAGAGCCTCTCCGTCGACATCCCGCGTGGCAAGTTCAACGTGGTGACCGGTGTCAGCGGATCGGGCAAGAGCACGCTGGCCTTCGACATCCTGTTCAACGAAGGCCAGCGGCGGTATCTGGAGAGCTTGAACGCCTACGCGCGCAGCATCGTCCAGCCGGCGGGCCGGCCCGAGGTCGACGCCGTCTACGGCATCCCGCCGACCGTGGCCATCGAGCAGCGCCTGTCGCGCGGCGGGCGCAAGAGCACGGTGGCGACGACCACCGAGGTCTGGCACTTCCTGCGCCTGCTGTGGGTCAAGCTCGGCCTGCAGCACTGCACCAAGGACGGCGCGCCGGTCCGGGCG
>JANMAP010000170.1:0-1708 GCA_031359905.1 Burkholderiales bacterium | reverse complement strand
GCTGCAGGCCAACCCCGGGCTGACGCCGCCGCTCATCAAAAGCATCCTGCAGACCACCGCCCAACCGCTGCGCGATGCCAACCTGCTGCAACAGGGCGCGGGCGCGCTCAACATCGACGGCGCGGTGCGCCTGGCCAAGATCATCCGCACCGACGTGAGCTCGGCGATCGCTGCCGGCAGCATCAGCCCGGGCGCCAACATGCTCACCGGCAGCGTGACCACTACCTCGACGGTGGCCGGCACGACCTTCGACTGGTCGCGCATGCACATCGTCGGCGGCAGCCACATCGTCAACGGCATGTCGTTCATCACGCGCTACTCGCCACTGATGGACCCGCGCGTCACCTGGGCCAGCGGCAAGGTGCGGGTGCGCACGCCGGTGTACTGGTCGGGCACCGGCATTGCGGCCGACACCTACGTCAAGTCCTTCACCGAAACCGCGCCGACCAACCTGACGCTGTTGCCGGCGGGCGTGGTTCTCGCCGACGCACTGGTCGGCACCTCGTCGCTGGTGGGCAGGACGGGCGTCTTCAAGCAGACCTTGGCGCTGTCGGGCTGGCTGGTCAGCGGCAGCGGCATGGTGCTGGGCACGGGAGTCCTGCTCAGCGCGGGCCTGGTGCTCAGCGAAGGTCTGGTTCTGAGTGAAGGCCTGGTGCTCAGCGAAGGCCTGGTCCTGAGCGAAGGCCTGGTGCTCAGCGAGGGCCTGGTGCTCAGCGAAGGCCTGGTGCTCAGCGAGAGGACCGTGCTCGGCGAGTGACGTTCCTGCGAGCCCGTGGCCGATCCGGTGCGCCCATCGCACCTGGCCACGCCGCTCGATCCAACCGCCGACGACTCCGAGATTCCGAGATACACATGACCGCATCCGTCCACCTACCTTCGCCTGGCCGTGTTCGCCTGGCCAGCCTGTTCGTCGCCATCGCGGTGGTGGCCGGTTTGCCACTGGACACCCCGGCCGCCCCGGCCAGCCCGACGAGCAGCCTGGCCGCGGTGGCACCCTCTGCAACCAGCCCGGCGGCAGCCAAGATCGCCGTCGACCTGCGGGCGGCCATCGCCGCGGCGGCAACGCCCAAGGACAAGAGCTGGGTCCGCGACGTCAAGGACGTTCGCCATGTGAAAGCCATCGTGGTCGGCACGCCCGGCGCCGACCCCGAACTGAGCAACCTGCGCCAGAGCGTCCTGGCTGCCGGCGGATCGGTTTACTTCCGCTACACCTCGGTGGCCGCGCTCGCCGTTCTGTTGCCGGCCCAGCGTGTGATCGACATCGCCGCGCTGCCCGATGTGCAGGGGATCTCACCCAACCGCACGACGGCGCGCACCGCGATGTCGATGGCGCCAAGCGCGATCGAAGCCGCCACCGGAACCTCCGCCATTCGCAACCGCACCGGCTTCGGAATCAATGGCCTGGACGGCAGCGGTGTCGGCATCGCCATCCTCGACTCCGGCATCATGCACAAGCACGATCTGTTCAAGGACGCGGGCGGCGTCTCGCGGGTGCGCAAGAGCGTCAGCTTCCTGCGCGCCGGTGACGCCAGCATGGCCGGCGTCAAGGACTGGACCCCGCGGGTGGATGCGTCTGCCGGCTTGTACGCCGGCAGCCCGTCGATGGCCGCTTACGAGTCGAAGATCGACAACTCGAAAGAGTCGATGACCGACGCCTACGGCCATGGCTCGCACGTGGCCGCCGTGGCCGCCGGCCGCGACCTGAAGC
>JANMAP010000168.1:0-9787 GCA_031359905.1 Burkholderiales bacterium | reverse complement strand
CCGCGACGCGGCGCCCCCGGGGGAACAAGGCTACACCTCCAGCCACTCCTTGCGGATGTCGCTGTTGGCGCGCAGATCGGTCGGCGCGCCCTCGAAAACAATCTGCCCGTGGCCCATCAGCACGCAGCGGTCGGCGACCTGCAGCGCGATGGTCAGCTTCTGCTCGACCAGCAGCACCGCGATGCCGCGGCGCTTGAGTTCGCGCAGGTACTCGGCGACGAGCTCGACGATCTTCGGCGCCAGGCCTTCGGTCGGCTCGTCGATCATGATCAGCTCGGGGTCGCCCATCAGCGTGCGGCACAGCGTCAGCATCTGCTGCTCGCCACCCGACAGCACGCCGGCCTCGGTGTGCTGGCGCTCCTTCAGCCGCGGGAACATGCCGTACATGTCGTCGGCTGACCACGAGGTCCCGCTGGGGCTGGCCTTCTTGCGCGCCGACTTCTGTCCCAGCAGCAGGTTCTGCTCGACCGTCAGCGTCGGAAAGATGTCGCGGTTTTCGGGCACGTAGCCGATGCCGGCGTGGGCGATCTCGAAGGCCTTGCGGCCCAGCAGTTCCTGCCCTTTCCATTCGATCGAACCGGTGCCGTCGACCAGGCCCATCACCGTCTTGACGGTGGTCGATCGCCCGGAGCCGTTGCGCCCCAGCAAGGCCACGATCTCACCGGCGCGAACCTCGAAGTTCACGCCATGCAACACATGGCTCTTGCCGTAGAAGGCGTGGACGTTCTTCAGCGTGAGCATCGCGCGCCGATCCTCAATGGCCGCTTTCGGCGGCTTGCGTGTCGGCCAGCACCGAACCCAGGTAGGCCTCCTGCACCCGCGCATTGCCGCGCACCTTTTCGGGCACGTCGAAGGCGATGACCTCGCCATAGACCAGCACGGCGATCTTGTCGGCCAGGCCGAACACCACGCCCATGTCGTGCTCGACGGTCAGCAGCGTCTTGCCGACGGTCACCTCGCGGATGAGGTCGACGAAGCGCGCGGTTTCGCTCTTGCTCATGCCGGCCGTCGGCTCGTCGAGCAGGATCACGCTGGCGCCACCGGCGATGGTGATGCCGATCTCCAGCGCACGCTGCTCGGCGTAGGTCAGGTTCATCGCCGGCACGTCGCGCCGCTTGCCCAGCTTGATCATTTCCAGCACGGTGTCGGCGCGCTCGTTGGCGTCGCGCGCGTCGGCCAGGAAGCGCCAGAACGAATACCGGTAGCCCAGGCTCCACAGCACCGCGCAGCGCAGGTTCTCGAACACCGTCAGATGGGTGAACAGGTTGCTGACCTGGAAGCTGCGCGCCAGGCCCTTGCGGTTGATCTCGTACGGCTTCAGGCCGTCGATCTTCTGGCCGTGCAGCAGGATGTCGCCCGAGGTGCTGCCGAAGCGCCCGCTGATCAGGTTGAACAGTGTGCTCTTGCCGGCCCCGTTGGGGCCGATGATGGCCACGCGCTCACCGGCGGCGACGCCCAAGGTGGCACCGCGGATGATCTCGGTCTTGCCGAAGCTCTTGCGCACGTCGCGCAGCTCGATGGCGTAGCCGGAGGTCGGTTTGTCCGTCATGACTGGGCGTCGCGCTTGTGGATCTCGCGCTCGATGTCTTCCTGCGTCCGGCTCCACTGGGCGACGAAATGCCGGCGGGTGACTTCGAACAGGGCCAGCCCGACCGTCAGCACGAAGGCCGCGCCGAACCAGCTGTCGACGCCCTTGGCGTCGAGCGATGCGCCCATGAATTTCAGCTCCGAGCCCAGCGCCTCGTTGAGCTGCAGGTGGTAGACCATCTCGATCATCGCGCCGGCCCCGGCCAGGATCGTCGCCGCGGTGCCGGCCAACGCCAGGTACGAACCCCACAGCGGGCGCAGCTTGCCGAACGAGGCCACGCGCAGGTTCATCATGATCAGGCTGGACACGCCGCCCGGCGCGTACATCACCATGAAGGTAAAGACCAGCCCCAGGTACAGCAGCCAGGCCTGCGTCAATTCGCTGAGCAGGACCAGCGCCAGCACCATCAGCACCGCGCCGATGATGGGGCCGAAGAAGAAGGTCGCACCGCCCAGGAACGTGAACAGCAGGAACGAACCCGAGCGCAACGCGCTGACGACCTCGGCGGTGACGATCTCGAAGTTCAGCGCCGCCAGCCCGCCCGAGATGCCCATGAAGAAGCCCGAGGCGATGAAGGCGAAGTAGCGGACGTACTGGGTGTTGTAGCCGATGAACTCGACGCGCTCGGGGTTGTCGCGCACGGCATTCAGCATGCGTCCCAGCGGCGTGCGCGTGAAGGCGAACATCGCCGCGGTGCACAGCACGGTGTAGACGGCGATCAGGTAGTACAGCTGGATCTGCGGCCCGAAGCTGATGCCCAGCACGGGCTTGCCGACCACCCGGTTGCCGCTGATGCCGCCCTCGCCGCCGAAGAAGCCGGGGAACATCAGCGACATCGCCCAGACCAGCTCGCCGACACCCAGCGTGATCATCGCGAACGGCGTTCCGGCCTTGCGCGTGGTGACGTAGCCGAGCAGTGCGGCCATGCCGGCGCCGGCGACTCCGCCGATCAACGGCACCAGGCTCACCGGCAGGCTCCATTGACCCTTGGACACCAGGTTCAGCGTGTGGATGGCGAAGAACGAGCCCAGGCCCGAATACACGGCATGGCCGAAGCTCAGCATCCCGCCTTGCCCGAGCAGCAGGTTGAAGGCCAGGCAGGCGATGATGGCGATGCCGATCTGCGACATCATGGTCAGCGACAGACTGCTGCTCCACAGCAGCGGCGCCAGCGCCATGACCAGCGCATAGCAACCCCAGACCAACCAGCGGCCGACGTTGGAGGGCTTGAAGCGGTGGATGAGTCCGATCTGTTGCATGCGAAGCGCGCCTCAGCCCTCTCGGGTACCGAACAGGCCTTTGGGCCTGAAGATCAGGATCAGCACCAGCAGCAGGTAGGGCAGGATGGCGGCGATCTGGCTCATCTTCACGCTCCAGACCACGAAGCCGAAGGTCCCCGGCGTGACCTGCATGCCGGCCCATTGAAGAAAGTCAGCGATCGACCGGTCGCTGCCGACCGCGAAGCTGTCGAGCACCCCCAGCAGCACCGAAGCCACGAAGGCGCCGGCACGCGACCCCATGCCGCCGATCACGATCACCGCGAAGACCACCGCGCCGACGGCCAGCGCCATCGACGGCTCGGTGACGCGCAGCGCCCCGCCGATCACCCCGGCCAGACCGGCCAGCGCCGTGCCGCCGCCGAACACCAGCATGAAGACCCGCGGCACGTTGTGGCCCAGCGACTCCACCGCCTCGGGGTGGGTCAGTGCGGCCTGGATGACCAGGCCGATCCGCGTTCGCGTCAGCAGCAGCCACACTGCCACCAGCATCAGCACCGCCACCGCCATGCCGAAAGCGCGGAACGACGGGAACTGCGTGCAGACCGCTCCCGCCACGGTCTTGCAGACTGCCGGCGGGCTGCCCCAGGCCAGCTGCAGGCCGGTGGGCAGATCCATGATCGTGAACAGCGGCCCGCGCAGGGATTCCGGGGGCTGGTAGTTCAAGGCCTGGCGGCCCCACAGCAGCTGCACCAGTTCGAGCACGATGTAGCTCAGGCCGAAGGTGATCAGCAGTTCGGGGACGTGGCCGAACTTGTGCACCCTGCGCAAGGCGAAGCGCTCGAAGGCCCCGCCCATCAGGCCGACCAGCGGCGGCGCCAGCACCAGCCCCCACCAGAAGCCGACCACCTGGGCCACGGTGTACGACACATACGCGCCCAGCATGTAGAAGCTGGCGTGGGCGAAGTTGAGCACGCCCATCATGCTGAAGATCAGCGTCAGCCCGCTGGCCAGCATGAACAGCAGCAGCCCGACCGACAGGCCGTTGAGCAGCGAGATGAGGAAGAACGTGGCGTCCATCGGGAAGCTCAGGCAGCAGCCCCGGGCGCGGGCGAGAAGTTCAGGCGGCGCAGCGCCGGCGAACCCGGCCGGCGGCGCCGCGACGCGGCGCGCGCCGGGATCAGGACGCCGATGGCCGCTTCATTTCACACGAGGTGGGCGTGCTGGCGACGTAGGCCGGAATCGAGCGCACTTCCTGGAAGTTGAAGCCGGTGTTCTCGACGCTGTAGGCCAGCTTGGGGGTGGCCTTGGCCCACTCGCTGATGTACATGTTCTGCTGCAACTGGTGGTCGGACTTGCGCATCTCGGCTTCGCCGCTGAATCCGGTGAACTTCAGGCCTTCCATCGCCGCGGCCACCTTCACCGGGTCGGCGCTCTTGGCCTTGGCCATGGCCGTGCTGAGCATGGCCAGCGCGTTGTAGGTCTGGTAGGTGTACCAGTCCTCGTTGAACTTCTTCTTGTATTCGTCCTGCATCTTGACCAGGCCAGGAACGAAGTTGTGGCCGATGCCGACCACCCGGACCTTGCCGCTCACGCCGGAAGCCATCGCCGTCGGCACGCCGCTGGTGACGGCGTAGTAGGTGTAGAAGTTGGCCGTCAGGCCGGCGTCCTTGGCGGCCTTGATGAGCAGCGTCAGATCCTGGCCCCAGTTGCCGGTGACCACCGAATCGGCGCCCGAGGCCTTGATCTTGGCCACGTAGGGGGCGAAGTCCTTGACCTGGCCGAAGGGGTGCAGGTCGTCGCCGACGATCTTCACGTCGGGCTTCTTGCGCGCCATGGTTTCCTTGAAGAAGCGCGACACCTGCTGGCCGTGGGCGTAATTCTGGTTGATCAGGAAAACGTTCTTCACGTCGGGCTGGTCCTTCATGAAGCTGGTCAGCGCTTCCATCTTCATTGACGTGTCGGCGTCCATCCGGAAGTGCCAGTACGAGCACTTGCTGCCGGTCAGATCGGGGTCGACGGCGGCGTAGTTGATGTACACCACCTCCTTGCCCGGGTTGCGCTCGTTGTGCTTGGAGACGGCGTCGGAAATGGCCCCCGCCGCGCCCGAGCCATTGCCCTGCACGACGTAGCGGATGCCCTGGTCGATGGCCGCCTTCAACACGTTCAGGCTTTCCTGCGGCGAGGCCTTGTTGTCGAAGGACACGAACTCGAACTTCACGCCGGCCGGGTTCTTCTTGTTGAACTCGTCGGCCGTGAACTGCCAGCTCTTCAATTGGTTCTGGCCGACGTTGGCGAAGGGGCCGGACAGCGGATCGATGAATGCGATCTTCACGGTCTGGCCGGCCTGCGCCAAGGCGGCGCCGCAGACCAGGGCCAGCGCGGCCCCGGTGCTGGCGCGCAGGACCATTCGGGGGGCGGGTGTTGAAAAGGTCATCATCAATCTCCGAAGTTCTTGCTGTGCGTTCAGGACGCGAATGCCACGAAGGTAGCGCAAGACAACACCCTCGACGCAGAGGGACTACCCCCAAGCGGTGTCCCCCCGGGGACAGGAAGCCCGCGACAATGCAGGGCGCAAACGGTCACGCCATGCCGCGTTGGCCCGCAAGACTTCGGAGAGGCCCAGTCACCATGACCCACGACCACGATGACCCGCGCTACCCGGTGCGCAAGAGCGACGCCGAGTGGAAGACCCAGCTCGACCCGATGCAGTACGAGGTGGCCCGTCACGCCAGCACCGAGCGGCCCTTCACCGGCAAGTACTGGGACCACTTCGAAGCCGGACGCTACAACTGCGTCGGCTGCGGCACGCCGCTGTTCGAATCCGGCACCAAGTTCGACGCCGGCTGCGGCTGGCCGAGCTACTGGGAGCCGATCAACAGTCAGGTCGTCGAGCGGGTGCGCGACGTCAGCCATGGCATGGTGCGCGTCGAGGTGCGCTGCAACCACTGCGGCACCCACCTTGGCCATGTCGTCGAAGACGGCCCCGAGCCCACCGGCGAACGCTTCTGCATCAATTCGGCGGCCATCGACTTCCAGCCCGCCAAGTGATGGCGGCCCGCCCGACCCCGACCCCTTACCCGATCCCCGTCCGATGACCGCCGCTGAACTGCACGCCCGACTGCAAGCCGCGCTCGGCGCCGACGCGGGCACCACGATCGAGGTCGACGACGACAGCCATCTGCATGCCGGCCACGCCGGCGCGCGCGACGGCGCGCACTTCACGGTGCGCCTGCGCAGCCCGCGCTTCGCCGGGCTCGGCCGGCTGGCGCGCCACCGCCTTGTGTATAGTGCTCTCGGCCCGTTGGGGCCTTTGGGCATCCACGCGCTGGCCATCGACGCACGCGCTCCCGGCGAGCCTTGATCGGCGCGCCGGCTTGCCCGGTCGATATGACTGAATTTTTCCACCACCGCGGCGCTCGAAGCCGCGCCGCCCCCCGCGGGCATCCCCTGCTGAAAGCCATCCATCGATGAAGTCAACGTCCTTCGCCGCGCTCGCCGTCGCCCTGCTGCCCCTGCTGCCGATGGCAGCCCTGGCCCAGAACATCGCCACCGTCAACGGCAAGCCGGTGCCCAAGGCCCGCGTCGACATGCTGCTGCAGCAGGCCCAGCGGGCCGGCCAGCAGGTCAGCCCGGAAATGCAGGCGCAGGCCCGCGACCAGGTCGTGCTGCGCGAAATCTTCCAGCAGGAAGCCGAGAAGCGCGGCATCGCTGCCAGCGCCGAGTTCAAGGGACAGATGGAGCTGGCACGCCAGAGCATCCTGATCCGCGAACTGTTCGACGACTACCGCAAGAAGAATCCGGTGGCCGACGCTGAAGCGCAGAGCGAGTACGAGAAGTTCAAGACCCAGGCCACCGGCACCGAATACCGCGCCCGCCACATCCTGGTCGACAAGGAAGACGAAGCCAAGGCCCTGATCGCGCAGATCAAGGCCGGCGGCAAGTTCGAGGACCTGGCCAAGAAGAGCAGCAAGGACTCCGGTTCAGGTGAAAACGGCGGCGAGCTCGACTTCGCCAAGCCCGAGAGCTACGTGCCCGAATTCGGCGCCGCGCTGACCAAGCTGAAGAAGGGCGAGATGACCATCGAGCCGGTGAAGACGCAGTTCGGCTATCACATCATCCGCCTGGAAGACACCCGCGAGGCGAGCTTCCCGCCGTTCGACGACGTCAAGGGTCAGCTCAAGCAGCGCATGGAGCAGGTCAAGCTGCAGAAGTACCAGGAAGAGCTGCGCGCCAAAGCGAAGACGGACTACAAGTTCGTCGCCCAGTAACTCGGGCAGCCGCGACGGGCAAGCGCGCAGGAGTTGTCCTGCGTCCCGCCTGCCCCGCCTGAACTCGCCTGCCCCCGACAAGCCTCGACAAGGGGATCGCGCCGCACGTCCCCGACAAGGGACCCGCGCTGCGAGCGCGACGCGGCCGGTCCCGTCAGGGGATCAGGACGGTCGAGCCGGTGGTCTTGCGCGCTTCCAGATCGCGGTGCGCCTGCGCCACATCGGCCAGCGGGTAGCGCTGGTCGATGCGGATCTTCACCGCACCGCTGAGGACCACCGCGAACAGGTCGTCGGCCATCGCCTGGTTGGCCTCGCGGGTGGCGATGTGCGTGAACAGGGTCTGCCGCGTCAGGTACAGGCTGCCCTTGGGCCCGAGGATCCCCGGCGCGACCGGCGGCACCGGGCCCGAGGCGTTGCCGAAGCAGGCCATCAGGCCAAAGGGACGCAGGCAATCCAGGCTCTTGTCGAAGGTGTCCTTGCCGACCGAGTCGTAGACCACCTTGACGCCCTTGCCGCCGGTGATGTCCTTGACGCGCGCAACGAAGTCTTCTTTCGAATAGTCGATCGCATGCGCCGCACCGTGCTCCAGCGCCAACTGGCACTTGGCCGCGCTGCCGGCCGTGCCGATCAGCTGCAGGCCGAGTGACTTCGCCCACTGGCAGGCGATCAGTCCGACGCCGCCCGCGGCAGCGTGGAAGAGCACGAAGTCGCCGGGCTGCAGACCTTCGACCGGCAGCGTCTTCTTCAGCAGGTATTGCGCCGTCAGTCCCTTGAGCATCATGCCGGCGGCTGTTTCAAACGCGATGCCGTCGGGCAGCCGGACGACGTTCTTCGCTGGCATCACACGGATTTCGCTGTAGCTGCCCGGCGGGTTGGCGGCATACGCGGCGCGGTCGCCGGCCTTCAGGTGCGTGACGCCGGCGCCCACCGCGTCGACCACGCCGGCGCCTTCCATGCCCAGATTCAACGGCAGCGCGTTGGGGTACAGGCCGGTGCGCTGGTAGACGTCGATGTAGTTCAGTCCGCTGGCGTGGTGGCGGATGCGGATCTCGCCGGGGCCAGGGTCGCCAACGGCGACATCGGCCAGATGAAGTTGTTCGGGGCCGCCGAAGGCGGTGATCTGGATGGCGCGGGGCATGCTCGTCTCCTGGGGGTCTGCGGGTCTGCATCGGTTGTTGCCAAGGTTAGCTGAAAGCCGCGTGACGCCGCCCGCGTCGGGGCCGGCGACGTCGCGATTGCATGGCACCATCGCCAGCTCTCGTCATGAAGAAGCTGCTGCAGGCCCCCAACCTCGCCATCGCCACGCTGTGGGCCGACCAGCTGTCTGCGGCCGGCGTGCCGGCCAGCGTGCAGCGCGCGTATGCCAGCGGCATCGCCGGCCACATCCCGCCGGACCAGTGCCTGCCCGAGGTCTGGGTCGACGACGCCGCGCAGGCTGGCCGCGCCCGGGCCCTGCTCGACGACTGGACGCGGGCCCCGCACCGCACCTGGGCCTGCCCAGGCTGCCGCGAAATCATCGAAGGTCCGTTCGAACAATGCTGGAACTGCGGCGCGGTGCGCTCGACGTGACGAGAAGCCGAGCGTCTTTCGATCAGGCCCGCTTCATCACGCCGAAAAACTCTCAGCCTGTGATCTGACGCCACGATGTCGCTGACCCCGCGGATCGCCGCGCTGCTGACCGTGCCGCCTGTGCTGTGGGCGGGCAACGCCGTGGTCGGCCGCATGATGGTCGGCCAGGTGCCGCCGCTGACGCTGAACTTCCTGCGCTGGCTGCTGGCCGCGGTGATCCTGCTGGCGCTGGCCTGGCGTGCGCTGCTGCCGCTGTCGCAGATTCGCGTGCGCTGGCCCTACCTGGCGGCGGTCGGGCTGCTCGGTGTCGGCCTGTTCAACGCGCTGCAGTACGTGGCGGTGGTGACCTCGTCGCCGATCAACGTGACGCTGGTGGCGGCCAGCATGCCGGTGTGGATGCTGGCGGTCGGCGCCTTGTTCTACGGCGAGAGGCCCCGCCGCCGCCAGCTGGCTGGTGCAACGCTGGGCCTCGTCGGCGTGGCCGTGGTCATCGGTCGCGGCTCCTGGCAGACGCTGACGCAGGTGCAGTTCGTTGTCGGCGATCTGCTGATCCTGCTGGCCGTCATCGGCTGGGCCTTCTACAGCTGGCTGCTGGCGCGGCCGCCGGCCCACATGCGCGGCGACGCGCGGCCGGACTGGGACTGGGCCGGCATGCTGCTGGTGCAGACACTGTTCGGCCTGGTCGCGGCCACGTTGTTCGCGGCCGGCGAGCAACTGCTCGGCGCCGCGCCGGTCCGCTGGAGCGGCGGCGTCGTCGCCGCGCTGGCCTACGTTTCGCTGGCCGCGTCGCTCGTCGCCTACCGTTGCTGGGGCCTGGGCGTGGCCGAAGGCGGGCCGGCGCTGGCCGCCTTCTTCAACAACTTGACGCCCCTCTTCGCAGCGCTGCTGTCGGCACTGTTGCTGGGCGAGACGCCGCAGCGCTACCACGCGCTGGCGTTCGCCTTGATCGTCGGCGGGATCGTGATCTCGTCGCGCCGCGCTGCGGCCTGACGGGCGGCGGCGCCCGCGCGGTCTGGAACGGTGCCATCGACCGCCGCCCGGCGTTGATCGTCCGCTGCCGCAACACCGCAGAGGTCGCCGCTGCGGTGCGTTTCGCGGCCCGCCACGGCCTGTTGCTGGCGGTGCGCGGCGGCGGCCATAGC
>JANMAP010000150.1:0-9464 GCA_031359905.1 Burkholderiales bacterium | reverse complement strand
CCGCCAGCTTCACCGGACCGTCGCCGAAGACCTGCAGGATCAAGGCACCGTCGAACTTGATGTTCGATTGCATCAGCACGCCGGCGGCCGTCATCTCGCCGAGCAGCACGCGGACTTCGGGCGCGAACTCGCCGACCGTCGCGCGGCGGCGCAGCAGTTCCTGCCAGCTGCTGGTCAGGCGCACCAGCAGGCCGCGCACCGGCAGGCCTTCGAACAAGAACTTGTGCAGCTCCGAGGCCATCAAGCGATCCGCTGCAGCAGGTCGCGGAACAGCGCGGCCTTGGCCACATAGCCCGCCGCACTGCCGCGCAGGCCGGCCAGTTGCTGTTCGCTGAGCACGCGAACGACCTTGGCCGGGCTGCCGAGGATCAGGCTGCCGTCGGGGAACTCCTTGCCTTCGGTGACCACCGATCCCGCACCGACCAGGCAATGGCGGCCGATGCGCGCCCCGTTGAGCACGATGGTCTGGATGCCGATCAGGCTGCCGTCGCCGATGGTGCAGCCATGCAGCATCACCTGGTGGCCGACGGTCACGTTGGCGCCAAGGTTCAGCGGCGAGCCCATGTCGGTGTGCAGCACGCTGCCGTCCTGCACGTTGCTGCCGGCGCCGATGGTGATCCATTCGTTGTCGCCGCGCAGCACGGCGTTGAACCAGACGCTGGCGTTCTCGCCGAGCGCGACGCGGCCGATGACCTGGGCGCTGTCGGCAACCCAGGCCCCGCTGGCAAGACGCGGCGCATCGTCGCCGAGCTGATAAAGGGCCATGGCTGCTCCTCGGTCGTCAAAGCCGATAATTCTAGAGATGGAGTTGCGTGCGCAAGCCTTGCGGGTCTTGGCCGGGGCCGACCCGTGGGCCAAGGCCGCGGCAACGCGCGCCCTGGCGGCGGGGCCGCGGTGGGCGGTCGACACGGCTGCGGTACTGGCCGCGGCGCCGCCGCTCCCCGGTCGCCCGGCGCGCCCGCGGCTGGTCGCACCAGCCAGCCTGCCCCGGCGCAGCCCCTTCACGCCCGAGGGCCGGGCCGCGCTGCTGCACGCGGTGGCGCACATCGAGTTCAACGCCATCAATCTGGCGCTCGACGCGGTCTGGCGTTTCGCCGCGCTGCCCGAGGCCTACTACCACGACTGGCTGCAGGTGGCCGGCGAAGAGGCCAAGCACTTCGAACTGCTGGTCGGTCACCTGGCAACGCTGGGCTGCCGCTACGGCGACTTCGACGCCCACGACGGCCTGTGGGCCATGGTCGAGCGCACCGCCGGTGACGTCATCGCGCGCATGGCGCTGGTGCCGCGTACGCTGGAAGCCCGCGGCCTGGACGCCACGCCGCCGATGCAGGCCCGCTTCGCGCAGGCCGGCGACGCCCGCGCGGTGGAGATCCTGGGCGTGATCTTGCACGACGAGATCGGCCACGTGGCGATCGGCAACCGCTGGTACCGCTGGCTGTGCGCGCGCGATGGCCTGGATCCCCTGACCCACTACAAGCTGCTCGCCGAACGTCACCAAGCCCCGCGGCTGCGGCCGCCGTTCAACCAGACGGCCCGCCGCGCGGCGGGCGTCAGCGCCCCGGAAATAGCCGCGCTGCTGGCGCCGTGAACGACGCCTGGCGGGCCCGCGCTGCGCGGAGACCCCGTTTACACTGCCGCGCTGAAATTTCCCACCAGCGTCCCTCCACCTGAGCTGCTCACCATGCTGAACACCCGTCGCTTTCTCCAGATCGCCGGCCTCGCTGCGGCCGGACTGCTGTTGTCCGCGTGCGGCAAGAAGGAAGCAGCGCCGGCCGCGGCGCCTGTCGCGTCGGCCCCGGGCGCAACGCCGCCGGCCGTCAAGACCTACACCGCCGGCACCGACGCGGCCTATGCGCCGTTCGAAAGTCAGAACGAGAAGGGCGAGATCGTCGGCTTCGACATCGAGGTCGTGCAAGCCATCGCCAAGCAGGCCGGCTTCGAGGTCAAGTTCGTCAACACGCCGTGGGAAGGCATCTTCAACGCGCTCGGCCAAGGCGACCGCGACCTGGTGGTCTCGGCCGTCACCATCACCGACGAGCGCAAGCAGACGATCGACTTCAGCGACCCCTACTTCGACGCTGCGCAGCTCATCGTCGTCAAGGAGGCGAGCAAGGTTGCCAGGTTCGCCGACCTGAAGAAGCTCAAGGTCGGCGTGCAGACCGGCACCACGGGCGACGAGGCGGTGACCAAGCTGCTGGGCAAGGCGAGCACGGCGATCAAGCGCTTCGAATCGACGCCGCTGGCGCTGAAGGAACTCGAGGCCAGCGGCGTCGATGCGGTGGTCGCCGACAACGGCGTGGTGATTCACTACGTGGCCAACAACCCGGGCGGCAAGTTCAAGACCGTGTCCGACAAGGAATTCGTTCCCGAGCAGTACGGCATCGCCGTTAAGAAGGGCAACGCCGAGCTGCGCGGACTGCTCAACAAGGGCCTGACGGCGATCAAGGCCGACGGCAGCTACGACCGGATCTACGCCAAGTACTTCGGCAGCACGCCCGCCGGCGCCGCGGTGGCCCGCGACCTGTCGGCGAAGACACCCGAGGTGCCGTCCTCGGCAGCCACCAAGTAGATCGGGCTTGCGGCGGTGGATCTTCGCTGGGAGATCCTCGCCGGCTACGGGCCGCTGTTCGTCGGCGGCCTGGGCATGACCGTCGCGCTGACGCTGGTGTCGATCACCGCCGGGTTGGTGCTGGGCGTCGTGTCGGGGCTGGTCGCCACCTCGGCCGATGCGCCGCCGCTGGCGACGCTGGCCGGGCGGGCTGCGGTGCGCGCAGCGCGGCTCGTTGTTTCGGCCTACGTCACCTTCTTTCGCGGCACGCCGCTGTTCGTGCAGATCCTGCTCGTGCACTTCGCGCTGATGCCGGCGCTGGTTCACCCCGATCACGGGCTGCTGCTGGCTGGCGATGCCGCGCGCCAGTTCCGCCAGGAGCATGGTGCGTTCCTGTCGGGCTGCGTCGCGCTGTCGCTGAACGCCGGGGCCTACATCAGCGAGATCTTCCGCGCCGGCATCCAGAGCATCCACCGCGGCCAGACGCAGGCCGCCTACAGCGTCGGGCTGAACCACGCCCAGACGATGCGTTTCGTGGTCCTGCCGCAGGCCTTCAGGCGCATGGTGCCGGCGCTGGTCAACGAGGGGGTGACGCTGATCAAGGACTCGTCGCTGGTCTCGGCCATCGGCCTGGCCGAGCTGGCGCTGGCCGCGCGGACCGTGGCCGGCGCCTATTCGCGTTATTGGGAGCCGTACCTGGCGATCTCGGCTGTCTACCTCGTCCTGACCCTGACACTGTCCCTGCTGGCCCGCCGGCTGGAAGCCCCGTCGCACCTGCGCGGGCATTGACCGTCCGGGGCCTGGCGGCCCGGCCAGTGTTGCGCGGATGCTGCGTTGCAACCCGGTTTCGGGGGTCCGTGGACCGAATCGTGCGGGTATTCACGGGGCAGCCCCTTAAACTTTCGACTTCCAAACCGGCACGGCTTTGCGCCAGCGCCAGCCCGACCGGTACTGAACGACCGACCACAGAGCGAGGATCTCTTCCCATGATGAACAAACACACCTACGTCGCCGCCGCCATTGCACTGCTGGCCGCTGGCACCGCGTCAGCCCAGTCCAGCGTCACCGTCTATGGCCGGTTGAACGTGGTCGTCGAGGACAGCAAGTTCTACAGCCCCGTCCGCGGCAACAAGCACGCCACCGAGTTGAACAACTCCGCGTCGCGTCTGGGCTTCAAGGGCGTCGAAGATCTGGGTGGCGGTTTGAAGGCCGGCTTCCAGCTCGAGCACGGCTTCAGCGTCGACACCGGTCTGCCGGCGTCTGCGTTCTGGGGCCGCCAGGCCGAGGTCTACCTGTCCGGCGGTCTGGGCACGCTGCGTTTGGGCCGCTTCACCAGCGACGCCTACTACGCGACCGCCGACTACATCAGCCTGCACAACCACGACACCGGCTTCTCCGCCGACGCGCTGTACGCCTACATCGGCCGCAACAGCAACAAGGTCGGCTATGTGCTGCCCGAGTTCGTGAAGGGCCTGACGATGCAGGCCTCGATCTCGCTGGCCGAAGGCACCAATGCCTCGCTCAACAATGGCGCGCAGTCGAACTACGACGTGGCCATCAACTACGCCGCTGGCCGTCTGCAATTGGGCCTGGGCTATGAGCAGGCCAACACCGACCGAACCAAGGCCAACCAGGTCGCCGTGCGCGCCCTGTACGACTTCGGCCCGATGGTCCTGGGCGCTTACGTCCAACACGACAAGAACGGCTACGGCGCTGGTCTCGGCAACCGCACGACGGTGCGTGGCTCGGTGATGGTGCCGGTCGGCGCGTCGGAATTCCACCTCAACGCCGGTGCCGCCGGCAAGTACAGCAATGCCTCGAACAGCAAGGCCGTGCAGTACACCGCGGGCTACAACTACAACCTGAGCAAGCGCACCAAGGTCTACGCGTACTACACCGCGATCGATCTGAAGGACAACCGCAGGACGGCAGTGGACTACACGGCCATCAACATCGGCGGCAACAAGTTTGGCGACTTCAGCTCGGTCGCCCTGGGCATGCGCCACAACTTCTGATTCGCGGGCGGGTCACCGCTTCGACGAGGGGCCGGTCGCGAGACCGGCCTTTTTTTCATGCCTCAGCCGCGCGGGTGGTGCTGGGCGTGCAGCAGCCGCAGCCGTTCGCGGGCAACATGCGTGTAGATGGTGGTCGTGCCGATGTCGGCATGCCCCAGCAGCATCTGCACCGCGCGCAGGTCGGCGCCGTGGTTGAGCAGGTGCGTCGCGAAGGCGTGGCGCAGGGTGTGCGGCGACAGCGGTGCGGTGATCTCGGCGCGCGCTGCATGGCGCTTGACCAGACGCCAGAACATCTGCCGCGTCATCGCCCCGCCGCGCGCCGTGACGAACAGTGCGTCGCTGGCCTGGCCGCGCAGGATCGCCGCGCGGCCTTCGGTCAGATAGCGGCGCAGCCAGGCATGGGCCTCGGCGCCGAAGGGCACCAGGCGTTCGCGCGAACCCTTGCCCGTCACGCGCAGCACGCCATCGTCGAGCGCCAGGTGCACCGACTTGGCCTGCACCAGTTCGCTGACCCGCAGGCCGCTGGCATACATCAATTCGAGCATGGCGCGGTCGCGCAGGCCGAGCGTGCTGTCGACCTCGGGCGCAGCCAACAGGGCCTCGACCTGGGCTTCGGACAGGGTCTTGGGCACGCGCAGGGGCTGGCGCGCCGCCAGCAGCTTGAGCGTCGGGTCGGTGGCGATGCGCCGCTCGCGCAGGGCCCAGCGAAAGTAGCGCTTGAAGACCGTCAGCCGACGGTTGGCCGTGGTCGCCCGCGTGGCGGCATGGCGCTCGGCGATGAAGCCCAGCAGATCGGCTTCGCTGGTCGCGTCCAGGGCCTTGCCCGGGCCGGCGGCCAGCCAGCTGGCGTACAGCGTCAGATCGCGCCGGTAGGCGGCCAGGGTGAGTGTGGCCAGGCCGTCTTCGATCCACAGGGCATCGATGAAGCGGTCGATCGCCGCGCCGCTGTCCTCGCCCAGCCGCGGGGTCACTCCAGCGACAGCTTCTGCTTGAGCACGACTTCCTTGTAGACCTCGTACTCGGCGCGGATCTGCTTGCTGAATTCGTCCGGCGTGTTGAGGATCAGCAGCGAGCCGGTCTCTTCGATCTTGCGCTTCACGTCGGGCAACTCGGCGGTGCGCCGGATGGCCGTGGCGATCTTGTCGACCACGTCCTTCGGCAGACCCTTGGGCCCGAGGATGCCGTAGTAGGCCATGCGGTTGACGGGCTCCAGCCCGACCTCCTTGAAGGTCGGCACGTTGGGCAGCTGGGTCAACCGGGTCGGCGCCGCGACGATGATGGCGATGAGCCGCCCGTCCTTGATGAACGGCAGGGCCGAAGGCATGTTGTCGAAGATGATCGGGACCTGGCCGGCCACCGTGTCGTTGAGCGCCGGGCCGCCGCCGCGGTACGGGATGTGGGTGATGAAGGTGCCGGACAGGCTCTTGAACAGCTCCATCTGCAGGTGGCCGATGCCGCCGGTGCCCGAGCTGGCGAAGCTGTACTTGCCCGGGTTCTTCTTGACCTCGGCCAGGAAGCCCTTGTAGTCGCGCGCCGGAAAGCTGGGGTGCACGGCGATCACGTTGGGCGTGGCGGCGATGTTGATGATGGGCGTGAAGTCGCTGGTCGGGTCATAGCCGATCTTGCGGTTGATCGCCGGGTTGGCCGCCGTCGTCGACACCGTGGCCATGCCCAGCGTGTAGCCGTCGGGCGCCGAACGGATGAGCTCGAGCGCGCCGATCGAACCGCCGCCGCCGGCCTTGTTGTCGACCACCAGGGTCTGCCCCAGCGCCTGCCCCGCCTTCTCGGCGACACGCGGGCGACGATGTCGGTGGTGCCGCCGGGCGCGAAGGGCACGACCAGCCGCACCGGCTTGGTCGGATAGCCCTGGGCGGCGACCAGCCCGGGCAGGCCGATCAGGACTGCCGCAGCCAGCAGCCCCATCAGGTTCGAACGTCGTTGCATGCTTGTCTCCAGAGTCTTGTGTGGTGCCGAATGATGAGCGCGGATCAGCACGGATGAGCGGGAATCAATGCGGCCGGCCGAGCAGTCCGGCCTTGAGTTGATCGTCGTAGGGCTGGTCGCCGACGAAGGAGCGCAGCACGGCGTCGAAGAAGTCGTCACCGGCGATCGGCGCGCCGCGCAGTGTGCCATTCACGCGCAGCACCAGGCCACGGCCAGGTTCCTGGTCGAGATCGACGACATCGCCCTTGCGCACCCGCCCGATGGCGCTGACATGGCGCTCGAATTCGTCGAGGCGGGCCTGCAGCGCGTTCAGTTCGTCGGCCGTGCTGTTGCGCGAGACGCCCTTGTGCACGGCCTTGGTGAACTCGGCTGCCGGCACGTCCTGCAGCATGCGCAGCTGCAGCCGCTTGGCGCCGCCCATGGCCTGCGCCTGCTCGGCGGTGCTGGCGCGCGAACGCAGGTACAGCGCAGCGGCATAGGCCTTGAACCAGGCCACCGCGCGCACCCCGGTGCCATTCAGCAGCAGGCCGTCGCCGGCCGCCTGCACCGCGTTGTCGAAAGTCTGGCCTTCGACCAGCACCCGCGCTGCGGCGGCAGGCCATGGTGCAGTGATTGCCAGGGCAGCGATGGCGAGCAGGCAGGAACGACGGGTGTGCATGATGGCAGTGGGCAGATCGACAGGCGATCGCCCTACAACGCAGCAGGGTCAGATTGCGCCGACGGGATCAGTGCCGACCGGGTCAGCGCCGATGGCGGTCAAGCGGACGCCAAGGCCCAGTCGATGTGCTCGCGCACCAGCGGGTCGGCGCCGTCGCGCGCGGCCTGCAAGGCGTCGGCGATTGCCGGATCGCCGCCTGCGCGGTGCGCGTTGCCCAGGCCGATCGCCAGGTTGCGCCGCCAGCGCTGCCAGCCGATGCGGCGGATCGCGCTGCCTTCCGTGCGCCGCAGGAACTCGGCCTCGTCCCAGGCCCACAACTGCACGAGCGTGGCCTGGTCGAGGTCGTTGCGAACGTCGAAGTCAGGCACTGGCGACCGCTGCGCGAACTTGTTCCATGGGCACGCCACCTGGCAATCGTCGCAGCCGTAGATGCGGTTGCCGATCAACGGCCGCAGCGCGGGGTCGATTGGGCCGGCGTGCTCGATGGTCAGGTAGCTGATGCAGCGCCGCGCGTCGAGCCGGTACGGCGCGACGATGGCCGCTGTCGGGCAGGCGCTGATGCAGGCGGCACAACTGCCGCAATGCGCTTCGACCGGCGGCGAGACCGGCAGGGGCAGATCGACATAGATCTCACCGAGGAAGAACATCGACCCGGCCTCGCGGTGCAGGGCCAGCGTGTGTTTGCCGCGCCAGCCGAGGCCCGAGCGCGCGGCGAGTTCGACTTCGAGCACCGGCGCCGAATCGGTGAAGACACGCGCGCCGATCGGCCCGACCTCGGCGGCCAGACGTTCAGCCAGGCACTGCAGCCGGCCGCGCAGCACCTTGTGGTAGTCACGGCCGCGGGCGTAAACCGAAACCACCGCGCGCTGCGGGTCCTGCGTCGCCGCGACTTCGTCGGCGGCCCAACCCGGCGCGCCATCGCGCGGCAGATAGTCCATGCGTGCACTGATCACGCGCAGCGTGCCCGGCACCAGCTCGGCCGGCCGCGCCCGATGCAGGCCATGGCGCTGCATGTAGGCCATGTCGCCATGGAACCCCTGCGACAGCCAGGCCACCAGCCCGGCTTCAGCCGTCGACAAGTCGATGTCGGCGACAGCGATCTGTGAGAATCCCAGCTCACGCGCCCACTCCTGCAGCTGGCTCACCAGTTGCCGCCCGTCGAAGTGATGCTGCCGCTGCATGCGCCGATTCTAGAAAGCCGCTCACTCACCTGGCCCGACGAGACTGCCTGCGCCGCGTTCGCGGCCGCGCTGGCCACCCGGCCGGCGCTGACAGACAGCTTCATCGCCCTGCACGGCCCGCTCGGCGCAGGCAAGACGACCTTCGTTCGGCACCTGCTGCGGGCGCTCGGCGTGACCGGCCGCATCAAGAGCCCGACCTATGCCGTGCTGGAACCGCACGACCTGCCCGGTCTGGCCATCTCGCATTTCGATTTCTACCGATTCGACGATCCGCGCGAATGGGCCGACGCCGGGTTTCGCGAGCTGTTCGCGATGCCCGGCCTGAAGCTGGCTGAATGGCCGGAACGGGCCGCCGGCATGCTGCCGCCGGCCGATCTCGAGCTGCACATCGCGCCGCTCGACGGCGACGCGCGCCAGGTCATTCTGCAGGCCCACAGCGCTCGCGGGCGGGAGCTGCTGCGATGACGACGAGACCGCCTCCCGCACCGCGCGACGCGCGCCGCCAGGCACTCGCCCGTATGGGGACACTGGTGCTCGGCCTGGCCGCGCCGCGGCTGGCCTGGGGCGCGAGCATCGTCGCGGTTCGCGTCTGGCCGGCGGCCGACTACACCCGTGTGACCATCGAGTCCGACCAGCCGCTGGCCGCCCGCCATCTGCTGACCGAAGCGCCGTTTCGCCTGGTCGTCGACATCGATGGACTGGAGTTGCGCGACGCGCTGCGCGAACTGGTCGGCAAGGTGCGGCCGGACGATCCGTACATCGCCGGCGCACGCGTCGGCCAGTACCAGCCGCGGGTGGTGCGCCTGGTCTTCGACCTCAAGCGGCCGGTGCTGCCGCAGCAGTTCACGCTGACGCCCGTGGCCGCCTACCAGCACCGCCTGGTTTTCGACCTGTACCCGTTGCAGACCCCGGACCCGCTGCTGGCGCTGATCCGCGACAAGGAGGCCGCCGAGGAGCGCGCCGTTCGCGCGGTGCAGGACGCGCTGGGCGAACTGATCGCTCGCGTCGATCGGCCGGGCCTGCCGCCGACCGCTGCGGGCCCGGGTGGTTCGACGACCGCTGGACCAGCCGCAGCCGCAGCCGCAGCCGCAGCCGCAGCCGCGTCCGCGCCCTTCGGC
>JANMAP010000145.1:0-54969 GCA_031359905.1 Burkholderiales bacterium | reverse complement strand
ACGGCCCGCCACTGCGGCGCCGGCCGCAGCGACATCGGTGACCAGCCTGGCACTGACCCTGTCGCTGGGCCCGTCGACCTTCGCCGCCGGCGACCCGGTGACGCTGACCGTGCAGCCCAACGTCCCGGCCTATGTCTACTGCTACGCCCGCGACAACACCGGCGTGCTGCAGCGCATCTTCCCGAACCGCTTTGCCGCCGACCCGCGCGTCGACCCGGCGCGCCCGCTGGCATTGCCCGGCAAGCAGGGCTTCCGCATCGCGGCCGGCACTGCGCAGTCGCTGGCCTGCCTGGCCGCACGGCGCGAGATCTACAACGACGTGCCGGCGGCGCTGCGCTGGGGCGACTTCCAGGCGCTGAACGCGGTGCGCGGATTCGACGATGTGCGTCGCATGCTCGAAGCGGTGGCCAAGGAGCCGGTCGCGCTGGCGAGCATCGACGTGCCGCTGTCCGCCGCGCGGCGCTGATTGCTGGTCACTGATCGCTGATCACGCCAGCGCCGTACCTCTTCCGGGCCGCCATGACCGATGACGCCACGCTGGCCCGGCTGCTCGGCCGCGTGGCCCTGCAGGACCGCGCCGCGCTGCGCGAGCTCTACCTGGCCGCTGCCGGTCGCCTGCTGGCGGTGGCGACCAAGCTGCTGAACGACCGCGGTGCGGCCGAGGACGTGGTCCAGGACACCTTCGTCACCGTCTGGACCCGCGCCGCGCAGTTCCCGACGCTGCGGACCAGCGCGATGGCCTGGCTGACGGCGATGACCCGGCACCGGGCGATCGACGTGCTGCGCCGCCGCCGCCCGGAAAGCCCGCTGCAGTGGCATGACGCCGATGGCCGCGAGCATCAGCACGACGTCGCCGACAGCAGCGGCTCGCCGCTGGACCAGTTGCTGGCGCGCCAGGCCGAAGGCGCGCTGGGCCAGTGCCTGGGCCGCATCGATGCCGAGCCGCGCATGGCGCTGCTGCTGGCCTACAACGAGGGGCTGACGCACGACCAGCTGGCAGCGCGCCTGCAACGCCCGCTGGGCACCGTCAAGGCCTGGATCCGGCGCAGCCTGCAGCGGCTGAAGGACTGCCTGGGCGAGCCCGCATGAACTGGCACCAGCACCCCGCGCTGCGCGACCGCCTGGCCGCCGACTACGCCATCGGCACGCTGCGCGGCGGCGCGCGGCGGCGCTTCGAGGCCGTGCTGCATGCCCACCCCGATGTCGCGCGCGCTGCGGCGCGCTGGGACGAACGGCTGCAGCCGTTGAACGATGCGCTGCCCATGCCGTCCGTGCCGGCCGGCGACGCGCTGTGGGCGCGGATCGCCGAGCGCAGCTTCGGCGCTGGCCCCGCTGCGGCGGCAGACGCCGCACGGCCGTTCGCTGCGCCACCCCGGCGCCGCGCTGCCGCGGGCGGCACGACGGCCTGGTGGCAGCGCTGGCTGGCCCCGGTTCCCGCTGCGGCGCTGGCGCTGGGCCTGCTGCTCGGCCTGGCCGCACCGCTGTGGCGGCAGGCCCATCAACCAGATCGCAGCAGCGGCCCGCAGCTGCCGGAAAGCTACGTCGGCGTGCTGGCCACCGCCGCCGGCAAGCCGGGGTTGATCGTTTCCAGCCTGCGCCGCGGCCAGACCGTCGACCTGAAGGTGTTGCAGCGCGTGCCCGTGCCGCCCGGCAGCCAGTTGGTGCTGTGGACGCTGGACGCGCAGGGCGTGGCCCAGGCCGTCGGCCCCTTGCCGGCATTCACCGGCAACTTCGTCAGCCTGGCGCTGGCCCAGCCGGCCGAGGCGCTGTTCAACCGCGCTGTCGAACTCGCGGTCAGCATCGAGCCGCCGGGCCCGGCCCCGGAGACGCCGGGCAGCGCCTTCGTCTACCGCGGGCTGTGCGGCAAGCTCTGGCCGGTGGTACCGGCAACGGCGGCAACGGCGGCGGCAAGCGCGTCGGCTGGCGCCGGCCCGGCGTCGCGCTGAGCGCGGCCCGCTGCCGGGCCGTCGGCGTCGCCCCCCGGCGGGGGAAGCGCCGCAGGCGCTCCGGGGGGAGATCATTCGTCAGACGCGGATGTAGATGCGCTGCCGGTCCAGCCACCAGGCCAGCAGCGCATAGACCGCGAGGTGGGCGACGGCGAACAGCAGCGAGCCGAAACGCGCGTCGCCGACCACGTCGCCCAGCGGCGCGAACAGCCTCTGGTAGGCCCACGGCAGCGGCGACGTCCAGCGCGTCGATCCGTCGGCCGCCACGCCATCGGGCCAGCGCAGCAGCGCCAGCACGCGCGGCACGAAGCCGCTGAGCACGAAGACGAACAGCGGGTTGCGTCCGAACCATTCGCAAGCCCTGGCCCAGCCCCAGGTCAGGCGCGTCCCCGACGGGGGCCCTTCGACCAGATGCAGCAGCGTGGCCAGCGCCATCATCGCCAGGCCGGTGGTCAGCAGCACGTAGCTCGGCGTCCAGATCTTCTTGTTCAGCGGCAGCGCGAGTTGCCACAGGTAGGCCGCCACCAGCAGCCCGGTGGCCAGCACGAACAGCCGCAGCAACAACGCCGGCGTCGGCGCCGCACCCGGCGGGCCACGCTGCACCAGTCGCCCGACCCACCAGCCGAGCAGCACCTGGGCGATGGCCGGCGGCGTGCTGGCCAGCCCTTCGGGATCGAACGGCAGGCCTTCGCCGCGGTACAGGTGCGCCTCGCCGAGCAGCGCGCGGTCGACCGCGGTGCCGAACCAGCCCGCGAGGCTGTAAGCGTCGCCCGGCGCACCGAAGGCCAGGCACAGCGCCCCATATCCCAGCAGCAGCACGGCGGCGACCCCCAGCACCGGCCGGGCACTGCGGCGCCCGCCCAGCCACACCACCACCGCCGCCGCGCCGAAGCACAGCGCGATGCGCTGCAGCACGCCCATGATGCGCAGCGTCTCCAGGGGGCGCGGCCCCAGCGCGCCGGCGGCGTCCCAGCGCACGAACGGGCTCCAGTTCAGCAGCAGGCCGATGGCGAAGATCAGCGCCGTGCGCAGCAGCACCTTGCGCCAGAAGCGCGCCGGCGGCCCGGCCAACAACCCCGGCATGACGCAGGCCAGCGCATTGCCGACCGCGAAGAGGAAGAACGGGAAGACCAGGTCGGTCGGCGTGCAGCCGTGCCATGACGCATGCGCCAGCGGTGGGTACAGGTGGTCCCAGCTGCCCGGGTTGTTGACCAGGATCATCAGCGCCACCGTGGCGCCGCGAAAGATGTCCAGCGAACGCGAGCGCGTGGTCATGGGCGCGGTGATCGGCGCAGTGATCGGCGCAGTCATGGGTGCGATGATGGGCGCGACAGCGGGTGCGGGCGATGCGGGCATCGTCGATCGGCGGATCAGGCCCCGCGGTCGCCGTTGCAGTTGTGGCCGGGGCCGTCGTTGTCGTGCCCGCCGTCGCCGCTGCTGAACCCGCGGTCGCTGTGGCTGTGTCCGCCGCCCCCGTCGTGACCGGGGCCGCAGCTCCCGTGCGCCAGCGCCAGGCGCACGCTGCCGTCGGCCGCTGCCAGTCGGGCTTCGGCCAGCGCCGCGTCGGCACCGGCGCGCAGCATGACCACCGCCACCTTGACGCGTTGATCGCACGCCGCCAACGCCGCCGCGGCCGCCGCTTCGTCGGCGCCGCTGGCGCGCATGGTCAACGCCAGCGCACGGCGCAACAGCTTGGCGTTGGTCGCCCGCAGGTCGACCATCAGGTGGCCGTAGGTCTTGTTCAGCCGCACCATCACGCTGCTGCTGAAGGTGTTCAGCGCGATCTTCTGCGCGGTGCCGGCCTTCAGCCGGGTGCTGCCCGAGATCACCTCGGGCCCGGTGTCGAGCAGGATGCCGATGTCGGCCGCCGCGGCCAGCGCGGCGCCGGGGTTGTTGACGATGCCGATGGTCAGCGCCCCGGCGGCACGGGCGGCCGCGCAGGCGCCGATTGCGTAGGGCGTGCCGCCCGATGCGGCGAGCAGCAGCACGACGTCGCTGGCGGTGGGCTGCAACGCGCGCAGGTCGGCGGCGCCCTGCGACTGATCGTCCTCGGCGCCTTCGACGGCGGCGAACATCGCGCCGTGGCCACCGGCCAGCAGCGCCAGCGCACGCTCGCGCGGCCAGCTGAAGGTCGGGTGCAGCTCGACGCTGTCGAGCACACCGAGCCGGCCGCTGGTGCCAGCGCCGGCGTAGAGCAGCCGCCCGCCGGCGCGCAGGCGGGGCACCGCGGCGTCGACAGCGCGTGCCAGGTCCGCCGTCGCTGCCCGCACCGCCGTGGCCGCCGCCGCCTGGTCGTCGACGAAGGCCTGCACCAGCGCCGGCGTGGCGTAGCGGTCGAGCTCAGCGTGCGCCGGGTGCGGCTGTTCGGTGCGCAGGGTGGACATGGCGGGCGGCGTCAGCGGCGCGGCGGATCGGACGCCGACGATGATGGCGACGACGATGATGATGCGCTGGCGCGCCAGACGCCGCGCGCGCCGACCCTGCCGACGCGGTCGATCGCGCTGACCACCACCAGGTCCGCCCCGGCAACGTCGACGCTGCGCTCACCCGCCGGCAGCACGGCAAAGCGCCAGACCCCCGCCAGGCGCCGCCACACCGCCCAGCGTTGCGCGGGTTCGCCGGCGCCGGGCTGCAGCGCCAGCCGCGCGCGGCCGGGCTGCGCCTGCAGTGACGGCGCGGCCGCTGTCGGCGCAGCCAGCCAGGGCGTGGCCGGCACCAGCGCCGGCTGGGCGTAGGCCCCGGCCTGCAGCTTGCTGGCGATGCCGTCGCGGTCCTGCATCAGCGCGACCATGCTGAAATGGATGTGGCCGCCCGCGCCCGGCCCGCCGTCGTTCGCAGCGCGGCTGCGCTGCAGCGCCACCTGATCGAGCAGTTCGCGCGCCGGCCACGACCGCGGGCCCAACGGTTCGCCGCGCGTGACCTGGCTGGTGAACAGCCCCGGCCAGAGATGGCGCTGGGTGCGGTTGGCGGCGATCCAGTAATCGAGCAGCAGCGGGAATTCCTGCCCGGCGCGGTCGATCGGCCAGTAGAGCTGCGGCGCCAGGTAGTCCAGCCAGCCCTGGTCGAGCCACTTCTCGACATCGGCATACAGCTTGTCGTACTGGCTGAAGCCGTTGATGCCCGCCGGCCGGGCGTCGGGCCGGCCGATGCCGAACGGGCTGATGCCGACGCGCACCCAGGGCTTGGCCGCATGCACCTGCTGGGCCAGCGCCTGCACCAGCCCATCGACCTGGCTGCGCCGCCAGTCGTCGCGCTGGGCCGTGCCGCCCGACAGCCGGTAGCGGGCCCAGGGGTCGTCGTCCGGGAAAGGCTGGTCGACACCGTCGACGGCCACCGGATACGGATAGAAGTAGTCGTCGATGTGCACCGCGTCGACGTCGTAGCGGCGCACCACGTCGACGACCACGGCCAGCGTGTGCGCGGCAGCCTCGGGCTCGGCCGGGTCGAGCCACAGCTGGTCGCCGTACTTGCGCACCAGGGCCGGCCGGCGCTGCGCGATGTGGACCGCCGCCAGCGGCGACTTGGCCGTGCTGTGACGCGCGCGGTAAGGGTTGAACCAGGCGTGCAGCTCCAGCCCGCGGCGGTGCGCCTCGCGGACCCAGAAGGCCAGCGGGTCCCACGGCGCTTCGCCGGCGGCCCAGGGCGGGCGCCCCTGCTCGCCGCTGAGCGCTTCGCTCCACGGCTCCAGCACCGACGGGTAGATCGCATCGGCCGCCGGCCGCACCTGCAGGATCAGCGCGTTCAGGCCGATCTGCCGTGCGCGGTCGAGGATCGCCAGCGCTTCGGCGCGCTGCGCTTCGGCGGCCAGGCCCGGCCGGCTCGGCCAGTCGATGTTGCTGACGGTGGCGACCCAGGCGGCGCGAAACTCGCGCGGCTCGGGCGGTGGGGTCTCGGCGCTCGGTGGCGGGCGGGTCGGGGTCGGGGTCGGGCTCGCGCCCGCACCCACGCCTGTACCTCCCCCACTTCCTGCTCCTCCTGCACCTGCACCCGCACCCGCACCGGAACCAGGCAGGGTGACGGACATGACCGGGGCCGGTGGGCTGCCGGTGCCCGCGCAGGCCACCAGCAGCAGCAGCACTAACAGCGCGAACAGCGCCGCGGCGCGTCCCAGGACGGGGTGGCACGCCGCGGCGCGCGTGGTCGGCCCGCTGACCGCTGCAACCGCGCGCCGCGCCACCTACGCGCGCACCGCTTGCGGTCGGCGCCGGGCCCGAGTCCGGGCCGGCGCATCGCCCGGCGCCGGCGCGGCGAACGGCGGTGCATCGGCGCCGACGATGACGCCGCCGCCCAGGCAGACGTCGCCGTCGTAGAGCACCGCGCTCTGGCCCGGCGTGACGGCCCATTGCGCGGCGTCGAAGAGCAGGCTGAAGCCACTGTCGCCCGGCTCGAAGTTGCACGCTGCGTCGGCCTGTCGGTAGCGGGCCTTGGCGGCCAGCGCGCCGGGCGCCGGGGGTGCGCCGGCGATCCAGCTGCAGTCGTCGGCCCACAGCCTGCGCGACAGCAGCGCCGGGTGGTCGTGGCCCTGGACCACGCGCAGCGTGTTGCGGGCCAGGTCCTTGGCGGCAACGAACCACGGCGCGTGCTCGCCGCCGCTGGGCTGCCCCAAGGCGGGTTGCCGCCCGTCGGCGACGGGCGTCGCCCTGGAATCCGGGGATGCCCTCGAGGCCCAATTGATGCCGCCGATGCCCAGCCCCTGGCGCTGGCCCAGCGTGTAGAAGCTCAAGCCGACATGCCGGCCGACCTGGCGGCCGCGCTCGTCGAGCATCGGCCCGGGCCGGTGCGACAGGTAACGGTTCAGAAACTCGCGGAACGGCCGCTCGCCGATGAAGCAGATGCCGGTCGAATCCTTCTTGCGCGCGTTCGGCAGGCCGATCTCCAGCGCGATGCGGCGCACGTCGGTCTTGTGCAGTTCGCCGACCGGGAACAGGGTGCGTGCCAGTTGCGACTGCGTCAGGCGGTGCAGGAAGTAACTCTGGTCCTTGGCCGGGTCCAGGCCTTTGAGCAATTGCACCACCTGTTGCGATTCATCAGGCGAGCGCGGACCCGCCGGGACCCGCTGGACCCGCGCTTCATCAGGCGAGCGCGGACCCGCCGGGACCCGCTGGACCCGCGCTTCATCAGGCGAGCGCGGACCCGCCGGGACCCGGCGGACGCGCGCGTAGTGCCCGGTGGCGATCTTGTCGGCGCCCAGCCGCAGCGCGTGGTCGAGGAAGGCCTTGAACTTGATCTCGGCGTTGCACAGCACGTCGGGGTTGGGCGTTCGGCCGGCTTCGTATTCGCGCAGGAACTCGGCGAAGACACGATCCTTGTACTCGGCGGCGAAGTTGACGTGTTCGAGTTCGATGCCGATGACGTCGGCCACCGCCGCGGCGTCGACGAAATCGATGTTCGACGTGCAATAGCCGTCGGCGGCGTCGCCCGACCCAACGAGGCGGTCGTCACCCTCTCTCGCGGGTCGGTCGTCATCCTCCCAGTTCTTCATGAACACGCCGACCACTTCGTGCCCCTGCCGTTTGAGCAGCCAGGCGCTGACCGCGGAGTCGACCCCGCCGCTCAAGCCGACCACGATGCGTTGCTTCACGATGGCCGGGATTATCCGGCCCGCGCCGGCGCCACAATGGCGACCCCGCCACCACGGCGGACAACCACGACTCCGGGAGGATTTCGATGTCAGGTGCAGGTTTCCACGTGCATGGCCCGCACGACCACGAACTCGAACATGCCGCGCAGCATGGCGACAAGGACGGCTTCTCCGGCCGCATCGCCGTGGCCACCGCGCTGCTGGCGACCGTCGGCGCGCTGTTCAGCTACATGGGCGGGGCCACCCAGGCCAACGCCGGCCTGTACAAGAACAACGCGGCAATCAAGAAGACCGAAGCGTCCAACCAGTGGAACTTCTACCAGGCCAAGAGCAGCAAGCAGAACCTGTCGGAGCTGGCCGTGGCGATCGTCGCCGACGATCGCAAGGGCAGGTACCTCGACGAGGTCGAGCGCTACAAGAAGGAGAAGGCCGAGATCAAGATCGAGGCCGACAAGCTCGAAGCCGAGTCCAAGCGCTGGGACCAGCAATCCGACGAACAGATGCACCAGCACCACCGCTGGGCCCAGGCGACGACGGCACTGCAGGTCAGCATTGCGCTGGCCGCCATCGCCTTGCTGACGCGGCGCAACTGGCTGCAGTGGGGCATGGGCGGCGTGGCCGGCGTCGGGCTGCTGCTCGGCGCAGCGGCCATGCTCCACCTCTAGCCATCCGCCTGCCGCCAGGCGCGCCGCCACCGACCCACCCTCACCACAGCCAGGAGACGGCCGCATGACGACCCCCGCCGATTTCAGCCGCCGCCGCGCCCTGGCCGGCGCCGCAGCATGGTCAGCGTGGGCCGCCGCGCCGCAGGCCGTCGGCCAGACGGCGCCCTGGCCGCGCCAGTCGATCCGCTTCGTGGTGCCGTTCGCGCCGGGCGGCACGTCGGAGATCGTCGCCCGCACGGTGGCCAATGAATTGACCAAGCAGCTCGGCCAGACGGTCTATGTTGACAACAAGGGCGGCGGCGGCGGCATCCCGGCGATGACCGACGTCGCCAAGTCGGCGCCCGACGGCCACACCATCATCCTCGGCCACGTCGGCTCGCTGGCGGTCAACCCGATCATCTTTCCCAACCAGCCGTTCGACGTGAACAAGGATTTCGTGCCCGTCACGCTGCTGGCCAAGGTGCCCAACCTGTTCGTCATCCACCCCGACGTGCCGGCCAAGGACTACAAGGAGTTCGTCGCCCACGTCAAGAAGAACCCGGGCAAGCTGAACTACGGCACCGCCGGCAACGCCAGCGCCGGCCACCTGGCGATGGAATACCTGAAGCTTGTGAGCGGCATGTTCATCACCCACATCCCCTACCGCGGCACCGGGCCGATGCTGACCGACCTGCTCGGTGGCCGCACGCAGGCCACCTCGGCCGGGCTGCCGGCGCTGCTGCCGCACATCAGGAGCGGCAAACTGCGCGCCATCGCGGTCGGCACCACGCAGCGACTGGCGGCGCTGCCCGACGTGCCGACCGTCGCCGAGATGGGCTTCAAGGATTTCGAGACCTCGCAGTGGTACGGCATCCTGGCGCCGGCCGGCACGCCGCGCGAGATCGTCAAGCGGCTGCAGGAAGAATCGTTGAAGGCGCTGAAATCCAACAGCGTGACCGAACGCTTCGCCAGCGACAGCGCGGTCGGCGGCGGCGGGCCACCGGAAGAATTCGCGGCCTTCATCGCCAAGCAGCAAAAGATCTGGAAAGAGATCGTGCTGCGCGCGGGCATCAAGCCGGATTGAAGACCGGCGCGCTCTGGCATCAAGCCGGATTGAAGACCGGCGCGCGCTGGCGCAGCATGTCGCGGGCACGGGTCATCGCGTAGCGCAGCGCGGCGTCGGCCGACGGCCAGTGGTGGCCGCAGGCCAGGCTGTCGTCGCGCCAGATCTCGCGCGGCGGGCCGGCGATGCCGCGCACGCGCTGCACGACGACCGCGGCGATGAAACCGTCACCGCCCGGTGCTTCCAGCGCACCCACGTAGATGCGGTAGTCGCCGTCGTCGCATTCGTCGAATTGCATGGCAGATCCTGCGGTCGGGGGCCGGCGGGTCGAGGACCAACGCGCCGAAGCGCGCGATCTTCTGCCGCGGTTGCTGAGCTTGCCCATCCCCCCGCAGCGGGTGCCCTCCACAGGGGGAAGGATGCGGACCGCCCCCGCCCGGTCGGCGCCGGCTCGATGCCGGCTTGATGCCAACTTGATGTGGCTTGATGTGGCTTGATGTGGGCTTGACTCGTAGGCGCAGAGCGGTCTTCGCGAGGAGTGGGATGATCGTTGCCGCTCTTGCTGCCCTTGCGACGTCTGCCGACCATGAACCTGCCGCGCCCTCTGCCCGCCTATTGCCGCCATCCCAGCCTGCACGGCGACACCCTGGTCTTCGTCAGCGACGACGACCTGTGGCGCGCCAGCGTCGCCGGCGGCCCGGCGCAGCGCCTGAGTGCAGGGCTGTCCGAGCCGGCCACGCCCTGCCTGTCGCCCGATGGCCAGTGGCTGGCCTTCGCCGGCCGCGACGAACAGCACAGCGAGGTCTGGCTGATGCCGGCGGTCGGCGGCCCGGCGCGGCGCCTGACCTGGCTCGGCGCCGACCTGGCCGTCCGCGGCTGGACACCCGACGGGCGCATCGTCTTCTGCAGCAACCACGGCCAGCCGTTCTTTCGCAATTGGCACGCCTTCACCATTGCGCCGACCGGCGGCGGCCTGCCCGAGCGTGTGCCGCTGGGGCAGATCAACCACCTGGCCTTCGGCTCCGACGGGCGCCGCGCGATCGGCCGCAACACCGCCGACCCGGCGCGCTGGAAGCGCTATCGCGGCGGGACCGCTGGCCAGCTGTGGATGGAAAGCGCTGCCGGCAGCGGCCAGTTCGATCGCCTGGCCGGGCTGCGCGGCAACCTGACCAGCCCGCTGTGGCTGGGCCAGCGCCTGTACTTCCTCAGCGACTTCGAAGGCATCGGCAACCTCTATTCCTGCCTGCCCGACGGCAACGACCTGCGCCGCCACAGCGACCACGCCGACTTCTACGCCCGCCACGCCAGCAGCGACGGCCAGCGCATCGTTTATCAATGCGGCGCCGAACTCTGGCTCTACGACCCGGCCAGCGACCAGCCGCAGCGCATCGACCTGCAGGTGCCCACCGCGCGCACTCAGGCGGCGCGCAAGTTCGTCGCCGCGGCCGACCACCTGCACGGCCTGGCGCTGCACCCCGCGGGCCACAGCCTGGCGCTGGAAGCGCGCGGCCAGCTGTTCAGCTTCGCGCTGTGGGAAGCCGCGGTGCACCAGCACGGCGGCCCCGGTGCGCGGCGCCGCTTCGGCCAGTGGCTGGCCGATGGCCGCAGCCTGGTCAGCGTCAGCGACGCCGGCGGCGAAGAAGCCGTCGAAGTCCACGAACCCGGTGTCGCCGCGACGCGCGCGCTGCCGTGGGCCGTCGGCCGCATCACCGCGCTGCGCGCCGCGCCGCGCGGCACGCGGGTGGCCATCGCCAACCACCGCAACGAACTGTGGATCGGCGACGTGGCCAGCGGTGCGCTGCAGCGCGCCGACCGCAGCGACTTTGCGCGCATCGAAGACCCGGTCTGGTCGCCGTGCGGCGGCTGGCTGGCCTACACCTTCGCGCCGAGCCTGCGCCACACCGCGATCAAGCTGTGCGAAGCCGACACGCTGCGCAGCCTGCTGGCCACGCCGCCGGAGTTCCGCGACTACGCGCCGGCCTTCTCGCCCGACGGCCGGCACCTGTACTTTCTGTCGCTGCGCACCTTCGACCCGGTCTACGACGCGGTGCAGTTCGAGCTCAGTTTCCCGCGCGCCGCGCGGCCCTACCTGCTGGCCCTGCAGGCCGGCGGGCCGCCGCCGTTTGACCCGCCACCGGCGGGGGTCAAGACACCCCCGGCGGCCGACGACGGCAAGGCCGACACCCCGCCCGCGCTGCCGGCCCTGCCGGCCATCGACACCGACGGCCTGCCCCTTCGCATCGCCGCGTTCCCGGTGCCTGAAGGCCGCTTCGGGCAGATCGCCGGGGTGCGCGGCGGCAAGGTGCTGTGGAGCCAGCTGCCGCTGGCCGGGGCGCATGGCCGCGGCGGCCACAAGGACGGCGTCGGCCGCATCGAGGTCTTCGAGTTCGCCAGCGGCGAGGTCAAGACCCTGGTCGAGAAGGCCGATCACTTCGTGCTGGCCGCCGACCACCAGACCCTGCTGGTGCGCCACGGCAGCAAGCTGCGCGCGCTCGACGCCACCAAGGCCATCGACGAGCGCGCGCCGCGCGTCGGCGCTGCCGGCAGCGAGCCGCCGTCGCGCAAGAGCGGCTACATCGACCTGTCGCGCGTGCGCCTGTCGGTCGAACCGGCGCTGGAATGGGCGCAGATGCTGCGCGAGGTCTGGCGCCTGCAGCGCGACCATTTCTGGACCGAAGACATGTCGGGCATCGACTGGCCGGCGGTCTACGAGCGCTACGCGCCGCTGCTGGCCCGCGTGGCCACACGCGGCGAGCTGTCCGACCTGATCTGGGAACTGCAGGGCGAGTTGGGCACCTCGCACGCCTACGAACTGGGCGGCGACCACCGCAAGCCGCCGGCCGTGGCACTCGGCTTCCTGGCCGCCGACCTGCAGCCGCGCGACGGCGGCGCGGCCTGGGAGATCACGCGCATCGTCCAGGGCGACGCCTGGGACGGTGCCGCCGCGTCACCGCTGCAGGCGGTGGGTGTCGAAGCGCGTGTCGGCGAGCGCATCGTGGCCATCGGCGGCCAGCCGCTGAGCCTGGACACCCCGCCGCCGGCCCGCCTGGTGCACCAGGCCGGCGCCAAGCTCGCGCTGACGTTGGCCGCGGCCGATGGCGGGACCACCCGCGAGGTGCTGGTGACCGCGCTGGCCGACGAGACCCCGGCGCGCTACCGCGAGTGGGTCGAGCGCAACCGCGCCTGGGTCCACGACCACAGCGGCGGACGCGTCGGCTATCTGCATCTGCCGGACATGATGGCCGCCGGCTTCGCCGAGTTCCACCGCTACTTCGCCGGCGAGTGCGACCGCGACGCGCTGATCGTCGACGTGCGCTACAACCGCGGCGGGCATGTGTCGCAGCTGCTGCTGGAGAAGGTGGCGCGCAAGCGCATCGCCTGGAACAGCATGCGCTGGGGTGCGCCGGCCAGCTACCCCCACGAGGCCCCGGCCCGCGCGGTGGTGGCGCTGGCCAAAGAGCACGCCGGTTCGGACGGCGACATCTTCTCGCACGGCTTCAAGCTGATGGGCCTGGGCACGCTGGTCGGCCAGCGCACCTGGGGCGGCGTGATCGGCATTTGGCCGCGGCACCGGCTGATCGACGGCAGCGAGACGACGCAGCCCGAATACTCGTTCTGGTTCAAGGACGTCGGCTGGGGCGTCGAGAACCACGGCACCGACCCGCAGGTGGTCGTCGAGAACGCGCCGCAGGACGACGCCCACGGCCCCGCCGGGCAGGACCGGCAACTGCAGGCCGCGCTGGCCGAAGCCCTGGCCGCCGCCGACCGCCAGGGCGTGGCGCGGCCCGATTTCGGCCCGCGGCCGGTGCTGACCGTGCCCCCACTGCCTGCGCGCGCGCCGCGCTGATCAACATCCACGGCCGAACCCGGCGAACCCGCGGCGACCTTGTCAACCCGGACAGGTCACCGGGCCGCGCTGCAGAGCCTCAGGGCGCTTCCATCCCCTTGCCCTGCAGCACGGCGCGCGCTGGCGTGCCCAGCAGCGTGTCGAGCAGCGCCTGCACCGCCGCGGGGTCGCGCGCGCCAGCAGACACGCTGCCGGCATACACCGTGTAGTTCTGGATGTCCGCCGGAATCGCACCGACCAGCACCGCGCCGGGCACGGCCAGGATCTCGCTGATTTGGTGGATGGCCAGCGTGGCCTCGCCGCTGACCACGCGCTGCGCGACCAGCCCGCCGGGCACCAGCACGGCCTTGGGCCGCAGCTCGGCGGCCAGGCCCAGGCGTTCGAACAGGCCGCTGAGGTAGATGCCGCTGGAGCCACCCTATGCCGGGTCGATGTAGGCCACCTTGGGCGCTGCGCGCAGCGCCTGCTTGAAGGCCTCGACCGTCGAGATGTCGGGCCGCGGCGCGCCCGCGGCCACCGCCACGCCGATGGCCACGCGGGCCAGCGGCTGGCCGGCGCCGGGCGCCAGCCGCCGGGTGTCGGCCAGCCCGGCGATCGCCGCCGGCGGCAGCACGGCCAGGTCGAAGTCCTCGCCGCCGCGGATGCGCTGCGCCAAGGCGCCGGCGGTGTCGTTGACCAGCACCAGCCGGTGCCCGCTGCGCTGCTCGAAGTCGGGCTGCAGGGCCTGCAGCACCGGCTTGTAGGCCCCGGCGGTCAGCACCTTGATCTCGGCCGCGCCGGCGACTCCGCCGGCTGCGGCGATGGCCGCCGCCGCGATCCACGACCACAGGGTTCTCTTCAGCATCGTCGTCTTGCTCCGGGTGGGTTGGCGGGATGCGCGGTCAGAAGCGCGGTCAGGGGCGCGGTCAGATACGCAGTGAGGTGCGCGGTCACAGCGGCCGCGGGCTGGCCTGCGCCAGGTAGAACCATTCGTGGCCCGGCTGGGCCGCGACATCGGGGAAGACGATGTAGCCGTCGCGTTCGGCGCGCAACGCGCTGCCGTCGGCACGGCGGGCGATCATCTCGCCTGCGCGCAGCGGGTCGAAGCTGGTCCACGGCCGGGCGAAGGCGTCGTCGGCATGGTGGCGGTCGATCACCTCGGCCAGGCTCAGGCTCTCGAACAGGCGCGCCGGCGGCGCCAGCGCCAGGCCCGGGCCCTCGGCCAGGCCGAGCAGGGCCAGCGTCTGGCGGATCGCGGTGTAGGCCACCGCGGGCCCGGCCGGGTCGTCGTGCTGGCCGCATTCGAGCGTCACCCCGTAGCCGCCCACCGCGCGCATGTACTCGGTGGTGCCGACACCGTAGCTCGGGTCTTCGTGGACCGCACCGGGCGTCAGGCCGAGCGCGCGGCGCCGCGCAACGCCGGCGGCATAGGCGTCCATCCAGCCGTCAACGACGCGGCTGGGCCCGACATGCGCGGCCAGCGCGGCCTCTGCCGCCTCATGGGCGAAGGGTTCGAGCGTGCCGCGGTTGTCGGCCGGCCCGCGCATCACGAACGGCCGGCCCGGGCTGCGAAAGCTGTGCAGGTCGAGCAGCGCCTCGTGCTCGGCGAGCAGCGGGCAGAGCACGCGGGCGATGCGGTCCTCGAAGTCGAGCGACGCCTCGTCGGCGTCGGCCGCCGGCGGCCGCAGCCGGCGGTTGAGGTTGCGGTCGCCGCTGCGCTGGCCGCGCTGGTAGGCCAGCGGGTTGCACACCGGCACGAAGCTGACCACGCCGCGCACGATGGCCAGCTCGCCGCGATCGATCTCGCCGAGCACGCGGGCGATGCCGCGGGTGCCGGCGGTTTCGTTGCCGTGCACGGCGCCGGTGACGATCAGCCGCGGGCCCGGGCGCAGCCCGGCGAAGCGGTGCACGCGCAGCGCGGTGCTCGAGATGGCGTCGATTGCCGGCGTGTTCATGCCGCATCCCCGCACAGCAGCCGGTACGCCGTGGCGTAGCGCTCGTGCACGCCGGCGATCACGCTGTCGGGCAGGTCCAGCGCGGCCTGCTCGCCGCCGCCGGTGACGCCGGTGGAGGCCAGCCAGTCGCGCAGCGGCTGCTTGTCCAGCGCGACGATGCGCCCCTGGCGCAGTTCGCCGGCCAGCCAGAAGCGCGACGAATCGGGGGTCAGCACCTCGTCCATCAGCGTCAGCGTGCCCTGGTCGTCGAGGCCGAACTCGAACTTGGTGTCGGCGATGACGATGCCGCGCGTCAGCGCGTGGGCTCGCGCGGCTTCGAAGATGCGGATGGCGGTGTCGCGCACCTCGGCCGCCCGCGCCGCACCGATCAGCGCTTCGAGCTGCCCGAAGGCGATGTTCTCGTCGTGGTCGCCGACGGCGGCCTTGGTCGCCGGCGTGAAGATCGGCGCGGCCAGCGGCGTGGTCATCTGCAGCCCGGCGGGCAATGGCTGGCCGCAGACGGTGCCGCTGCGGGTGTATTCCTTCCAGCCCGACCCGGCGATGTAGCCGCGGACCACCGCTTCGCAGGGCAGCGGGGTCAGCTTCCTGACCAGCATCGCGCGGCCCGCCACCTGCGCCACCTCGTCGGCGGCGACCACGCTCTCGGGCGCGTCGCCGGTCAGGTGGTTGGGCACGATGTCGCGCAGGCGGTCGAACCAGAACAGCGCCATCTGCGTCAGCAGCCGGCCCTTGCCGGGCACCGGAGCCTTCATCACCACGTCGAAGGCCGACAGGCGGTCGCTGGCGACCATCAGCAGGCGGTCGCTGCCGACCGCGTACAGATCGCGGACCTTGCCGCGGGCGATCAGCGGCAGCGAAAGCAGTTGGGTCGACGGCACGGCAGGGCCCAGATCGGCCGGGCGCGGCGGGGGAATGGCGGACATGTCGGAGGGGCAGCGGCGATGGCGGAATCCGCATTGTCCGCGCTGCGCCGCGGGTCGCCCCGTCGCCGGGGCCGCGGCAGCGCCCCCGGACATCAGCGGCGATCTTCAGGACGAGGCGCGGTCATCCAGCCGCCAGCAGGGCATGCAGGACAGCGCCCAGCGCCGGCATCCGCCAGGTGGTCACGCAGGCGTCAGCGGCATCGGTGGGCGCGACGCGCGAGCCCAGACTGCTCAGCAGCGCCACCAGGTAGTGCGTGTCACCGGTGTTGACGATGCCGGCGTCGGACGCGTAGTTCTCGGTGTGGCCGGTCTTGTGCGCGAAGGCCGGCGCGTCGGGCAGGCCGGCGACCCAGCCGGGCTGGCCGCGCAAGCTGCCCGACGACAGCACATGGTCGCGCTGCTGGCGCGCCAGCACACCGCGCAGCCGATCGCGCGTGGCCGGCTGCAACAGCGGCGGCGCGCCGCGCGGCAGCCAGGGCGCAGGCGGCGCGTCGGCATCCAGCAGCCACAGCAAGCGCACGGTGTCCCAGGCCGTCATGTGGATGTGGCCCACGCCCGCGCCATCGGCGTTGCGCCAGCCGCCAGACGGCGTGGTGGCGTTGAGCTGCAGCGTCGGCAGGCCGTGCGCCGCGAAGACGTCGTTGAGCAGCGGGCGCTGGCCACCGAGCAGGCCGGCGCGGTGCAACAGGGCCACGCAGGCGTCGGTCGCGTCGTTGTCGCTGATGGTGAGCATCGGCTCCAGCGCGTCGGGCCAGGCGGCACGGCCGCGGTCCACCGCCAGGCCCACGCCGACGGCGACCATCAGCTTCAGCAGCGACGCCGGGTACGGCGCGACGAATCGCGGCGCGTCGGTGTCGTGCAGCGCGTGCAGCGGCATCCAGGACCAGGCGGCCCAATCGGCACCCGGCGCCCAGGCCGCCGAGCGGCCGTGGACGTCCTGCACATCGCTGTCGAAGCGCAGGCCGCGCAGCGCGCCGGCATCCGGCGGGATCGGCGCGACCCAGCCTGCGGGGTGCTCGCGCGAAAACAGCACGTTCGCCCAGCGCGGGTGCGCAGCGGGGCGGAAGGCGACGACGGCCAGGTCCAGGCTGGGGTGCACGCCGAGCGGCGCACCGCCCTGCTTGCGGTCGGCGATCGCGGCGAGGTCAAGCGCCCGCACCGCGTCGCGGAGCGCGGTCGCCAGGCGGAAATGGGCTGAGAGATGGGCTGAGAGATGGGCTGCAGGATGGGCTGCAGGATGGGCCGCAAGATCGGCTGCAGGATCAACCGCACCGCCTTCGCCGCCGGGCGATGGCGTGTCGCGCTGGGTTTCGCCGGGCTTCATCGTCGTGCGCACCTTCTCGCCTGCAGGGATCGCCGGCGGTCATCGCTTGCGGTCATCGCCTGCAATGTTCGCCTGCAATGTTCGGCCGGCCTGCAGCGGGGCGTCACGCGATGGCCGCCGCGGCACGGTCGCCCGCTGTGCCCTGAACTGCGGACGGCGTGGGTGCAGCGGCTGCGCTCAGAGACCCCGCCAGCGCGGCGGCCGGCGCGCGACGAAGGCCTCGACGCCTTCGCGGAAGTCCGCGCTGCCGTAGCTGCGGCGCAGCAGATCTGCGTCGTCGGGCAGCTGCGCCATCCGCAGGCGTCGCAGGCCTTCCTTGGCCACCGCCTGCGTCACCGGCGCCAGGCCCTGCAGCCGCTCGGCCAACGCCTGGGCGGCGGCGTCGATCTCCGTGGCCGCGCAGACCTGCTGCAGGTAGCCGCAGGACGCCGCTTCGTCGGCGCCCAGCATCTCGGCCAGCAGCAGCATGCGCCGCACGCGCTGCAGCCCCCAGGCCGCCTCCAGGCGCGCCAGGTTGGCCATCGACAGCGTGTTGCCCAGCGTCTTGGCGATGGGCACGCCGAAGCGCGATGTCGGCGTCGCGAGGCGGAAGTCGCAGGCAGTGGCGATGGCCAGGCCGCCGCCCACCGTCCAGCCGTCGATGACCGCCACGGTCGGCATCGGCAGCTGCTCGATCAGCGTGATGCCGGCGTCGATCTGCCGTTCGTAGGCCACGCCGGCCTCGCCGTCCGCAAAGGCCAGGAACTGCGCGATGTCGGTGCCGGCCACGAACGCTTGGCCGCCCGCGCCGCGCAACAGCACCACGCGCGCCTGGCCGTCGGCGGCCAGGCGGCGGCAATGGCCGGCCAGTTGTTCGTACATCGACCAGGTCATCGCATTGCGCGCGGCCGGGCGGTCGAAGGTGATGGTGGCCAGCGCGCCGGTCTGCTGCAGGCGGACCTGACCCTGCTCCGGCCCTGGCCCCTGCCCTTGCCTTTGCCCCTGACCTTTGTCGGGCGCCGGGCCGGCGTCGGCGGTCATGCGCCCGACGCGCCGAACGCGCCAGCCGCGGCCAGTTCGCGACGCTGGTCCGCCGCGATGCCGTATTCGGCCAGCACCTCGGCCGTGTGCTGGCCCAGCAGCGGCGGCGGCCGGCGCACCTGCTGCGGCGTGCCCAGCATCTTCACCGCGAAGCCGATGTTGGGCACCGTGCCTTCGTTCGGGTGGTCGATCTCGATGCGCATCTGGCGGTGCCGGCCATGCTCGCTGTCGAAGGCCTGCGGATAGCTCAGGATCGGCCCCGCCGGGATGCCACGGGCCAGCAGGCGCTCGATCCAGTGCTCGGCGGTGTCGCCGGCAAAGCTCGACTCCAGCATCTCGACCAGCACCAGCCGGTTGGCCAGCCGCAGCGACACGCTGGCGAAGCGCGCGTCGGCCAGCAGATCGGGGCGTTCGAGCACCTGGCACAGGGTCTGCCACAGCTTCTGGTTGGTGGCGCCCATCACGAACCAGCCGTCGGCCGCCTTCATCGCCTGGTAGGGCGCACTCATCCGGTTGGCCGTGCCCAGCGGTTCGGGCTCGCGCCCGGTGCCCCAGTACTCGGAGATGTCCCACACCGAGAAGGCCAGCGCCGAATCGAACAGCGAGGCATCCACGTACTGGCCCTGGCCGCTGGCCTTGGCGCCGATGTAGGCCGCCAGCATGGCGTAGGTGGCGAACAGCGCGCAGCCGATGTCGGCCACCGGCACGCCGGCCTTCACCGGCGCGCCACCGGGATAGCCGGTCACGCTCATGATGCCGGACATGGCCTGCGCCATCAGGTCGAAGCCGGGCCGCGCGGCCCACGGGCCCGACTGGCCGAAGCCCGAGATGCTGACGTAGACCAGCTTGGGGTTGATCGCGCTGAGAGTCTCGTAGTCGATGCCCAGCCGCTGCATCACGCCGGGGCGATAGTTCTCGACGAGGATGTCGGCGTCGCGCGCCATGCGGTACAGCACCTGGCGGCCGGCGTCGGACTTCAGGTCGAGCGCGACGCTGCGCTTGTTGCGGTTCATGTTCAGGAAGCCCATGCTGTCGGGCCCCTTCATCTTGAAGCCCATCGCGCCACGCGTCTGGTCGCCGCCGTCGGGCGGTTCGATCTTCACGACATCGGCGCCCATGTCGGCCAGCAGCATGCAGGCGTAGGGGCCGGCCATGACCTGGCTGACGTCGAGCACGCGCACGCCGGCCAGCGGCAGCGGGCGCGGGCTGGCACCGGACCCGGACGCCGCTGCGTCCGGGGTGACGGATCCCGGCCCGTTCACGATTCCAGGCGCACGTTGGCGTCCTTGATGGTCTTGCCCCACTTGGTGTATTCGGTGCCGATGAAGGTCGTGAACTTCTGGCTGCTGCCGCCGGCGTCTTCGGCGCCGAACTCGTCGAGCTTCTGCGCGATGTCGGGCATCGCCAGCACGCGGTTCACGTCCTCGTTCATGCGCTGCACCATCTCCGGTGGCAGGCCGCGCGGGCCGACCAGGCCGTACCACGACGCCGCGTCCAGCCCCGGAAACCCCGATTCGGCCAGCGTCGGCACCGTCGGGTGGCTCTTCGCGCGGTGCAGCCGCGTCTGCGCCAGCGCGATGACCTTGCCCTGGCGGATGAACGGCGTGGCCGCGGTCATCGTGTCGAAGGCGTAGTCCAGCTGCCCGCCCAGCAGGTCGATGATCAGCGCGCCCGAGCCCTTGTAGGGTACGTGCACGGCGTTGATCTTGGCCTGCAGCTTGAACATCTCGAAGGCCAGGTGCTGCGCCGAGCCGATCCCCGACGAGCCGAAGGTGATCTCGCCGGGCCGCTTGCGGCACAGCGCGACGATGTCGTCGATGGCGCGCGCCGGCTGGCGTTCGGTGCAGGTCAGCATGTTGGGTGTCACGCCGACGAGCGCGATGGGCGAGAAGTCGGTGCGCGGGTCGTACCTGACGTTGGGCAGCAGGGCCGGCGCGATGGCATGGCTGTTGACGTGGGCCATCAGCAGCGTCGTGCCGTCGGCCGGCGACTTGGCCACGTAGTCGGCGGCGATGACGCCGGTGGCGCCGGCCTTGTTCTCGACGATCACCGCGGTGTTCCACAGCACGGCCAGCTTCTGGCCGATGACGCGCGCCAGCACATCGGTGCCACCCCCCGGGGCGAAGCCGACGATGATGCGCACCGGGCCGGACGGCAGCGGCGCGGCGCGCAGCAGGGCCGGGCTGGCGAGCGCGGCCGCGGCGGCCAGCGTGAAGCTTCTGCGTTGCATGCGGGGTCTCTCCGGGGGTCTCGAATGCGGCGCACTGTCGGGCATCGCGCCGGCGCTGGCCATCGCTATTTCGTCGATCCAGGTTTCGCGTTTGGCGTATCCGCCAGCACCCGGGCCACGCTCTGCGCTGCGCGCGACAGCGCGGCCAGCGGCCGGTGGCAGAGCACGAACTGGCGCTGCGCCCAGTCGCCGGCGATCGGCACGCGGGCGAACGCCGCGCCCCCGGCCACGCTGCGCGCCACGGCACGCGGCATGACGCCGATGCCATGGCCCTGCGCCACCAGCGCCGCGATGCTGTCGAAGCCGCCCACCCGCATGCGCATGTGCAGGATCCGCCCGCTCTCCTGCGCCAGGCGCTCCAGCGCGATCGAGATCGCCGAGCCCTCGCCCAGACCGATCAGCTCGCAGCCCAGGATGTCGTCCAGCGTCAGCGTGCGGCGCGTGGCCAGTGGATGGTCGCGTGCGGTGACCACCAGCAGGCGGTCGCTGCGGTAGGGCAGCGTCGGCAGGTCGATGGCGCCGAGCGTGGATTCGTAGATGCCGATGTCGACGACACCGCGCTGCAGCGCTTGCTGGACGATCTGGCTGTTCATCTCCTGCAGGTCGACGCGCACGCCGGGGCAGGCAGCGGCGCAGCGTTGCAGGTCGGCGGGGAGGAACTGGATCACCGCCGACTTCGGCGCCGCGACACGCACGACGCCCTGGTCGCCGCCCAGGTAGGACGCAGCGTCGTCCTGCATGCGCGACACCGTGTGCGTGATGCTGCGGGCATGGGCCAGCATCGCGCGCCCGGCGTCGGTCAACGCCATGCCGTGAGGTCGCCGATCGAACAGCGCCAGGCCGAGCTGCGATTCCAGGTCGACGATGCGGCGCGACGCCGCTGCCGGTGCGATGTGCAGGCGGCCCGCCGCCCGCGTCACGCCACCCAGTTCGGCCGTGGCGATGAACAGCTGCAAGGTCGTCAGGTCGAAGTGAACGCGGGCCGCTTCGCCGTCGGGTTGCCTGGGGAGCGTGGCCATCGCAGCGGGTCGGTCCTGCGTCACGGTGCCGCCGCGCGACGGCGGCGGCGCCGGCCGCGGTATCAGAAGAACTTGTAGGTCACGCGCAGGGTGTAGGCGCGGCCCCGCGGGTCGGCCACACGCGGGTCCCAGCCGGCGCCGGCGGCGAAGTCCAGGTTGTGCGCGGTGAACGACGGGTCGCGGTCCAGCAGGTTCCTGACCCCGGCGGTCACGGTCAGGTTCTTGACGCCGCTGTAGCCCACCGACAGGTTGTAGACGGCGTAGCCGTGCACGTAGGGGTCGAAGCCCGGCGGCACCACGCCCGAGGGCACCTCGTCCTTGTAGCGCGAGGTGTAGCTCTGCGACAGCGTGCCGCTCCACGGCCCTGCGGAATAGCCGACGCGGGCTTCGTGCTTCCAGCGCACGAACAGGTCGCGCGAACTCCACTGCCCGGCTGACTCGACATACGGCAAAGTCGAGAAGATGCGCGAGCGGTGGCTGTCGATGTAGGTGCCGTCGATGCTGGCGCTCCAGCGCCCGTTGCCCAGCTTGCCGTCGGCCTTGACGCTGAGGTCGGTGCCGCTGGTGATGTCGCCGTCGGCGTTGACGAAGCCGGCGCGCACGTAGCCGCCGATGTCGTCGAGGCGCCCATTGGGACCGCGCACCAGGCTCTCGGGGAAGGTCTGGTAGTTGGCGATGACCTGCTGCGGTGTCAGCTCGTAGATCAGGTCGGTGCGCTTGATCTGCCACCTGTCGAGGCTGAAGCTCAGGCCGTTGTAGGGCGAGACGACGAAGCCGATCGTCCACTGGCGCGAGGTCTCGGGCTTCAGCCCGGGATTGCCGCCCTGGCGCGAATTGGGGCGGATCGCGCAGACCGACAGATCGGCACCGGCGACGTTGCCGTTGGGGCACAGCACCGGGTCGGCGATGTTGCCCGGCACCGGGGACTCGCCGGTGGCGCCGTAGAGCTGGAAGAAGCTCGGGGCGCGGAAGCCTTCGTTGTACGAACCGCGCAGCAGCAACTGCTCGATCGGCGAGTACTTCAGCGCGAACTTTGGATTGGTGGTGTTGCCGAAATCGCTGTAGTGGTCAGTGCGCGCCGACACCGTGGCTTCCATGCCCTTGATGATCGGAATGGCGACTTCGCCGAAGACGGCCGTGATGTCGCGCTTGACGCGCGGGAAGTCGGCATCGAACGCGGCCTGGAAGATCGGTCGCGTGGTCTTGGAGCCGTCGCTGAAGGCGTACGACTCCTGGCGCACGTCGACGCCCGCGGCGACGGCCAGCGCACCGGCCGGCAGCTGCATGATCTCGCCCGACAGGGTGGCGTCGAACTGCTTGAGCGTGGCCTTGCCGTTGAACAGCCGCTGGCCGCGCGCGCTGGCCGCCTGGATCAGGGCGATCGCCTCGCTGGTCTGCGACTGGCCGGGCAGCAGGAACGGGTTGATCTTGCCGCTGCCCAGGGCTTTCGAGATGTCTTCGGTGTAGTAGAAGCCGCCGGCGAGCAGCGACTCGGCCTTGCTTTGCGCGGTCGACAGGCCGACCTTGTAGTCCCAGCTGCCGAACAGCGTGCCTTCGGCGCCGAACAGGATGCGGTAGGCGTCGGTGGTGGTTTCGATCTCGCGGTTGCCGCAGGAATCGCAGCGCCAGCGGTAGGCGATGGGCCTGGTCTTGTCGAAGGTCGGGATGAAGGCCGACAGGTCCTGGTAGTACGGCCCGCCGACCGGGTAGTTGGCGCCGACCAGGCCGCTGGTCGTCAGCTGGTAGGGCTCGAAGGACTTGGCGGCCTCGGTGCGCGAACCGGTCAACTCGACGAACACCGTGTGGTTGGTGCCCAGCGCGAAGGTGCCACGGGCCACGGCGTTGGTCCGCTTGACGGGCTGGATCAGGATTTCCGAGCCACCGTAGTCGAACGCGCAGCCCCTGGCGAAACCCAGGTTGCCCCACAGCGCGGCCTGGTATTGCGACATGAAGGGCACCGAATCGCACTTCCCCTGGAAGCTGAGCAGGTTGGCGCGGTTGTAGGTCTGGGTGCCGGTGGTCGGCAGCCTGTAGCTCGCGCCGAGCGCCGTGCCGGCAGACCCCGTCTGCGTGGCGAACGGCGTGCCGGTGGTATCGGGCGACAGGCCGCGGTCGGGCTGGAAGCCGTTGGAGAAGGCGCGCTCGCCATACCCGCCCAGCACCTTCTGCTCGTCGCGGGTGATGCTGGCCATCAGGTTGTAGCCGTCGCTGCCCAGGTTGCCCCAGCCGCCGAGCAGCGAGGCCCGGTAGACGTTGCCGCCGCCGGCTTCGGTGATGTCGGCGAAGGCCGTCGCTTCGAAGCCGGTGTAGTCCTTGCGGAGGATGAAGTTGATGACGCCGCCGATGGCGTCGGTGCCGTAGGTGGCCGACGCGCCGTCCTTCAGCACCTCGACGCGCTCGATCGCCGCCAGCGGGATCGAGTTCAGGTCGACCGCGTTGCCCTTGGCACCGTGGGTGGACACCCGGCGGCCGTTGAGCAGCACCAGCGTGCTGTTGGCCCCCAGGCCGCGCAGGTTGGCGCTGGTGTTGCCGTTGTTGTTGCGGTCGGTGGTGCCGAGCTGGATGCCGACGTTGGCCGACAGGTTGTCGGCGCCATTGCCGTTGGCGGTGATGCGGGCCACCAGCTGTTCGGCACTGACGATGCCGGCGCGATCGATGTCATCGCGGCTGATCGTCTGCACCGGCAGCGCGCTTTCGGCCTGGATGCGCTTGATGCTCGAGCCGGTGATCTCGAAACGCTGTGCCGTGCCCTGGGCCAGCGCGGCATGGGCCAAACCGAGAACAGCCAGGCCGCCGGCCATCGTGTGGAGTTTCATTCGAGTGTCCTTTGCTGTCAGTGCTTCGGCTGCTGCGGCCACCCACCCCGCGCCTCTCAGCCCTTCGGCCTGCCACCCTTCCAGCGCCGCAGTGTCGGTTCTGAATGTCCGCAGCAGCATCGGGAAATACCAAACTCCCCAGGCACGTCGCGGTGCGAAAACAACAGCCCTCGGCTGTGTGAACATCGCTGCTGCGTCCCGACGGGGCGCGCCCACCGACTGTCTGCTCCGCACGCCCTTGGCCACCCCGTCCTTGTCCGTTCCTGTCGCGCCGTCCAGCAGCCTGCCGCCAGCGCGCCCCTGGCGCTGGATCCCCAGCCTGTACTTCGGCCAGGGGCTGCCCTACGTCGTGGTGATGACGCTGGCGGTGGTGCTGTACAAGAACCTCGGCGTGTCGAACACCGAGATCGCCCTGTTCACCAGCTGGCTGTACCTGCCGTGGGTCATCAAGCCGTTGTGGAGCCCGCTGGTCGACCTGTTCGGGCGCAAGCGCGGCTGGATCGTCGGCCTGCAGTTCGTCATCGGCGCGGCGCTGGCGATGGTCGCGTTGGCTCTGCCGGCGCCGCAGTTCGTGCAGCTGACGCTGGCGGTCTTCTGGCTGATGGCCTTCGCATCAGCCACTCACGACATCGCCGCCGACGGCTTCTACATGCTGGCCCAGCCGCCGCACACCCAGGCGGCCTTCGTCGGCGTTCGCAGCACGTTCTACCGTCTGGCGATGATCGCCGGGCAGGGCGGGCTGGTCTACCTGGCCGGCGCGCTGCAGGAACGCACGGGCAGCATGGTGCTGGCCTGGCAGGGCGTGTTCGGGCTGCTGGGCATCGGCTTCGTGGCGCTGGCGGCATACCACGCGTGGGCGCTGCCGCGGCCGGCCAGCGACCAGTCAGCGCCGCAGTCGCATCACTTCTGGGCCGACTTCCGCGCCGTCTTCGCGGCCTTCTTCGCCAAGCCGGACATCCTGCGCATCCTGGCGTTCCTGCTGCTGTACCGATTCGCCGAAGCGCAGGCGCTGAAGCTCGTCACGCCATTCCTGCTCGACCCGCTGGCCGCCGGCGGTCTCGGGCTGAAGACGCAGGACGTGGGCATCGCCTACGGAACCGTCGGCGTGGCCGCGCTGACCGTCGGCGGCCTGCTCGGCGGCTGGGTGATCTCGCGCGCCGGCCTGAAGCGCGTGCTGTGGCCGCTGGTCCTTGCGATGCATGTGCCGAATACCCTTTTCGTCGCGCTGGCGGCGTGGCAGCCGCAGCACCTGGGACTGGTCAGCGCGGCGATCGCCGTCGAGCAGTTCGGCTACGGCTTCGGCTTCACGGCTTACATGGTGGCCCTGCTGATGATCGCCGGCGGCGCGGGCGGCAGCGCCGAGCCCCAGCCCGTTCATCAGGCCGCGCACTACGCCATCTGCACCGGCTTCATGGCCCTGGGCATGATGCTGCCGGGCATGTGGTCGGGCTGGCTGCAGGCACAACTGGGCTACCTGAACTTCTTCATCTGGACCTGCGTGGCCACGCTGCCGGCGTTTGCCGCCACCGCGCTGCTCCGCATCGACCCGGGCTTCGGTCGCCGCAGCGACTGATGGACACCGACGACACATCCGTCGCGCCGCCGGCTCCCAGCCGCCGCACCGCCTACGCCTTCTGGCTCAAGCTCGGCTTCGTCAGCTTCGGCGGGCCGGCCGGACAGATCGCGCTGATGCACAGCGAGCTCGTCGAGCGCCGGCGCTGGATCAGCGAGGCGCGCTTCCTGCACGCGCTGAACTACTGCATGCTGCTGCCCGGCCCCGAAGCGCAGCAGCTCGCCACCTACCTGGGCTGGTTGTTGCACCGCACGGCCGGCGGCGTGATCGCCGGCGCGCTGTTCGTGCTGCCGTCGCTGCTGATCCTGATCGTCCTGTCGGGCATCTACACGGCCTACGGCGAGCAGCCGCTGATCGCCGGGCTGTTCTACGGCCTGAAGCCGGCGGTGACGGCGATCGTGCTGCAGGCCGCCGTGCGCATCGGTTCACGCACGCTGAAGAACGGCGCGCTGTGGGCCATCGCCGCGGCGGCGTTCGTCGCCATCTTCGCGCTCGGCTTGCCCTTCCCGGCGATCGTGCTGGCGGCCGGATTGATCGGCTACGTCGGCGGCCAGCGCGTGCCGCGGCTCTTTGCCGCCGGCGGCAAGGGACATGCCGCTGGCGCTGGCGCCGCCGCGCACGCCCCGGCGGTGATCGATGACGACACGCCGACGCCAGCCCACGCGCGCTTCAGCAGCGCGCGCCTGGCAGCGGTGCTGGCCGCGGGGCTGCTGCTGTGGGCCGCGCCGCTGGCCTTGCTGGCACTGCTGCAAGGCGCCGGCTGGACCCAGGGCACGCTGGCCCAGATGGCCTGGTTCTTCACCAAGGCCGCATTGCTGACTTTCGGCGGGGCCTACGCCGTGCTGCCCTACGTCTACCAGGGCGCGGTGGGCCAGTTCGGCTGGCTCAGCCCGGCGCAGATGATCGACGGCCTGGCACTGGGCGAAACCACGCCCGGGCCGCTGATCATGGTCGTCGCCTTCGTCGCCTTCATCGGTGGCTGGCAGGCGGCCGACCTGGCGGCGTGGCTGGGCCCCGACCGGCGTTTCCAGGCCGGCGCGCTGGCCGCGCTGGTGGTCACCTGGTTCACCTTCCTGCCGTCGTTCGTCTTCATCCTGGCCGGCGGGCCGCTGGTCGAGGCCACGCACGGTGACCTGAAGTTCACTGCGCCGCTGACCGCGATCACCGCCGCGGTGGTCGGCGTGATCGTCAACCTGGCCTTGTTCTTCGCGTATCACGTGTTCTGGCCGATGGGCTGGCGCGGGCACTTCGACATCGCCGCAGCGCTGCTGGCGGTGGCCGCCGCGCTGGCCCTGCTGCGCTTCAAGCGCTCGGTGATCGAGGTGCTGGTGGTCAGTGCCGGGCTGGGCTGGTTGATCAGCCAGCTCGGCCTGCGCTGACGACGGCCGCGCGGCTTCAGCCTGCCGCTTCAGCCCGCTTCCGCCTGTCGCTTCAACCGGCGGGCAGGGCCAGCCCCTGAGCGCCGGCATAGGCCGCGATCTGCGCTTCGGCGCGCTGCCGCGACGCGGCGGGCAGGAACGAGGCGCGCGCCGCGGCACGCGCCATCGCCAGCAGGTCGACGGCCGTCAGCGCCGTGTGCTGGAGCAGCGCCGCCGCTTCGTCGCTGTGCGTGATGCGCGACATCAGCGTGTTGTCGGTGTGGTACGACAGGCTGACCCCGGCGCGCCAGAGTTCGCTGATCGGGTGATCGGCGATCGACGCCGCCGCGCCGGTGTGCACGTTGCTGGTCGGGCAGACCTCCAGGTGCAGGCCCAGCGCGATCGCCTCGTCGACGAGGCCGCGGCGCGCCGGGTCGTGCAGCGCGTCGACCAGATGCACGCCGTGGCCGATGCGCGCAGCGCCCAGCCGGCCGGCTTCGAGAACGCGCTCGGCGGCATCGGCCTCGCCGGCATGCAGCGTCAACGGCAGGCCGGCGGCGCGCACGCGGGCCAGCGCAGCGCGGTGTTCGCCGGGCGGAAATCCGCGCTCGGGGCCGGCCAGGTCGAAGCCGACGACGCCGCGGCCCTGCCAGCGCAGCGCCAGCGCGGCAGCGCGTTCGGTCTCGGCCGGCGGCAGATGGCGCATCGCGCAGACGATCAAGCCACTCGAATCCCCCAGCGGCAGCGGGCCGGCCGCCAGCCCCGCAAGCAGCGCCCGGACCACCGTGTCGCCGTCCAGCCCATGGGCTTCGAAGAGCAGCGGGGCGATGCGGAATTCGGCCAGCAGCGCGCCCTGGGCATGGGCGTCTTCGGCGGCCTCGCGGGCCACGCGTTGCAGCGCCGACGGGGTGGCCATCGCCGCCACGGTGAGGGCGAATCCATCGAGGTACTTTTCCAGGCTGCCGGCATGCGCGTTGGCATCGAACCAGCGGGCCAGCGCCGGCCCATCGGGCGCCGGCGGCGTGACGCCGCGCTCGTGCAGCAGCGCGAGCAGGGTCGGCACCCGCAGGCCGCCGTCGAGATGGTCGTGCAGCAGCACTTTGGGCAGCGCACGGGCGAGCGCGGTGATCCGCGTGGGTGGGGACGGGGACGGGGACAACAAAGGAACGCGGTCTTTCATGCGCCGATCCTAGGGTCAACTGGAGCGGCCGCGCAGCGACCACAGCGGAAGCGGCCGCGCAGCGGCCCGCGGCGCCAGTCTTGCTATCCTGACCGGACCCGCAAGAAACGAGACCCTTCCCATGCCCCAGCGCGCCGCAATCTTCAGGTCGGCCCTCGTCGCCGTCGCCGCGTTGGCCGCGTGTTCCGCCTGGGCCGACCCCGCCGTGATCTACGACATGGGCGGCAAGTTCGACAAGAGCTTCAACCAGGCCGGCTACGACGGCGCCGAACGCTGGAAGAAGGAAACCGGCAAGCCGTATCTCGAGTTCGAGATCAGCAACCCGACGCAGCGCGAGCAGTCCAAGCGGCGGATGGCCGAGCGCGGCGCCGACCCCATCGTGGCCATCGGCTTTTCGATGGGCACCAGCATGGACAAAGTGGCCAAGGACTTCCCCAAGCTGAAGTTCGCGATCATCGACGCCGTCGTCAACCAGCCCAACGTGCAGAGCATCACCTTCAAGGAGCAGGAAGGCAGCTTCCTGGTCGGCGTGATGGCGGCGATGGCCAGCAAGAGCGGCAAGGTCGGCTTCGTCGGCGGCATGGACATCCCGCTGATCCGCCGCTTCCAGTGCGGCTACCAACAGGGCGCGAAGTACGCCAACCCGAAGGTCGTCGTCAGCGGCAACATGACCGGCACCACGCCGGCGGCATGGAACGACCCGGCGCGCGGCGCCGAGCTCGCCAAGTCGCAGTTCGCATCGGGTGTCGACGTGATCTTCGCCGCCGCCGGCGGCACCGGCCTGGGCGTCTACCAGGCGGCCAAGGACAACACCAGGCTGGCCATCGGTGTCGACAGCAACCAGAACCACGTCCAGCCCGGCACGATGCTGACGAGCATGGTCAAGCGCGTCGACATCGCCGTCTACAACGCCTTCAAGGGCGTCAAGCCGGGCGTCACCGCGCTCGGCCTGGCCGAAGGCGGCGTCGACATCGCGCTCGACGAGCACAACGCCAAGCTGGTGACGCCGGAGATGAAGAGACGAGTCGACGCGGCGCGCGCCGACATCATCGCCGGCAAGATCAAGGTCATCGATTACATGGCCGCGAACAGCTGCAAATGAAGGCCACCCCCGGAGCGGCCCGTGGCCGCTGCCCCCTCGCGGGGGCGACGCCGGTGGCCCGGCGAAGCCGGTTCCACGGCGTCTGCGCGAGGTGAGCGCGAGGTGAGCGTGACACGTTGCGTCGGCGCTCGCGGGTGACGCAGGCGTGTCGACCTCCCTGTCCATGCCGCCCCACGCCGTGCAGATGCGCGGCATCGACAAGCGCTTCGGCGCCGTGCACGCCAACCGCGGCGTGCACCTGCGCGTCGCCGCCGGCACGGTGCATGGCATCGTCGGCGAGAACGGCGCGGGCAAGAGCACGCTGATGTCGATCCTCTACGGCTTCTACCAGGCCGACAGCGGCGAGATCGAGATCGAAGGCCGCAGCGCCCGCATCGGCGGGTCGCGCGACGCCATCGCGTTGGGCATCGGCATGGTCCACCAGCACTTCATGCTGGTCGACACGCTGAGCGCGCTGGACAACGTGATGCTCGGCGCCGAACCCGGCTGGCTGCTGACGCCCGGCCGCGCCCAGGTGCGCGGGAAGCTCGAACAGCTGGTGCGCGACACCGGGCTGCAGGTCGACCTGGACGCGCTGGTCGCCGACCTGCCGGTGGGCGAACTGCAGCGGCTGGAAATCCTCAAGGCGCTGTTCCGCGGCGCGCGCATCCTGATCCTCGACGAGCCGACCGCGGTGCTGTCGCCGCAGGAAACCGACGCGCTCTTCGTCACGCTGCGCCAGTTGCGCGAGCGCGGCACGACGGTCCTGCTGATCACCCACAAGCTCAAGGAGATCATGGCCCTGTGCGACGCGGTGACGGTGATGCGCGCCGGCCAGGTGGTGCTCGACTGCGCCATCGTCGACGCGTCGATCGACACGCTGGCCGAAGCCATGGTCGGCCGCCGCGTGCAGCTGGGCCGCAGCGGCCGCGGTGACGCAGGGGCCACGCCGGGTGCGGTGCTGCTGCAGGCCAGCCACCTCGGCTGGACCGACGCGCTGGGCGTGCCGCGGCTGGCCGACGTCTCGCTGACGCTGCGCGCCGGCGAAATCGTCGGCATCGCCGGCGTCTCGGGCAACGGGCAGAGCGAGCTGCTCGACGTGCTGTCGGGCTTGCTGGAACCGGACAGCGGCGAACTGCAGGTCGGCGGCGACACCTTCACGCCGCAGCACTGGCTGAGCACGTCGCAGGCCCGCGCTTTGCGCATCGCCCACGTGCCCGAAGACCGCCACCGCCGCGGCCTGGTGCTGAACTTCGACGCCTGGGAATCGGCGGTGCTCGGCTACCACGACCGCCCGCGCTACAGCGCCCGCGGCTGGATGCGCCGCCGCGTGATGCAGGGCGACTGCGCAGCGATGATGGAGCGCTACGACGTGCGGCCACGCGACCCGCTGCTGCGGTCGAGCAAGTTCAGCGGCGGCAACCAGCAGAAGCTGGTGCTGGCCCGTGAAGCGCTGCCCGAACCCACGGTGCTGCTGGTCGGCCAGCCGACACGCGGCGTCGACATCGGGGCCATCGAATTCATCCACGGCCGCTTGCGGGCGATGCGCGATGCCGGCGGCGCCGTGCTGGTGGTGTCGTCGGAACTCGACGAGATCCTGGCGCTGGCCGATCGGGTGATCGTGATGAACGCCGGGCGCATCGTGGGCGAATTGCCGATCGATGCCTGCTCGGAATCGGCGTTGGGGCGGTTGATGGGCGGGGCGGGTCACTGATGGCTTGCTCTGTGGACGGTGGGCGCGGCAAAGGCGGGCCCGGACAGGCTGCGGCGCGAGGGTTCGGCGGTCGTCGCTGCGCGCCGACTGCCCTGCGGTACTCGTGCCCTTGGCCCCGTCGGGTAACTCGCGGCGTTCGCTGCGCTCACTCTGCTCAGACACCCCCGACGAGTCAGTTCACGAAGCGCGCTGCGCGCGCCGACCCTGGCTCTGCGCTGCTCACCGCCCCACACAGCGCCCCCACCGGGCACAGCCTGCCCGGGCCCACCTTTGCCGCGCAGGCGTTCGGACGCACCGCTGCGCGCAGCAAGGCTCACTTCGCCAGCGCCCAACCGCCGTTCTTGATCTCCACCATCACCCGCGCCCGCTGGTCGAAGCCCATGTGGTCAGTCTTGCTCATGGTCATCACGCCGTGCGTGGTGACGAGTTCCTTGATGCCTTCCAGCGCATCGCGCAGCGCGGCGCGGAAGGCCTCGGTGCCGGGCTTGGCGCCGCTCTTCAGCGCGACGGGGAGGGCGCGCTCGAGCATCAGCCAGGCATTCCAGCCATGGGCCGCGAACGAGTTCATGCTGCCCGCGCCGTTGGCCGCTTCGTACTGCTTGGCAAAGCCCAGCGCCACCTTCTTGATCGGATTGCTGTCGGGCAGATCCTTGGCCACCACCACCGGGCCAGCCGGCAGCAGCGCCCCTTCCAGGTCCTTGCCGCCAACGCGCAGGAAGTCGTTGTTGACGACACCGTCGGTGAAGTAGATCTGGCCCTTGTAGCCGCGCTCCTTCAGCGTGCGCGCGGGCAGCGCGGCGGGCGTGCCGGACGCGGCGATCAGCACCGCGTCGGGGTTGGTCGCCAGCAGCTTGAGCACCTGCCCGGTGACGCTGGTGTCGGTGCGTGCATAGCGCTCGACCACCGCGACGTCGATCTTGCGCACCGGTGCCAGCTTGCCGAATTCGCTGATCACGCCTTCGCCGTAGGCATCGTTGAAGCCGATGATGCCGACCTTCTTGATGCCTTTGTCGGCCATGTGCTGCGACATCGCCGTCATCATGTGGGCGTCGTTCTGCGGCGTCTTGAAGACCCAGGCGCGTTTGGCGTCCACCGGGTCGACGATGCGCAGCGACGAGGCGATCGAGATCTGCGGGGTCTTGCCTTCGGCCGCCACGTCGACCATCGCCAGGCTGTTCGGTGTCGTCGACGAGCCGAGCAGCACGTCGACCTTGTCGTCGCCGATCAGCTTGCGTGCGTTCTGCACCGCCTTGACGGGGTCGGACGCGTCGTCGAGCACGATGTACTCGATGGCCACGCCGGCGATGGTGCGCGGCATCAGCGCGACGGCATTGCGCTCGGGGATGCCCAGCGATGCCGCCGGTCCGGTGGTCGACAGCGTGATGCCGACCTTGATCTGCGCCGCGGCCAGGCCGCTCGACAAGGCCAGGGCCAGGGCCAACAACGGGCGGGCCAGACGGCCGAAGGGGGTGCGCGGGGCGCTCATGGCGGGGTGTCTCCGTAGGCAGGCGGCCGAGCTCGGCCGAAGGCGCGAAGGTACACCAAGACGCCTGCGGCGCCAGCGCGGATCAGCCCGGCCGCGCTGGGCCTCCGGCCGGGCGCAGGCGGCGCCACACGTGCCAGCCCAGCAGCACCGCCAGGATCGCGGCGTAGATTGACCACTCACCGAAGTTGTTCTTGGCCGCGCGCATCCAGAAGAAATGCAGCAGGCCCAGCAGCGCCACCGCGTACACCGCGCGGTGCAGCGCCTGCCAGCGCGCGGCACCCAGCGCCTTGATGGCGCGGTTGAACGACGTCGCGGCCAGCGGCAGCATCAGCAGCAGTGCGGCGCTGCCGACCAGGATGAACGGCCGCTTGCCGATGTCCTTGACGATGGCGGCCAGGTCGAAGCCCATGTCCAGCCAGGCGAAGCACAGGAAGTGCAGCACGCCGTAGAAGAAAGTGAACAGGCCCAGCATGCGACGCAGCCGCGCCAGCGCGTGCCAGCCCGTCCACTGGCGCAGCGGCGTGACGGCCAGCGTCAGACACAGGAAGCGCAGGGTCCAGTCGCCGGTCGAGCGGATCAGCGCTTCGGCCGGGTTCGCGCCGAGCGTGTTGGCGAACGCCCCCCAGACCAACCAGGCCAGGGGCAGCAGCGCCAGCCCGAACAACACCGGCTTGGTCAGCGGCTTCAAAAGCCACGCGTTGACCCGCGCGGCCATGCCGCCGCGACGCGCCGGACGCGCGAGGGGTGGCGTGGCGGGCGGTCTGAAAGGCGGTCCGACCACGGGAATGCCGCCCGGCGTGCCGGCGGTGGCTGATGGGCTACCGGCCACGGTCGGCTTCAGTAGAACTTCTTCAGGTCCATGCCAGCGTAGAGCTGGCCGACCTGCGGCTCGTAGCCGTTGAACATCAGCGTCGCGCGGCGCTTGGCGAACAGGCCGTCTTCGCCGATGCGGCGTTCGCTGGCTTGGCTCCAGCGCGGATGGTCGACGGTCGGGTTGACGTTGGAATAGAAGCCGTACTCGCTGGGCGCAGCGGCTTCCCAGCTGGTCTTCGGCTGCTTGTCGACGAAGCGGATCTTGACGATCGACTTGCCGCTCTTGAAGCCGTACTTCCAAGGCACGACCAGGCGCAGCGGCGCGCCGTTCTGGTTCGGCAGCACCTCGCCGTACAGGCCGAAGGCCAGCATGGCCAGCGGGTGTTGCGCTTCGTCCAGACGCAGGCCTTCGGCATACGGCCAGTCGAGCACGGCCGCGCGCAGGCCGGGCATCTCGGTTTTGTCAGCCAGGGTCAGGAACTGCACGAACTTGGCGTTGCCGGTGGGTTCGACCTTCTTGATCAGTTCGGACAGCGAATAGCCGACCCACGGAATAACCATCGACCAGCCTTCGACACAGCGCAGCCGGTAGATGCGCTCTTCCATGGCGCTGAGCTTGAGCAGCGCGTCGAGGTCGTAGTTGCCGGGTTTCTTGACCTCGCCTTCGATGGCGACGGTCCAGGGCCGTGGCTTCAGCGAGCCGGCACTGCGTGCGGGGTCTGTCTTGTCGGTGCCGAACTCGTAGTAGTTGTTGTAGCTGGTGGCGTCAGCGTACGGCGTGAGCTTGTCCAGCGAGATGGCGCCAGGCACGCTGCTGCGAACGCCGGGCAGGGCGGCCAGCTTGTTCGGGCGCGCGGTCTGCGCCTGCGCCGCGCTGGCCCCCAGCGCCGCCAGGCCGCTGCCGGCGGCCGCCGCCAGCACCAGGCTGCGGCGACTGCGATAGACGCGCTCGGGCGTGATGTCGGAAGCGTTCGGGTGAACGAAACCGCGGTCCTTCAGGACATGCATGACGACTCCATTGAGGGCATTCCGTGGGTCGGAATGCACCTGGACAAATTACAACTCACCGTAGGAATGCAGTCCGGACAGGAACATGTTCACGCCGAGGAAGGCAAAACTCGTCACCGCCAGGCCGACCAGCGCCCACCACGCGCTGACCGTGCCGCGCAGGCCCTTCATCAGCCGCATGTGCAGCCAGGCCGCGTAATTCAGCCAGACGATCAGCGCCCAGGTCTCCTTGGGGTCCCAGCTCCAGTAGCCGCCCCAGGCCTCGGCAGCCCAGAAGGCGCCCAGGATGGTGGCGATGGTGAAGAAGGCGAAACCGACCGCGATGGCCTTGTACATCACGTCGTCGAGCACTTCGAAGCTCGGCAGGCGTTCGCCGATGCGCCGGCGCATCAGCAGGATGCCGGCGGCAACCAGTGCGCTGATGAAGAAGTAGACGACCCAGTAGTTGCTCGATCCGGCAGAGACGTTCTTGCGGAAAATCAGTGGCTCGAAGCACAGCACCACGCCGAGCAGCCACAGCGGCGCAGCTTCCACCAGCGCTGCTCGGTGGCCTGCTGCTTGATCAAGTAGGCGAAGGCCGTCATCGCGGCCAGCGCGAAGGTGCCGTAGCCGATGAAGTTGGCCGGCACGTGCAGCTTCATCCACCAGCTCTGCAGCGCGGGCACCAGCGGCTGGATCTCGTGCGCTTCGCGGACCACCGTGTACCAGAGCAGGAAGCCGACCGCCGCGCTGACGATCAGCATCGCGAACGCGCCCAGCGCCATCGTCTTGTAGTGCTGTTCGTAGTACAGGTAGAACAGCGCCGTCAGCCAGCAGAAGAGGACGAAGACCTCGTACAGGTTGGACACCGGGATGTGGCCGATATCGGGGCCGATCTGGTGGCTCTCAAACCAGCGCACCAGCGTGCCGATCAGCGCCATCACCACCGCGGCCCAGGCCAGACCCGAGCCCAGACGCTGGGCGGTGTTGCCGATGCGGCCGCCGCCGCTGCCCCCGCTGCCCCCGCCGCCGGCCACCGCGCCGGCTGGGGCGCTGCCGAAGAAACCGATCCAGTAGAAGGCGGTGCTCATGAAGAACAGCATGCTCATCCACAGGATGGCGCTCTGGCTGGACAGGAAGTACTTGAGCAGGAAGACGTTGTCGGCGGCGGCCAGGTCGGCGCCGAAGTTGTCGGTGGTGCGCACATACAGGCCGATGGCCAGCAGCGTTGCCGCGCCGACGCCCAGCGACAGCGTGCGCAGCGGGCCCCAGAACCAGCCCAGTGCGATCAGCGCCGGCACGGCGCCGGCGAGGATGCCGATCTCGTAGCCGTCCATCGCCCGCCCGTAGCGCTGGAAGGCATAGCCCGCACCGGACACGATGAGCAGCGCGAAGGCCCAGTCGTAGACGCTGCGGCGGGTCAGGCCCTTGCCGGAAGCCAGGGTCAGCGTGGTCGTGTTCATCGGGGAGACTCCTGCAGCAGCGCGCTGCGGATGCGGTCGAATTCAGCGTCGCCGTCCAGCGTGCGGCGGGTGCTGGACAGCGCGGTGGTGATGCGCGTGCGGTGGGCGTTGGCCGGCTCGGCCGGGTCGGCCTGCAGCCAGACCCACAGGCGCCGGTCGCGCACGTAGAGCATCACGAACACGCCGATGATGAGGGCCACCGCGCCGGCGTAGACCAGGGTCTTGCCCGGCGCGCGGGCGACCTGGAAGACGCTGGCCTGCACCTGCTTGAAATCGGCCAGCTCGAAGAGCATCGGCGCCGGGTAGAAGAAGCTGTCAGACAGCGAGGTCACGGCCTGGGTCATGAAGGCCTCGGTCGGCGCGCCGAGTTCGAGGCGCGGCAGGCCGGCGTCTTCGCGCGCCAGATTCAAGAGCTCGAACAGGCTGCCGTTGAGGATGCGCAGCAGCACCTCGGTGATCCGTCCGCGCTCGGCCTCGGGCACGCTGCTTTCCATGAAGTCGGCCATCGCCTGCAGGCCGCCGATCACCGCCGGGCCGCCCTTGGCGGGGTCGGCAGTATTGCCCGCCGGGGGGCGCCTGGCCGATTCGACCCCGGCGAACAAGCCCAGCGTGCGCCGCGTCGTCGCCATCAATTGCTCGACCATGTCTGGCTTGTCCGGCGGGGTTGCCAGCGTGACGTAGCGGCGCGCCGCCTTCTCGCGCCGCGCCGGGTCGTCCAGCGCCTGACGCAGGCGGAACCAGTCGCCCAGCGAATCGTCGCGATCGGCCGGGATACGCAGGTAGCGCAGGTTGTCCTGCGTTGAATCCCGGGTGCCGACGAGGAAGACACGCTGGCCCTCGAGTTCCACCGGCTGCATGTAGTTGTGGAACTCGCGGGCCTGGCCGGCGGCATCTCGCAGCTTGTAGGTGATCGACGGGCCGACGTTGCGCAACAGCTTCTTGTTGGCCACCTTCTCGCCGCTGCCCAGGTGGCTCTGGATCGACGACACCAGATCGACCTTGCGCACGTCGGTGGCGCTGCCGCCATCGGTTCCCGGAGTGCGGCCGCTGGCTTCGCCAGGCGTCGCCCGGGCGCCGAAGTTTTCGACGTTGATGACGCGCAGCGCGGTGAATTCGAGCTTGGTGACCTGCTCGCCCTGTGAGCCGCTGGACACCAGTTCGGTCTCGCCGCCGATGGTGCCTTCGACCTCGAAGGGCTGCACGCCCGCGCCCAGCGGCCAGGCCTTGAGCTTCACGCGCGAGCCGCCGTCGTCGAAGCTGCTCTGGTAGATGGCCACGCCGCGGTGGAAGGCCGGCTTGTTGACCTCGACCTTTTCTTCGATCGCCTGGCCGGTGACGCGATCGTGGATCACGATCTCGCTGGCGAACAGCTTGGGCATGCCGGTGGCGTAGTACTCGACGATGAAGCGCTTCAGCTCGACATCGAAGGGCAGGTCCTGCAGCACCACGCCGTCCTGCAGATTGATCACCGCCACGCCGGCGCGGCCGCCTTCGGGCACCAGCAGGTTGGCGCGGAAGGTGGGGTTGCCGTCAGCCAGGCGGTGCTGTGCCGGCACTTCGGTGATCAGGCCACCGCCGCTGAACGGCGTCTTGCCGCGCAACAGCATCTGGCCGCGCACGATCAGGTCGCCGTCGGCCAGCCCGCCCAGGCAGATCAGCACGATGGCCGAATGCGCAGCGATGTAGCCGATCTTGTTCGGCCGTCCCTTGCGCGCGGCGATCATCACGCCGTGTTCGCGCTGCTGCACCTTGGCCGCCCAGCCGCCGCCGGCGAGCAGCGCGCTGATGCGTGCCAGTGCGGCGTCGCGTGATTCGGCCAGCACCGCCTGCCCCTTGTGGCCAAAGGCCTGCAGCGACTGTTCGCGCAGGCCTTCCTTGTAGTTGCGCAGGTCGACAACGATCTTCGGCGCGTTGCGGATGATGCACAGGCTGGTCGACAGCACCAGGAAGGCCAGGATCAACAGGAACCAGGGCGCGCTGTAGACGGTGTACAGGTTGACCTGGCCGAAGACCTCGGCCCAGAACGGGCCGAACTGGTTGACGTAGTTGTTGCGCGGCTCGTTCTGCTTGACCACCGTGCCGATCACCGAGGCGATGCAGATCACCGTCAGCAGCGAGATCGAGAAGCGCATCGACGACAGCAACTCGATCGCGTCGCGCAGGCGGCGCGAACGGACCGCGAGCTCGACGCCGGAGGTGGAAACAGCCATGCGCAGGATTATGGGTCGGCGTCCGGCACCAAGAAGGAGGGCCGGCGATTGACCGGCCCTGGGACGCAGGCATGGGGTGCGCCGCGGGCGGCCTGCCCGCCCGGCGCTCAGCGCAGGCCGGCGATGTAGTCCGAGACGGCCTTCAGTTCCGGGTCGCTGAGCTTGCCGGCAATGGCCATCATCTGCGCGTTGTTGGCACGTGCGCCCGAGCGGAAGGCCGTCAGCTGGGCCTCGGTGTAGTCGGCGTGCTGACCGCCGATGCGCGGGTACTGCACCGGAATGCCGGCGCCGTTCGGGCTGTGGCAGCCGGCGCAGGCCGGCACGCCCTTGGCGGCGATGCCGCCGCGGTAGATCTGCTCGCCCAGCGCGATGCTGTCCTTGCTCTTGGCGAAGCCGGGCTTGGCCTTCTTCGAGCCGTAGAACGCAGCGACATGCTTCATGTCGTCTTCGCTCAGGGTCGCGGCCATGCCGGCCATCACCGCGTTCTTGCGCTTGCCGGCCTTGAACTCGCTCAGCTGCTTGACGATGTACTCGGGGTGCTGGCCTTGCAGGATGGGGTTGGCCGGCGCCCCGCGCGAACCGTCGGCCGTGTGGCAGGCCATGCAGGTCGCAGCGATCGTCTGGCCCTTGGCCAGGTCGGGCTTGAACGCGGCGGCGGGCTCAGCCGCCGCGGCAGCGCCAGCGAACAGGAAGCTGGCCAGGACCAGGGTCGACAGGGCGGCGGGCGACGTCATGCGGATGCCTTTTCGTGCGTCTCAGGCCCCACCAATGGGGCGCGAGCGAGGATGCAAAACCCATGATTTTACAATGCACCATGAATCCCGACCTGCCGGCACGCACACGGGCGCCGCCGGCGCCCACTCCTGCGGTCAAGGCCGCGCTGGCCTGGAGCCACAGCGCGCGCTTCCTGACCACCGCCAGCCGGCTCGACCAACTGCCCGCGACCGAGTTGCCCGAGATCGCTTTCGTCGGCCGCAGCAACGCCGGCAAGTCGACGGCGATCAACGCCCTGGCGCAGCGCAAGCGGCTGGCCTTTGCGTCGCGCACGCCGGGCCGCACCCAGCACATCAATCTGTTCGAGGTCGGCCCGAAGGACGCGCCCGACGCCCTCTTCGCCGACCTGCCGGGGTACGGCTACGCGGCTGTCGAACGCGCCGCCAAGCTGCGCTGGCAGGAGGTGATGGCCGACTACCTGGTGCTGCGGCGCAGCCTGCACGGCGTGGTGCTGCTGATCGATTCGCGGCTGGGTTTCACCGACCTCGACAGCCGCCTGCTGGAGCTGATGGCGCCGCGCCTGATCACCGGCGAGGTGCGCCTGCTGGCCGTGCTGACCAAGTCTGACAAGCTCAACAAGCGCGACGCGCAGGCCGCGCTGGCCACCGCGCAGGACCTGCTGGGCGAGCTGTCGACGGAGAACGCCGACATCGGCGTGACGCTGTTCTCGGCGCTGTCGCGCAACGGCCTGGGCGACGTCGCCGAGACGGTGCACGGCTGGACGCGCGCATGAAAGTGCGCCCGTGAACGCCGCCGCTGCGCTGCAGACCTTCGACCTGTCCTTGCCGCACGGCATCACGCTGGCCTGCCGTGCGGCGGGCGCCCGGCCGCCGCGCGTGCTGCTGCTGCATGGCTTTCCGGAAGCGGCTTTCGTGTGGGACGCGGTGATGCTGCAACTGGCGCCGGACGTCGGCTGCGTGGCGCCGAACCTGCGCGGCTATCCCGGCTCGTCGGCGCCGGCCGACGTTGCCGACTACCGCGCACGCCATCTCATCGACGATCTCGCCGCGGCCATCCAGGCCCTGGGCGCGCCGATCGACCTGCTGGTGGCGCACGACTGGGGCGGCGCCCTGGCCTGGGGCCTGGCCGCGCAGCGCCCGGACCTGCTGCGCCAGCTGCTGATCATCAATGCACCGCACCCGGCCACCTTCCTGCGCGAGTTGCGCGACAACCCGGCCCAGCAGGCGGCCAGCGCCTACATGAACTTCCTCTGCCGGCCGGATGCCGAGGCCCTGCTGGCCGAAGACGGCTTTGCCCGCCTGTGGCCATTCCTGGGTCAGCCGCAGTGGCTGACCCCTGAGGTACGTGCGGTCTACGAAGCGAGCTGGCGCGCCGGGCTGGCCGGGCCGCTGAACTACTACCGGGCGTCGCCACTGCGGCCACCGCGCGGTGCCGACGTTGCCGCCCGGCAGCTTGTCCTGCCCGACGAGGCGGTGACGGTGCGCGTGCCGACCACGGTGCTGTGGGGCGAGCGCGATGCGGCGTTGCTGCCCGGCCTGCTCGATGGACTGGAGCGCTGGGTGCCGGAATTGCACGTGCAACGCGTGCCCGACGCATCGCACTGGATCGTGCATGAGAAGCCGGCGCTGGTGGCCGGCACGATCAAGCGCCTGCTGGCGACGAGCTGACGCCGCGCCGGAGCGCGTCAGGCGCCCTCGGCGACGTCGTCGTGCACCTGGCGTGCCGCGCGGCGCACCAGCGATCGGCGGGCCAGCATTTTCAACAGGCGTTGCTCGCGCAGCGTGTGCAAGGCGCGGCGGCGCACGGCCCAGGTGGCGTCGGACGCGCCGTCGCCGAACAGCCAGATCTCGCGCCGCTCGCCGGGCCACAGCACCTGGGCATGGATCCACCGCCCCTGCAGGAACATGCGCACCCATTCGCCGGGCCGCAGCTCATCGAGCCAGGCGTCATCGTCGGGAGGCGGCGGCGTCCCGGGCTGGGCTTCCGGGATCAGGTCGGACGGCACGGTATCCAGGTGCGGCACATCGAGCGCGCCGCCGAGGCCGGACGGGGTGGTCTGGCCGGCGACCAGTTTGTCCTCGAGCTTTTGCATCGCGCCGATCTGACTGGCCGCCGCGGCGCAGCGGCGCGCCAGGCGCTGCTTGAGAAACGTGTCCAGCCGCTCGGCCGCCCAGTGGTACAGGCCGCTGTTCTGCACCGGTTCGTTGGCCAGCTGCTGAACGGTGCCCTGGCCGAGCTTGAGCAGGCGTCCGCGCTCCGGGTCGGCGGTATCGGGTGCCATCTCGGCTTCGTAGGCCAGGCGGTTGACGAACATCCACAGCGGATGCGTGTCCTGTTCGAGCAGGCTGGGGTCGCGCACGACCAGACGAAGCGCCGGGCCTTGCAGCTGCAGGATCAGCGCCAGCACGTCGGGCGGCACCCGCTCGTCATCCCGGATCGCCGCGAACAGCCGCGTTACCAGTTCGTGTGCCTGGCGATCGGCGCGGGTCAGCGGCGCGACGGCGGCCTGGCCGCGGCCGGCGACGCCGCGCGCATCGACGCTCGATGTCGTGGACGGGCCGCCGGCCGCCGGTGGCGGGGGGTCGAGTTCACCGAGCATGCTCTCGCGCATGCGCTGCAGGTCGGGGCTGAAGGTGGTTTCGGACGGGCGTTCGCGACGTGATCCGGCCACCAGGATGACCGTGCGGTACGCCGCGGGTTCGACGCCCTGCGACTCCAGGCGAGACGCCGACGCGGCATAGGACTGGCGCAGCACGCGGGCCAGCGGCAGGCTGGCGTGACGCAGCAAGGCCACATGGTGCCCCCGCGACAACGGCAGGGCCTGTGCTGCGGCCCACAGTGCATGGGCGTAGGACTCGGCGCGGAACGGGTTGTGGTCGCGCGCCATGGCCATGTCGCCGACCAGTGCCGACGTGAAGGTCTGCAGTTCACGCAGTTCGTATTCAGCGGTGCTCTTGATCGTCTCGATCGCATGCGCCAGCTCGACGTCGATGGCCACTGCGTCCTCGTCGACCAGCGACAGTGACAGCGACAGTGGCGTCGACGCGTCGGCCTTCTTCTCGCCCGGCGGCGGCTGCTGGCCCAGTTCAGCGGCCACCTGCTGACGCAGAGAGCGCACGAAGTGCTCGGCGATCTGGATCTTCCGCGCCTTCAGCGCCTGCATCAGGTCGGCCGTGGCGCTGCGTTGAGCCGCCGACATGCCCGCCAGGGACTGCTGCAACTGCTCGAGCGTGGCGTCGGCAACCTGGTCGAAGATCAGCGGCGCGCGCAGCAACTCGTCGTCGACGAACTGCAGCAGGGCCCGCGAGGCGATGGAAGCAGACATCGACAAATTGTGCATCCGCGACTGCTGCCAGAAACGAAAAAGGCCTGCATCTTGCGATGCAGGCCTCGGGTTTGCGGCATTTCTGCACCCCGCAGGGGGCGCAGGCCGGGCGCGGAATTACATGTCCATGCCGCCCATGCCGCCGGGCATGCCGCCGCCGGCCGACTCTTCCTTCGGGGCTTCGGCGACCATCGCTTCGGTCGTCAGGATCAGGCTGGCCACCGACGCGGCGTTCTGCAGCGCGGTACGCGTCACCTTGGTCGGGTCGAGGATGCCCATCTCGATCATGTCGCCGTAGGTGTCGTTGGCGGCATTGAAGCCGTAGTTGCCCTTGCCGGCCATCACCGCATTGACGACCACGCTCGGCTCGCCGCCGGCGTTGTAGACGATCTCGCGCAGCGGCGATTCGACGGCCTTCATCACCAGCTTGATGCCGGCGTCCTGGTCGGCGTTGTCGCCCTTGACGGTGCCCACGGCCTGGCGGGCACGCAACAGCGCCACGCCACCACCAGCGACGATGCCTTCTTCCACCGCCGCACGCGTGGCGTGCAGGGCGTCTTCGACACGCGCCTTCTTCTCCTTCATCTCGACTTCGGTGGCCGCGCCGACCTTGATGTCGGCCACACCGCCGGCCAGCTTGGCCACGCGTTCTTGCAGCTTTTCGCGGTCGTAGTCGCTGGTGGCTTCCTCGATCTGCACGCGGATCTGCTTGACGCGCGCTTCGATGTCGGCACCGGCACCGCTGCCGTCGATGATGGTGGTGTTTTCCTTGCCCACTTCGACGCGCTTGGCTTGGCCCAGATCGGCCAGCGTGACCTTCTCCAGCGTCAGGCCGACTTCCTCGGCGATGACCTTGCCGCCGGTCAGGATGGCGATGTCTTCGAGCATGGCCTTGCGGCGGTCACCGAAGCCCGGGGCTTTGACGGCGACGACCTTGAGGATGCCGCGGATGGTGTTGACCACCAGCGTGGCCAGGGCCTCGCCTTCTACTTCCTCGGCCACGATCAGCAGCGGACGGCCGCTCTTGGCGACTTGCTCCAGGCTGGGCAGCAGGTCGCGGATGTTGCTGATCTTCTTGTCGTACAGCAGCACGAACGGGTTCTCGAGCAGCGCGCTCTGCTTCTCGGGGTTGTTGATGAAGTACGGCGACAGGTAGCCGCGGTCGAACTGCATGCCTTCGACGATGTCGAGTTCGTTGTCCAGCGACTTGCCGTCTTCGACGGTGATGACGCCTTCCTTGCCGACCTTGTCCATGGCCTTGGCGATGATCTCGCCGATCGACTCGTCGCTGTTGGCGCTGATCGAACCGACCTGGCTGATTTCCTTGCTGGTCGTCGTCGCCTTGCTCTGCTTCTTCAGCTCGGCGGTCAGGGCCGTCACGGCCTTGTCGATGCCGCGCTTCAGGTCCATCGGGTTGAGGCCGGCGGCCACGTACTTGAAGCCTTCGTGGACGATGGCCTGGGCCAGCACGGTGGCGGTGGTGGTGCCGTCACCGGCGTTGTCGCTGGTCTTGGAAGCAACTTCCTTGACCATCTGCGCGCCCATGTTCTGCAGCTTGTCCTTGAGCTCGATCTCCTTGGCGACCGAGACGCCGTCCTTGGTCACGGTCGGGGCACCGAACGAGCGCTCGAGCACCACGTTGCGGCCCTTGGGGCCGAGCGTGACCTTGACCGCGTTGGCCAGGATGTTCACGCCTTCGACCAGGCGCGCGCGGGCGTCGCCGCCGAAAACAACTTCTTTTGCTGCCATGTGTGTATCTCCGAAATTCAATGGGTCAATGGAAAAGGGCGGCTTCCGTGTCCGGCCGGGCCTGCGGCCCGTTCACCGGGCGGCACCAAGCGGGCCGCGACGGAAGCAGATCGCCCGGCCAGGCGAGATTTACTTCTCGACAACGGCGAAGAGGTCCTCTTCGCGCATCACGAGCAGTTCGTCGCCGTCGACCTTGACGGTCTGGCCGCTGTACTTGCCGAACAGCACGCGGTCACCGACCTTGATGTTCAGGGCGATGAAGTCGCCCTTCTCGCTGCGCTTGCCCGGGCCGACGGCCAGGACTTCGCCTTGATCAGGCTTCTCGGCGGCGTTGTCGGGGATGACGATGCCGGAAGCGGTCTTGGTTTCTTGTTCCAGGCGCTTGACGATCACGCGATCGTGCAAAGGACGAAGCTTCATGGATATCTCCTTGGTGACTGAACAGTGTCTGTGCGGGGTGCCGAGCAAGTTGGCGCCCATTCACATTGGGTGGATCGGTGGCCACGTGAGCGACCTGTCGATCGTTAGCACTCGCCGGCGGTGAGTGCTAGCAAGTGAATTATAGGGGCCGATCATGACAGCGCAAGCACCGCAGCAATCCGCCCGGGCACGGCGATGGGTCCCGTGAACCGGAGGCTCGATCGGACCGGCCATGCAGCTCTGACGCCACGATCGCTGGGTCGATCGACGACTTAATGCACGCTTGATACCGGGAATTGGTGGCAACCCCCGGGCCTCAGGGGTGCACGCGGGACCCTGCGCACGCCCCGCTCGCGGACACTTCGCTCACCGCAGAGACACATGTCGATACATCTGCATTGACTGAAGAGCCTTGTCCGCATCATGACCTCCCCATCGAAACCCACCCTCATCGGCGCCTTCCAGGCCCTGCTGGCCGCCGCCTGCCTTTGCGGCAGCGCAACGGCAGCGCCCGTTTCCTTTCACTTCACGGACGACCGGGATTCGACGAACTCCTACCAGTCCGCCGCGACCCTGACGCTGGACGACCGGACCGTCAACGGCCTCGGCAGCGGCGTGTTGTTCACGCTCGAGGCCACGCTCAGCGACGGCATCTTCTCCGCTGGCAGCAAGATATCGGATCTGGCGTTCAACGGTCCGAACGGCACATTCAACAATTTTTCGGCAAGCGCTTACGCAGCCTTTCGCGGCGACGTGGTGGTGGATGTGATGACCTACACCAACGGGGACGGCAAGAGCGTCGGCGGCATCAAGTTCAATTGGACCGACAACGGCACGGCCTTCGACACCTCGGGCACCAACCCCTTCGGGAACGGCAAGACATCAACCTGGTTCATCGGCGGCACCTCGGTTGCCCAATTCGGCGCGGCGGAATTCCTCAACCCGTTCGCCGCGTTGCATGTCAACGGCCGCACCAACGGCAACTCGATCTGGCTGCTTGACGGTCCCACCGTCACAACCGCGTCGGCCGAGATGGCGCCGGGCGCAGTTCCCGAGCCGCAGTCGGCCGCCTTGTTGCTGGCCGGGCTGGGGCTGATGGGCTGGATGCGCCGCCGCGGCAGCACGACGGCGCCCTGAAGCGCCGCGCCCTGCGGCGACGGCTGGCTTGCAGGGAGGGCGCGAGCGCCCAGAATACCGACGATGAGCGCCATCGATCCGGTCTTCACCCTGCACCGCGGCACCCGGCCGCTGCTGGTCAGCGTGCCGCACGCAGGCCGCGCGTTGCCCCCGGAACTGACCGTCCGTCTGGTGCCGCGCGCGCTGGCCGTCGAGGACACCGACTGGCACCTCGACCGTCTCTACGATTTCGTCCGCGGGCTCGGCGCCAGCCTGCTGGTGCCGCGCTGCAGCCGCTACGTCATCGACCTCAACCGGCCCAGCGACAACGCGCCGATGTACCCCGGCGCCAACAACACCGGCCTGTGCCCGACCACCTTCTTCACCGGCGAGCCGCTGTACCGCGCCGGACAGCTTCCGGGCGACGACGAGGTCCGCCGACGTGTCGCAACCTATTGGCAGCCATACCACGACGCGCTGGCCGACGAGCTGGCCCGGCTGCGTGCCGCGCACGGTCACGCCGTGCTGATCGACGGCCACAGCATCCGCGACGAATTACCCTGGCTGTTCGTTGGCCGCCTGCCCGAGCTCAACCTCGGCACAGCCGATGGCGCCAGCTGTGCGCCCGCGCTCAGGCGATCGCTGGCCGGCGTGCTGGCGGCGCAGACGCGCTTCAACCATGTCGTCGACGGCCGTTTCAAGGGCGGTCACATCACGCGCCACTTCGGTCGGCCCGCCGAACAGGTGCATGCGGTGCAGATGGAGATGTGCTGGTCTTGTTATCTCGACCCGGATGCGCCGGCGCGCTGGGACGCGGCGCGGGCCGAGCCGGCGCGCGCACTGCTGCAGTCGCTGGTCGAGGTCATGCTGGACTGGACGCCGGCGGCGTGACCGCATCGGCCGCCTCGCAATGGGGGCGCCATCGACATGGTTGCGTCAGTGCCGCGGTTCGTTGCCGTCGTCGTCGGGCGGGGCGTCGGCGGCCACGCGGAAGCGTTCGCTGGCCCAGGCACCCAGGTCGTGCTCGCGGCAGCGTTCGCTGCAGAACGGCCGCCAGCGGTTGGCGGGGCTGTACAGCGCCGGCCCGCGGCAGGTCGGGCAGGGCACGCGGCGCGCGGTGTCCTGGTTGCCGCCGGGATCGGGATCCTTCATGCGCGCAGCGAAGGTGCCGAGTCGATGTCCTAGGAACACAAGGCCAGCTCGAAGCTGGCGTCCTGCCCAGCCGAGCGCAGCCGGCCTTCGGGGTCGGGCTTCATGAAGCGGATCGACACCAGCAGACGGTGGCCGCTGATTTCGGGGACCAGCGCGTCGTCGGCCATGCGAACACGCAACAAGTGGTACAGCTTGCCGGGCGGCAGGCTTTGCTGGTACGTCCCACCCGGGGCCACCATGCGCTGCGGCGTGCCGCTGTCGCGCAAGAGGCCCAGCAACACATGCAGAGCCTCGGCCAATGGCGTCAGGCTGGCCATCCAGCCTTGCAGGTCGCTTTGGCGCGACGCCGGGTCATGCTGCTGCCAAGCATAGTAAGCCGGCAGGTCGAATTCGCAGGTCCCGCCGGGAATGTTGATGCGGCTGCGGATGCTCATCAGCCAATCGTTGGCCGACAGCGTCTGCCCGGCCTTGCCCTGCAACTGGTTCAGGCCGTGGAAGGCGTGATCGATGCGCGCCGTGACCTCGTCCAGCGCGGCTTCGGAAATGTTCGGGTTGCCGCGGTAACCCTGCAGTTGCGCGCGGTGGCGTTCGAGTTCCTAGAGCAGATCGCTCTTCAGGTCGGCGCGCGACGCCACGTCCATGATTTCGAAGATGGTGACCAGCGCGAAGTGATGATCGACCGGGGTCTCGCGCACGACCAACTGCCCCAGGCGATCGAACAGGTGTTCGAGCCGCAGCATCGTGCGGATGCCTTCGTTGAACGGGTATTCGTACAGGACCAAGGCGTGAGGCTCGCTGCGTGGGGGCCGGGTCGGATCGACGTGGCCGTGAATTGTTCCACAGCCACCGGTCGCCCCGTCGGGCGTGACGCGCTGTTTCAGCGCGCGCTTCAGGCCGCGACGCGGGCCGCGATGCAGGCCCAGTGGCGCCACAACGCCAGCACCTCTGCGCGCAACTGGTCGGGAGTGATGCCGTCGTTGTAGATGACCGCGTCGGCCACCGCGCGCCGGCGTGCGCGCCCGGCCTGCTGTTCGATCACCAGCAGCGCTGACTGCCGCGTCCAACCAGTGCGCTGCGCGACCCGCTCGGCCTGGGTGGCTTCGCGGCAATCGACGACCAGCACGCGGTCGACACGGTCGCGCCAGTGGCTGGATTCGGTCAGCAACGGCACGTCGAAAACGATGATCCGGCCGGCGCTGGTGGCCGCGGCCTGCGCCATTGCCGCGTCGCCGATCAAGGGGTGCAGGATGGCCTCCAGTCGCGCTCTTGCCGCGGGGTCGCTGAATGCCAACCGGCGCATGGCGTCGCGATCCAGCCCGCCGTCGGCGGCCAGCAGCGCCGGGCCGAAGCCCGCGGCGATGGCGGGCATGGCGGCGCCGCCGGGCTGCGTCAGCGCGCGGGCGATGGCGTCGGTGTCGACGAGTGCGCCGCCGCAGTCCTGCAGGATCCGCGCGACCGTGCTCTTGCCGCTGCCGATGCCGCCGGTCAGGCCGATGCCGCGCACCGGCTGGCGCGCTAGAGCTGCCACAGCGTGCGCAATGCCGGCCCGAAGAAAATCGAGCTCAGGCCGCCCAGCGCGAGGTATGGGCCGAAGGGAATGGGCTGGCTGCGGGCGCGGCCGAAGCCAGCGACCATCACGATGCCGACGACGGCGCCGACGCCGGCGGCCATCATCAGCGCCGACGGCAGCGCCTGCCAGCCGAGTAGCGCGCCGATGCCGGCCAGCATCTTCATGTCGCCTTCGGCCATCGCATTGACGCCACGCAGTCGGCCGTAAACGAAGCCCACGCCCCACAGCACGCCGTAGCCGGCCACCGCGCCGGCAGCCGCATCGGCAGGCGGGGTGCCGGTCCACCCGGCCAGGGCGCCGACCAGACCCAGCCCGATCAACGGCAGCGTCAGGCCGTCGGGCAACAAGGTGGTGTCGAAGTCGATCAGCGCCATGCACAACAGCAGCCAGATCGCCAGGCACCACAGCAAGGTTGGCGGCTGGGCACCGAATTGCGCTGCCGCAGCGGCAAACAGGCCCGCACAGGCCAGTTCGACGAGCGGATAGCGCAAAGAGATCCTCGACTTGCACGACGAACAGCGGCCGCGCAGGGCCAGCCAGCTGAACACCGGGATGTTCTCGTACCAGCGCAGCACATGGCCGCAGTGCGGGCAGCGAGAGGCGGGACGCAGCAGGGTTTCGACCGGCAGCTTCTGCAGTTCGCCGTCCACCGCAGCGGCCGCAGCGGCCAGTTGCGCCGGCGGCTGCGAGCCGCGACCGAACAGCGGCTGCCAGGCCAGGACATCGGCAAGCTGGAAGTCGACCGAGTCCTTCCACCATTCGCGCCACAACATCGCCGGCAGGCGATGCACGACGACGTTGAGGAAGCTGCCCAGCAGCAGCCCGAGCACGCCCAGGCCGAACGGCGACAGCAGTGCCGCCGTCGTCGCAGCGTCAAACATCAGACCACGGCGCCGAGCTTGAAGATCGGCAGGTACATCGACACCACGATGCCGCCGATCAAGGTGCCCAGGATGACGATGATGAAAGGCTCCATCAGGCTGGACAGGCCCTTGACCATTTCATCGACCTCGTCCTCGTAGAACTCGGCGGCCTTGGCCAGCATGTGGTCCAGCGATCCCGATTCCTCGCCGATGGCGGCCATCTGCAGCACCATCGTCGGGAAGACGCCAGTGGCGGTCATCGACGTCGTCAGCGCCGAGCCGGTGGACACGTCCCTCTGGATCTGTTCGGTGGCCAGGGCGTAGACCGCGTTGCCCGAGGCGCCGCCGACCGAATCGAGCGCCTCGACCAGCGGCACGCCGGCCGCGAACATGGTCGACAGCGTGCGTGTCCAGCGGGCGATCACCGCCTTGTTGATCAGGTCCCCGAAGACCGGGATCTTGAGCAGGATGCGGTCCATCGTCATCTGCATCTTCTCGCTGCGCTTCCAGCTTTCGAAGAAGAAATAGCCGCCGCCGCCGATCAGACCAAAGATCGCCCACCACCAGGTCACGAAGAACTTGGACAGCCAGATCACCACCAGCGTCGGCGCCGGCAGGTCGGCACCGAAGGACTTGAACACCTCCTCGAAGGCCGGGATGACGAACAGCATGATCACCGTGAGCACGACGAAAGCGACGACAACGACCGCGATCGGATACATCAGCGCCGACTTGATCTTGCTCTTGATGGCCATGGTCTTTTCCTGGTAGATCGCCAGGCGGTCGAGCAGGGCTTCCAGGATGCCGCCGGCTTCGCCGGCTTCGACCAGATTGCAGTACAGCGAATCAAAGTGCAGCGGGTGCTTGCGGAAGGCCGAACTCAGGCTCGTGCCGGTCTCGACGTCGTAGAGGATGTCGGTCAGCAGCTAGGTCAACCGCGGGTTGGTGCTGCCGCGGGCGACGATGTCGAACGACTGCAGCAGCGGCACGCCGGCCTTCATCATCGTCGCCAGCTGGCGCGTGAAGATGGCGATGTCCTTTTGCTTGATCGCCCGGCCGCCACTGGTGCGGCGCTTGCGCACCTTGGTGACCAGCACACCCTGGCGGCGCAGGCTGGCACTGACCACGGCCTCGCCTCCGGCGCGGAGCTCGCCGCGCACCAGCTTGCCATTCTTGTCCTTGCCTTCCCACTCGAAGACGGACTCTTTGGTGGGTTTGTCGAGCGTTGCGGTGGCCATGGGATGCGAAGGCGTGATGGAGACGGTCGAATGAAACGCGGCGCGCGGCCGTGCTCCGGCGGCTATTCGTTGGTGACGGTGATGACTTCTTCGAGGGTCGTGACCCCGGCGCGGACCTTGATCAACCCGGACTGGCGCAGGTCGCGCACACCTTCTGACTGGGCCTGCTTGGCGATGTCGAGCGCAGTGCCTTCGCTGAGGATGATGCGCTGGATGGCCTCGGTGATCGGCATCACCTGGTAGATGCCGACCCGGCCTTTGTAGCCGTTGTTGCAGGCCGAGCAGCCGACGGCGCGGAAGGGCTTCCAGTTGCCGTCCAGGTCCTCGGCCTTGAACCCAGCCTTGAGCATCGATTCGCGCGGATAGTCGGCGGGCTTCTTGCAGGTTTCGCAGAGCTTGCGCGCCAGGCGTTGGGCGGTGATCAGCAGCACGCTGGAAGCGATGTTGAACGGCGCGACGCCCATGTTCAGCAGGCGCGTCAGCGTCGTCGGTGCGTCGTTGGTGTGCAGCGTGCTCATCACCAGGTGGCCGGTCTGCGCGGCCTTGATGGCGATGTCGGCGGTGTCGAGGTCGCGGATCTCGCCGACCATGATGATGTCGGGATCCTGGCGCAGGAAGGATTTCAGCGCGGCGGCGAAGGTCAGCCCGGCGCGGTCGTTGACGTTGACCTGGTTGATGCCTGGCAGGTTGATCTCCGCCGGGTCCTCCACCGTGGCGATGTTCACGCCAGGCTGGTTGAGGATGTTCAGGCAGGTGTACAGCGACACCGTCTTGCCGCTGCCGGTGGGCCCGGTGACCAGGATCATCCCGTACGGCCGGCCGATGGCCTGCAGCAGCCGGTCTTTCTCGATCTTCTCGTAGCCCAGGGCCTCGATGCCCAGCTTGGCGCTGGACGGGTCGAGGATCCGGACCACGACCTTTTCGCCGAACAGCGTGGGCAGGGTGCTGACGCGGAAGTCGATGGCCTTCGAGCCGAACTTCAGCTTCATCCGGCCGTCCTGCGGCACCCGCTTTTCCGCGATGTCCATGCGCGAGATGACCTTGATGCGCGAGGCCAGCTTGTCCTTGATGGCCACCGGCGGCTGGGTGATTTCGCGCAACTCGCCGTCGATGCGGAAGCGCACCCGGTAGTTGTATTCGTAGGGTTCGAAGTGCAGGTCGGACGCGCGCATGTTGATCGCGTCGATCAGCATCTTTTGCAGGAAGCGAACGACCGGCGCGTCCTCGACGTCGGCCGACACATCGGCGGATTCGGCCGCCGCCGCGGCGTCCTCGTCGGTGACGTCGAATTCGAAGTCGCCGCTGGTCAGCGTTTCCAGTGCTTCCGCCGCGCTCGTGCTTTGCGCATCCAACTGGCGCATCAGCTTGTCGTACTCGACGATGACCCATTCGGGCGTCAGTTGAGTCGCGAACTTGATGCGCTCGGCGGCTTCCTGGTCGGTCGGATCGGCCGCGCCGATGAACAGGCGGTTGCCCCGCTTGCCCAAGGCCAGCAGCTGATACTGGCTGGCGATCTTGATGTCGACCAGGTTCTTCGGCAGCTTCTGCAGGTCGACGGCGTTGAGGTCGAGCAGCGGCAGAGCCAGCGCGGTGGACAAGGCATGGGCCAGATCGTCGGCCTTGATGGCACCCGCCGAGACCACAGCGGCCACAAAGCTGCTTTTGCGGTCTCGGGCCGTCTTGGTCAGCTCTTCGGCGCTGCGCGCCGTCAGCTTGCCGGCATTGACGAGCACGCGTGCCACGCCAGTGAGCGCGGATTGCGGAGGATCGAGCAATGTGTCGACGGCCATGGCGCGTCAGTGGGGGCGCTTCATACCCGATCGATGATCGCCGATGGGCGCTGGGGTGTAAACGCGAGAAATGCCGGCCGTTGGCCTTGCAGACTCTTGGTTACACCGAGAGGCAGTGTGACCGGCGGGCGATGCAGCGCGCTGTCGGCGCAAGACTTGGTGGTCGGGGTGAGAGGATTCGAACCTCCGGCCTCTACGTCCCGAACGTAGCGCTCTACCAGGCTAAGCTACACCCCGTTTAGACACCGAACCACGCCAGTGAATGCGGGTCGGTGCACTGGCAGCCAACACAAACTCAGTAAGATCGATCGACAGCCCGAACCGATAAGTCTAGCAGAGCCTCGCGAGCCTGCGAATGTGGCAGCGTCACCAGACAACCGCGGGCGATCTCAGCTTCCTTCGACGCCGCCGCGCGCGTGGCTTCGAGCGCACCGGTCCGGCGCACGATGGCCAGGATATCGGGCAAGGCCAGGATGTTGCCGTCCTGGATCGCCTGGCGGATCAAGCTGCGCTCGGCATTGGTGCCGCGTTCCATGGCCAGCAGCAGCGGCAAGGTCGGCTTCCCTTCGCGAAGATCGTCGCCGACGTTCTTGCCCAGGGCGTCGCTGTTGCCTTCGTAATCAAGCAGGTCGTCGACCAGTTGGAACGCGGTGCCCAAGGCGCGTCCGTAGCCCGCGCAGGCGTCCTCCAGCTTGGGGTCGGCCTGCCCGAGCACCGCGCCCAGCCGGGCACTGGCCTCGAAGAGCTTGGCGGTCTTGTAGCGGATCACGCGCAGGTAGTCATCGACCGCGATGTCGGGATCGTGCATGTTCATCAGCTGCAGGACCTCGCCCTCGGCGATGACGTTGGTGGCGTCGGCAAGCACGTCCAGCACCCGCATGCGGTTGATCGCCACCATCATCTGGAAGGCCCGGGAATACAAGAAGTCCCCGACCAGCACGCTGGCGGCATTGCCGAACATCGAATTGGCGGTCGCCCGCCCGCGGCGCATTCCCGATTCGTCGACCACGTCATCGTGCAGCAGGGTTGCGGTGTGGATGAATTCGACGATGGCCGCCAGTTCATAGCGTTCCGGGCCGTCGAAGCCCAGGGCCTGCGAAAACAGCAGCACCAGCCGCGGCCGGATGCGCTTGCCGCCGGCGCCGATGATGTAGTGCGAGATTTGATCGATCAGCACGACCCGCGACTTCAGGCGGTCACGAATGACATCGTCGACCCGACCCATGGCGGGCTCGAGCGGATCCAGGGCGGGCGTGGTGGGAGCGGGAGTGCCGAGCACAGCGGGCATCGATCGGATTGAGTCTCGAGTATAGAAACGTCCGCTGGCTGTCGTTGCGAGCGAATCTGGCCCGTGCGCCGAAGCATGGCGCCGCGGGCGTCGTCGGAGTCGATACCCAACGCTCCACCTCTGCCCCCGTCTCAAAATGCTATACTCAAAGGCTCTGCATCGCACTGACCTGGATCACCGGGCGGCCGCTCACAGCGGTTTCGAGCACGCAGACATCGTTTGAAAGGTCTCACATGTACGCGGTCATCAAAACCGGTGGCAAGCAATACAAGGTTGCATCCGGCGAAAAGATCAAGGTCGAACAGATTGCTGCGGACGTGGGCCAGGAAATCGTGATCGATCAGGTACTGGCCGTCGGCAGCGGCGCGGATCTGAAGATCGGGTCTCCCTGGGTCGCGGGTGCGAGCGTCACGGCCACGGTGTTGGCTCATGGCAAGCACGACAAGGTGCGCATCTTCAAGATGCGCCGGCGCAAGCACTACCAGAAGCACGGCGGACACCGCCAGCAATTCACCGAGCTGCAGATCGGCTCGTTGGTCGTCGCCTGAGCGACTCGAGGAGAACTGAACCATGGCACAGAAAAAAGGTGGCGGCTCCACCCGCAACGGCCGCGATTCGCAGCCCAAGATGCTCGGCGTCAAGGTCTTCGGTGGCCAGCAGGTGACAGCCGGCTCGATCATCGTGCGCCAGCGCGGCACCAAGTTCCATCCGGGCACCAATGTCGGCATCGGCAAAGATCACACCTTGTTCGCGCTGACCGACGGCGCGGTTTCGTTTGACATCAAGGGCGCGAAGAACCGTCAGACCGTGTTCGTCACGCCGGCCTGAGGCTTCACCGCCCGGCAGCCCAGCCCCGGCCTGCCGGGGCTTTTTTGTTGGCCGGCCCGTTTCAGTACCATCCCTCGAGCCATGAAGTTCGTCGACGAAGCGCTGATTGCCGTGTCCGCCGGACACGGGGGGGCAGGCTGCGTGAGCTTTCGGCGCGAGAAGTTCATTCCCTTCGGCGGGCCCAACGGCGGCGACGGTGGCCGCGGCGGCAGTGTCTGGGCAGTGGCCGACCAGAACATCAACACGCTGATCGATTACCGCTACACCCGCCGCCACGAAGCGAAGAACGGTGAGCAGGGTCGGGGCTCGGATCAGTTCGGTGCGGCCGGGCCGGACATCGAGATGCGCATGCCGGTCGGCACCATCATCAGCAACGCCGACACGGGCGAGCAGATCGTCGAGTTGCTCGAACATGGGCAACGCGTGCTGATCGCCAAGGGCGGCGATGGTGGCTTCGGCAACCTGCACTTCAAGACCAGCACCAACCGCAGTCCGCGCCAGAAGACGCCGGGCTGGGACGGCCAGGCGTTCAAGCTCAAGCTCGAGCTGCGCGTGCTGGCCGACGTCGGCCTGCTGGGCATGCCCAACGCCGGCAAGAGCACGCTGATCGCCGCGATCTCGAACGCGCGGCCGAAGATCGCCGACTATCCCTTCACGACCCTGCATCCCAACCTGGGGGTGGT
>JANMAP010000130.1:0-2477 GCA_031359905.1 Burkholderiales bacterium | reverse complement strand
TTCGCGCCCCGCACACGCTCGACGATTTCGCGGCCCTGCGCGCGGCACTGCCGCAGGCCTGCGTGCTGGCCGGCAGCACCGACATCGGCCTGTGGGTCAACAAGCAGTTCCGCGACATCGGCGAGGTGCTGTACATCGGCCGCGTCGCCGAGTTGCGCACCGTGCGGCGGGTCGGCGAGACCCTGGTCATCGGCGCCGCCGCGTCGCTGGAGGACGCCTGGTCGGCGCTGACCGACGAATGGCCCTCGCTGCGCGAGTTGTGGCTGCGCTTTGGCGCGCCCGCGTTGCGCCACCACGGAACGCTGGGCGGCAACATCGCCAACGGTTCGCCGATCGGCGATTCGGCACCGGCGTTGATGGCCCTGGGCGCGACCATCGTGCTGCGCCAGGGCTTGCGCGTGCGCCGCTTGCCGCTGGACACCTTCTACGTCGCGTACCTGCAGAACCGCCTGGAGCCCGGCGAGTTCGTGCAGGCCCTGGAAGTGCCGCGCGACCCGAAGCTGCTGGTCTGCGCCTACAAGATCAGCAAGCGCTACGACTGCGACATCTCCGCGGTCTGCGGCGCGTTCGGGCTGACGCTGGACGACGACGGCGTGGTCCGCGGCGCGCGGCTGGCCTTCGGCGGCCTGGCCGCCACCGTGCGCCGTGCTGCTGCGGCTGAAGCGGCGCTGATCGGCCAGCCGTGGAACGAGGCCACGCTGCACGCCGCGCAGGCCGCGCTGGCGCAGGACTTCCAGCCGCTGACCGACCTGCGCGCCAGCGCAGCGTACCGGCTGCAGGTGGCGCTGAACCTGCTGCGCCGCTGCTGGTTGCAGACGCGGATCGACGCCCCGCTGCCGGCTGCGGCGCTCAGCGTCTGGGCGGCGCAGGCCGCCCCGGCGTGAGACGGACGGAAGGCAACGACGACCATGAACAAGCCCTCGGAACTGCCTGCCGCCGTCGCTGCGACAGCCGCGCCGCCGCACACAGCGGCCGTCGGCCAGGCGCGGCCGCACGAATCGGCGCACCTGCATGTCGCCGGCGTCGCGCCGTACACCGACGACCTGCCCGAACTCGCCGGCACGCTGCACGCCGCGCTCGGCCTGTCGCCGCTGGCCCATGGCGTGATCGAGGCGCTGGACCTGGCGCTGATCCGCGCGCAGCCCGGCGTCGTCGATGTCTTCAGCGCCCGCGACCTGCCCGGCGCCAACGACTGCGGCCCGCTGCTGCACGACGATCCGATCCTCGCCGGCGAGACCGGCGACACGCTGCGCTACCGCGGCCAGCCGGTGTTCGCCGTCGTCGCGCGCACCCGCGACGCGGCGCGGCGCGCGGCGGCGAAGGCCACCGACGCGATCCGCGCGCGGGCCCTGCCGCCGCTGCTGACGCCGCAGGCCGCCCACGCCGCGCAGCAGTACGTGGTGCCGCCGATGCACCTGCAGCGCGGCGACGCGCGCGCGGCGATCGCCGCCGCGCCGCACCGCCTGACGACGCGCTTCGAGGTCGGCGGCCAGGAGCAGTTCTATCTCGAAGGCCAGATCTCGTACGCCGTGGCCACCGAAGACGGCGGCATGAAGGTCTGGTGCAGCACCCAGCACCCCAGCGAGATGCAGCAGGTGGTGGCCCACGCGCTGCGCCGCCCGGCGCATGCCGTGCATGTCGAATGCCGGCGCATGGGCGGCGGCTTCGGTGGCAAGGAATCGCAGTCGGCGCTGTTCGCCTGCGTCGCTGCGGTGGCCGCCTGGCGCACGCGCGCGCCGGTCAAGCTGCGGCTGGACCGCGACGACGATTTCCTGGTCACCGGCCGGCGCCATTGCTTCGCCTACGAACTCGAACTCGGCCACGACGACGACGGCCGCATCCTCGGCGCCGAAGTGACGATGGTCTCGCGCGCCGGCCATTCGGCCGACCTGTCCGGCCCGGTGATGACGCGCGCGCTGTGCCACTTCGACAACGCCTATTGGCTGCCGCATGTCGCCGCGCACGGCTACTCGGGCAAGACCAACACGCAGAGCAACACCGCGTTCCGCGGCTTCGGCGGGCCGCAGGGGGCCATCGCCATCGAATACGCCCTGGACTCGGTGGCCCGCGCGCTCGGCCGCGACCCGCTGGGCGTGCGCCGCGTCAATTTCTACGGCCGCGACGAACGCAATGTCACGCCGTACGGCCAGGTCGTCGGCGACAACATCATCGACGAGATCGTTGCCGAACTCGAAGCCAGCAGCGACTACGTGGCGCGGCGCGCGTCAATAGCGCAGTTCAACAGCGCGAGCCCGGTGCTCAAGCGCGGCATCGCGCTGGCGCCGCTGAAGTTCGGCATCTCGTTCAACGTCAAGCACTACAACCTGGCCCATCTCGGTGCCGCCGTGGTTCACGAGGATCGAGCCGTCGTTGTAGACGTGCACCAGCGCGCCGGCCTGGTTGAAATGCTTGACGTTGAACGAGATGCCGAACTTCAGCGGCGCCAGCGCGATGCCGCGCTTGAGCACCGGGCTCGC
>JANMAP010000124.1:0-2094 GCA_031359905.1 Burkholderiales bacterium | reverse complement strand
GTGGGGCCTCAACGACCAGATCCGTGGCGTCGCTGACCGCCTGGCGCTGGCGGGCTACCGCGCCCTCGTGCCCGACCTGTACCGCGGCAAGTCCACCGTGGAGGCCGAGGAGGCCCACCACCTGATGACGGGGCTGAACTTTGCCGATGCGGCCTCGCAAGACATCGCCGGTGCAGTGCGCTGGCTCGGTTCCGGCGGCTCCAAGGTCGGCGTCACCGGTTTCTGCATGGGTGGCGCGCTGACACTGCTGGCCGCGTGCCTGGTGCCCGAGATAGATGCGACCGTGACCTGGTACGGTTTTCCGCCGCTGGAGTACCTAGACGCCAGCAAGATCAAGGCGCCGCTGCTCGGTCACTGGGCCACGCAGGACCAGGCCTTTGCCATTACCGATGTCGACACCCTGGAGGCAAAGTTCAAGGAAGCCGGCGTGAACTTCGAGTTCTACCGCTACCTGGCCCAGCACGGCTTTGCCAACGAAACGGCCATCGGCCCGGGCCGCATCCCGATGACCCAGTACGACCCAGCGTGGGCGCAGCAGGCCTGGGACCGCAGCCTGCGCTTCTTTGGCCGCGTGCTGGGCTGAAGCCGCACGCGCTGCCAGGTCCCGGGCGTACCTGAAGCGCTGGCGCGCTACCACTCTGCGGGGCCACGCAGCTTCACCGCGAGGCGAGGTGTCGGAGCTTTATGAAGCTGTGTCGTACTCCCTCTGCCGGCTACAAGGAGACTGCCGTGACCGTGCGCCGTATGCCGACTCGAAGCTGCGTTGCCGCTGTTGCACCGACTATTCCATGAGAGCCGTCTTGATGGCCTGGGCAAGGGCTGGGCTGTCGACGGTCACGTCGGGTGCGAACCGCCCAACGACCCGTCCGTCGCGGTCTATCAGGAATTTCTCGAAGTTCCACATGACGTCGGTCGCTTCCTTCGGCAACAGCCCGTGCTGGCGCAATGTCGCCTCGAGTTGGCCATCGGCGGCGGGCTGTGACCGCGGCGCGGCGTCGATCAGCGCGCTGTACAGCGGATGTCGCGGCGCACTGTTGATGTTGATCTTTGCGAACATCGGGAACTGGACGCCGAAAGTCCCTCGGCAAAACTCCGCGATGCTGGCTTCGTTCCCCGGCTCCTGACCCGCGAAATCGTTCGAAGGAAAGCCCAGCACCACCAGGCCCTGACCACGCTGTTCCTCGTAGGCTTTTTCCAGCCCTTCGTATTGCGGCGTCAGGCCGCAGGCCGAGGCGACGTTGACGATCAGAACGACCAGACCGCGGTAGTCCGCCAGCGTGGCATCCTGGCCGTCGATCGTTTTCAGGGGGATGTCGTAGAGGGATGGGCTCATGGGTCGGTCCGAGGTTGGAGAGGACGCCTGCCGCGTCGAGGCGCTTCGCAGGATGTGGGCATTGTCAGGGGCAGCCTATATTCCTCTACGTTCAGCGTTTGTCAGAAAGTCCAGCATGGAACAGAACATCGAAGGCAAGGTCGTCGTCATCACCGGCGCCAGCAGTGGTCTCGGCGAAGCGACCGCGCGGCTGGTGAGCAGTCAGGGCGCCCGCGTAGTGCTCGGCGCGCGGCGGGTTGATCGCCTTCAGGCGTTGGTCGACGAAATCGTGCGGCAAGGCGGCGAAGCGCTCGCCGTCGCCACCGACGTGACCGACCGGACGCAGGTGCAGCGCCTGGTCGATCGCGCGGTGGACGCGTTCGGCCGCGTCGACGTGATGATCAACAACGCCGGCCTGATGCCCCACTCACCGATCGCGCGCCTGAAGGTCGACGACTGGGACCGCATGATCGACGTCAACCTGAAGGGTGTGCTTTACGGCATTGCCGCTGCCCTGCCAGTGATGCAGCGTCAGATGTCGGGGCACTTCATCAACGTGTCGTCGGTGGCAGGTCACAAGGTCAGCGTCAACGGCGCCGTCTACAGCGCCACCAAACACGCGGTGCGCGCGCTGTCGGAAGGTCTGAGGCAGGAAGTCAAGGACTGGAACATCCGCACGACGATCATCTCGCCGGGCGCGGTGGCCACCGAACTACCGGGCAGCGCAACCGAGTCGGACATCGCGAAGGGGCTGCACGACTTCTATGAGGCCAACGCCATCT
>JANMAP010000106.1:0-1850 GCA_031359905.1 Burkholderiales bacterium | reverse complement strand
GCACCTCGGGCACATCGCCCTGGGTGATGCGCCAGGCCAGGCCCTCGGCAATGGCGGTCTTGCCCACACCGGCCTCGCCCACCAGCAGCGGGTTGTTCTTGCGCCGGCGGCACAGGATCTGGATCACCCGCTCCACTTCATGGTCGCGGCCGATCAATGGGTCGATCTTGCCGTCCTTGGCCTGCTGGTTCAGGTTCTGGGTGAACTGGTCCAGCGGCGATCCTTTGCTGGAATCGCCCGCTTCTTCCTTCTCGCTGCTTTCGCTGCTGCCAGGCTCGCTGCTGCCCTTGGGCGCCTCGGGCGGCTCGCTCTTCTTGATGCCGTGGGCGATGAAGTTGACGACATCGAGCCGGGTAACGCCCTGCTGGTGCAGGTAGTAGACGGCGTGCGAGTCCTTCTCGCCGAAGATCGCCACCAACACGTTGGCGCCGGTGACGTCCTTCTTGCCGTTGCCGGTGGTCTGCACATGCATGATGGCGCGCTGGATCACCCGCTGGAAACCCAGCGTCGGCTGCGTGTCGACCTCTTCGTTGCCGCCCACGGTCGGCGTGTTTTCCTTGATGAAGGTGGCCAGGCTCTTGCGCAGGTCCTCGATGTTGGCGGCGCACGCGCGCAGCACTTCGGCCGCCGAGGGGTTGTCCAACAGCGCCATCAACAGGTGCTCAACCGTGATGAATTCGTGGCGCTGCTGGCGCGCCTCGACGAACGCCATGTGCAGGCTGACTTCGAGCTCTTGGGCAATCATGCGGCCTCCATAATGCATTGCAGCGGATGCCCATCGCGGCGGGCCGCTGTGAGCACCAGTTCGACTTTCGTCGAGGCGACATCCTTCGGGTAGACGCCGCAGATGCCGCGCCCTTCGTGGTGAATCTTCAGCATGATCAACGTGGCCGTCTCGTGGTCACGCTGGAAGAACTGCTGCAGCACCATGACGACGAATTCCATGGGCGTGTAGTCGTCATTCAGCAGCACCACCTGGTACAGGGAAGGAGGCTTGGTTCGAGCCGCCTTGCGCTCGGCCACCACGGCTCCGTTCCCGCCGTCTCGTCGGTTCGGGTGGATGTCGGGCGGCGTAGGGGGCGCCGGCGGTGTTTCATCAGGCATGCACCATTCTATCGAGTTGACCCTGGACTGCGGGGTGGCCCCACCGAACCCCTCAGCAGTCGGGATATTGCCCTGTCGGCTTCGCCGACGAGGCGTGAATTGGGCCGCCTTTCGGTCGAAGTTCTTCACGCGCTCCAGCCGCTTGCCGAACGCTTGTCGAATCAATCATCGGGATCACATTCATCAAAACATTGACACGACAGACTGTCCGGCACCAAAATTTCTGTCAGCTTTTGTTGTGTGAGGTGTGTCATGGCAGTAGGAACGGTCAAGTGGTTCAACGACGCCAAGGGCTTCGGCTTCATCGAACCCGAAGGGGGTGGGGCCGACGTGTTCGCCCATTTCTCGGCGGTGCAGATGGATGGTTTTCGGACCTTGAAGCAGGGCGGCCGCGTTCAGTACGACCTGGCCCAGGGCCCCAAGGGCGATCTGGCGCAAAACATCCGCCCGCTGGTGGTCGACGTGCCACTTGGCGAGGAAGCCACCACCCACGCAACGGGCTGACGGCTGCGGTCCGCGGCCGCGGCGGCGGGCTCCTTTGGCGACCGGCTTGTGATCGGAATCGACCGTCGCCCGGGGGGGCGTAGCGCCCGATCCAGCTGCGGCTTGCAGCGCTGCTTCAGAACGATGGCCAGGCGCCGCGCCTGACGACAACGTCAGAAGCTGGCCCAGTCGTCGGTACCAGCGACGGCCGTCGCCTTGCGCGGCGCTTGAGCCGGCGAAGCAACTCGACCCGCTGCCGGGCC
>JANMAP010000065.1:0-5216 GCA_031359905.1 Burkholderiales bacterium | reverse complement strand
TGCCGGCGGCGGCTCGCCGATGCCCAGCGTACCCATCACCGCGCAGCGCCGGCCCAGCGCCGTCAAGGCCTGCGCCGTCCACCAGGTGGTGCTGGTCTTGCCGTTGGTGCCGGTGCTGGCGACCACATCGAGGCGCGCGCTGGGCGCACCGAAGTAGATGTCGGCGACGGCACCGCAGGCCGCCTTCAGCCCCGGCAGCGCCGCAATCCGCGGGTCGTCGAAGGCGAACTGATCGACGCCCTCGGCTTCGACCAGGCAAGCCGCGGCACCGGCGGCCAGCGCTTGCGCGACAAAGCGTCGCCCGTCATGGGTCTGGCCGGGCACGGCGATGAAGCCGTCGCCGGCGAAGAGCGCGCGGCTGTCGCTGCGCAGCGTGCCGCGCACATGCGTGGCCAGCCACGACGCGGCGGCCTGCGGGGTGGTGACGAGCTGCGGCATCACGCTGTCAGAAGCTTTCCTGCTCGGCGGGCTCGGGCTTGCCGAGGATCAGCGGCTTGACCGCGATGTCCGGCGCGACGTTCATCATCCGCAGCGTCTGCTGCACGACCTGGCTGAACACCGGCGCGGCGACATCGCCGCCGAAATACACGCCCTTGCTCGGCTCGTCGACCATCACCGCGACGACGATGCGCGGGTTGGAGATCGGCGCCAGGCCGACGAACCAGGCGCGGTACTTGTTGCCGTAGCTCTTGCCTTCCTGCTTGCGCGCGGTGCCCGTCTTGCCGCCGACCGAATAGCCGATGGCCTGGGCCCGCGGCGCCGTGCCGCCCGGGCCGGCGGCCAGCTGCAGCATCGCCCGCACCTGCCGCGCGGTCTCGGCCGACATCACGCGCTGGCCGGCGACCGGGCCGTCGTTGCCCGTCGGCTGGTGCTGGATCGTCACTGGCAGCAGTTGACCGTCGCGCGCGAACACGGTGTAGGCGCGGGCCAGCTGGAACAGGCTGGCCGACAGGCCGTAGCCGTAGCTCATCGTCGCCTGCTCGATCGGCCGCCAGCTCTTGTACGGGCGCAGCCGGCCGGTGACGGCGCCGGGAAAGTCGATGCGCGGCTTCTGGCCCAGGCCGATCGAGGCGTACATCTCCCACGCCTCGCGCGCCGGCATCTGCATGGCCATCTTCACCGTGCCGACGTTGCTCGATTTCTGGATCACCTCGGCCACCGTCAGCAGGCCGTGCGGGTGCGAATCGGAGATCGTCGAGCCGGTGATGGTGATGCGGCCCGGCGCGGTGTCGATCACCGTCGTCGGCGTGACGCGGTGGGTTTCGAGCGCCAGCGCGACGGTGAAGGGCTTCATCGTCGATCCGGGCTCGAAGATGTCGGTCAGCGCGCGGTTGCGCAGCTGGTTGCCGCTCAGGTTGTGGCGCTTGGCGGGGTCGTAGCTGGGATAGTTGGCCAGGGCCAGGATCTCGCCGCTGTGGGTGTCGATGACGACCACGCTGCCGGCCTTCGCGCCGTGTTCGCGCACCGCGTCGCGGACCCGCTGGTAGGCGAAGAACTGAACCTTCGAATCGATGCTCAGCATCACGTCGCCGCCGTTGACGGGGTCGGCCTGGTCGCCGACGTCCTCGACCACCCGGCCCAGCCTGTCGCGGACCACCGTGCGCTGCCCGCTGCGGCCGAGCAGCCGCTTCTGGAAGCCGAGCTCGATGCCTTCCTGGCCCTGGTCGTCGATGTCGGTGAAGCCGACCACATGCGCGGCCGACTCGCCTTCTGGATAGCGGCGCCGGTACTCGCGCACTTCCTGCACGCCCTTCAGGTTCATCGCCTTGATGGCCTGCCAGACCGGTTCTTCGACATGCCGTCGCAGCGTCACCGTGCCGGTCGCGCCGTCGAGCTTGTCGGCCAGTTCGGCCTTGCTCAGGCCGAGCGCGCGCGCCAGCTGCTGGCGCTGGGCGATGTCGGCGGCGAAGGTCTTGGGTTCGACCTGCACCGACGGCATGGCCACGCTGGTGGCCAGCACCAGACCATTGCGGTCGAGGATCCGGCCGCGGCTGGCCGGCAGCGGCTGCTTGAAGACGAAGCGCTTCTCGCCCTGTGCCTGGTAGAAGCCGGTGGCGACGATCTGCACGTAGACCGCACGGCCGAGCAGCACGGCAAAGGCCGCACCGACCAGCAGGACGACGAAACGCGAGCGCCAGGGCGGCGTCTTGCTGGCCAGCAGCGGGCTGGTGGCGTAGTTGACGCTGCGCACGCTGGTCGCTGCCGAACGCGACGCGCCGGGCCTCATCGTGCGCCTCCGGATGCGGCCACGCCCGCCGGGTCGACGACGTATTCGGTGATGCCCGGCGTGGCGCTGCGCATGCGCAGCTTCTCGCGCGCCACCTTGTCGACGCGCAGGTGCGTGGCCTGGGCCTGGGCCTCGGTGCCCAGACGCTTGAATTCGGCGTCGAGCTGTTGCTGCTCGCCCCGCGCACGGTCGAGTGCGGCGAACAGCCGGCGCGATTCGTAGGCCGTCTTGACCAGGAACAGGCTGCTGGCGAGCAGCGCGAACAGCAGCACGAGATTCAGGCGTGTCATGCCGCCCCCCGGGCGCAGCGTGCGGCGCTCAAACCGCCACCGCCGTGCGTTCGGCCACGCGCAACACCGCCGAGCGCGCGCGGGGGTTGGTCAGCACCTCGGTCGGCCCGGGCTTGATGCGCGCGATGTTGGTCAGGCGCAGCGGCCGCGGCGGGGCGAAGGGCGCGCGACGGTCGACCTCGTCCTTGCTGTGGCGGGCGATGAAGGTCTTGACGATGCGGTCTTCCAGCGAATGAAAGCTGATGACCACCAGCCGGCCGGCCGGCGTGAGCAGCGCCAGCGCTGCCTTCAGGCCCTGTTCGAGCGCTTCAAGCTCGGCATTGACGTGAATCCGAAGAGCTTGAAATGTCCGCGTCGCAGGGTCCTGCCCTGGCTCGCGGGTCTTGACTGCAGCAGCCACGACCGCGGACAGCTCGCCGGTGCTGCAAACCGGCGATCCACCTTCCCGGCGAGCCACAAGCGCCTTTGCAATCGAAACAGCAAACCGCTCTTCGCCATAGTCACGAATCACCTCCACGATCTGTCGTTCGTCGGCGCGGGCCAGGAACTCGGCCGCGGTCTGGCCGCGGGTGGTGTCCATGCGCATGTCCAGCGGCGCGTCGAAGCGGAAGCTGAATCCGCGCGCCGGGTTGTCGATCTGCGGCGAACTGACGCCCAGGTCGAGCAGCACGCCGTCGACGTGCAGCAGGCCCAGCGCGGCCAGCGCGTCGGCCATGTCGGCAAAGCTGGCATGGCGGATCGTGAAGCGCGTGTCGGCAATGTCCGCTGCGGCGGCCACGGCTTCCGGGTCCTGGTCGAAGGCGATCAGGCGGCCCTGCGGCGACAGCCGCGCGAGGATCGCGCGGGCGTGGCCGCCGCGCCCGAAGGTGCCGTCGACATAGCGGCCGCCGGGCCGGGTCACCAGCGCGTCGACGGCTTCGTCGAGCAGGACGGTTTGGTGCCGCAGCGCGGCCGCATCAGAAGGTTCGCGCGGTTCGCGCGGTTCACGGGGTTCACGGGGTTCGCGGGGCCCCGCTGGGCGGGCCTTCGCACTCGAGAGATCCCTGCCGCGCACTGGACTCATCGCACCACCAGATTGCGGACGACCTCGGGCCGGCCGGCGGCGATGGCAGCGACTTCGCGGGCGTCGTAGCGGGCGCTGTCCCACAATTCGAAATTCGGACCCACGCCCATGAACTTCACTTCGCGTTCCAGGCAGGCCCAGGCGCGCAGTTCGGGCGGGATCAGCACGCGCGATGCGCTGTCGATCTCGACCTCGGTGGCGCTGCCGACGTACACCCGGCGCCAGGCGTCGAACTCGACCGGCAAGGCCAGGATGCCGGCTTCGAACTGTTCCCAGACCGGCAGCGGGAACAGCGACAGACAGCCGTCGGGGTTCTTGCTGACGACCATCTGGCCGCCGGCAATCGACAGCAGCACGTCGCGGTGGCGGGCGGGCACGGTGACCCTCCCCTTGCCGTCCAGCGTCAATACCGGGCCACCCCGAAAGACCGTCGAATTCACCCTGCCCCACTTTTCGCCACTAATTTGCACTGTAGCGGACAGACCCTCGCAGGTCAACGACGGGACTGGGCAAAAACTCAGTTAAATCAACGACTTACAGGCGATTTTTGAGGCATTTCAAAGTAAAAGCTGTTGCGCATGAAGCACTTGGCAGCGGCACTGAAAGTGCTTTCTGAGCAGACTGGGTCTGCAATTATTTGCAACCTCCGCCCCATTCGGCGCGGTCGCCGGTGGCTCGGTGGCCCGGCCGGCGCCCGGCGACCGGCCCGGGTGATCTTCGCCATACTGCCAGCACGGACGAAGCCGCAGCAGGTCGGCCAGCAGACCTGAAGGATCCCTCGATGCAACACACCCACGATCTGGGCGCCTGGCGCCACGATCATCAATTCGACAGCGGCAACATCGCCGGCGAACGCGGCACGCGGGCGGTGATGTGGATCACCGCGCTGGCGATGGTCGCCGAGATCGTCGCCGGCTGGCTGACCAACTCGATGGCGCTGCTGGCCGACGGCGTGCACATGAGTTCGCACACCGTGGCCATCGGCCTGGCGGCCTTCGCCTACAGCGCAGCGCGGCGCCACGCCAGCGACCAGCGGTTTGCCTTCGGCACCTGGAAGATCGAGGTGCTCGCCGGATTCGCCAGCGCGGTGCTGCTGGCCGTGCTGGCGATGGGCATGGTGGTCGGCTCGATCGAACGCCTGTGGTCGCCCAGCCCGATCCAGTACCGCGAAGCGCTGCTCGTCGCCGGGCTCGGGCTGCTGGTCAACCTGGTGTCGGCGCTGATCCTGGGGCAGGCCCACCACGGGCATGGCGAGGGGCATGGCGAGGGGCGTGGCGGCCATGGCGCCCACCACCATGGTCATCGCCATGGGCACGCGGCGGACCATGCGGCGGGCCAGGGTCACCACGCAGCGCCGCCCGCCCACGCCGTGCACCACGACCTGAACCTGAGGTCGGCCTACCTGCACGTGATGGCCGACGCCGCGACCTCGGTGCTGGCGATGGTCGCGCTGGCCGGCGGCTGGCTGTATGGCTGGGCCTGGCTGGACCCGGTGATGGGCCTGGTCGGCGCGGTGGTCATCGTGCTGTGGTCCAAGCGGCTGATCGCCGACACCGCCAAGGTGCTGCTCGATCGCGAGATGGATCACCCGGTGGTCGAGGCGATCCGCCGCACGGTGGCCGCCGATGGCCGGGCG
>JANMAP010000061.1:0-2532 GCA_031359905.1 Burkholderiales bacterium | reverse complement strand
TATCTGACGATGGCCGCCGTGTTCATCGCCCAGGCCACCAACACGCCGCTGACGCTGACGCAGCAGGCGACCCTGCTGGCCGTGCTGCTGCTGACCTCCAAGGGCGCGGCAGGCGTCACCGGCAGCGGCTTCATCGTGCTGGCTGCCACGCTCAGCGCGGTCGGCGGCATCCCCGTGGCAGGCCTGGCGCTGATTCTGGGCATCGACCGCTTCATGAGCGAAGCGCGCGCCCTGACCAACCTGATCGGCAACGGCGTGGCCACGGTCGTGGTCGGCAAGTGGACGGGCGATCTCGACGTGAAGCGCATGCACAGCAAGCTCAACAACGAGACCGACGCGGAAGCCAACGAACCCGAGGCCGTGCTCGACGTGACCGAAGCGCACATGCCCGTGAAGGCAGCAGGTTGACAGGGCTGGCCTGCCGCTGAAGCCCGCTTCATGAACACGCCTGGAAACAAGCACCGCATCGTCATCGTCGGCGGCGGTGCGGGCGGCCTGGAACTGGCCACGCGGCTGGGCGACACGCTGGGCAAGCGCGGCGCCGCCGACATCACGCTGATCGACAAGAACCGCACGCACGTGTGGAAGCCCAAGCTGCACGAAATCGCCTCCGGCAGCATGGACCTGAGCGCGCACGAGGTGGACTACCTGGCGCAGGCGCACTGGCACCACTTCCGCTTCCGCATCGGCGAGATGATGGCGCTCGACCGGCAGCGGCGCGAGGTGCGCGTGGCGCCCTACGTCGATGCCGAGGGCCGCGAGGTCACGCCCGACCGCGCGTTCGGCTACGACACGCTGGTGCTGGCATTGGGCAGCCTGAGCAACGACTTCGGGACGCCGGGTGTCGTCGAGCATGCGCTGAAGCTCGAGTCGAAGGCCGACGCGCAACGCTTCCACGCCCGCATGGTCAATGCCTGCATCCGCGCGCACGCACAGACGACGCCCCTGCGGCCCGAACAGCTGCACGTGGCGATCATCGGCGCCGGCGCCACCGGCGTGGAGCTGGCGGCCGAACTGCACCGCACGACGCGCGAAGTGGTGGCCTTCGGGTTGGACCGGGTCGATGCCGAGAAGGACATCCAGGTCAACCTGATCGAAGCCGCCGACCGCGTGCTGCCGGCGCTGCCGCCGCGCCTGTCGCAGGCGACGCTGGATCTGTTGCGCCAGTTGGGTGTCGTGGTGCACACCTCGGCCAAGGTGGCCGCCGTGCAGGCCGACGGCGTGCGCCTGGCCGACGGACGCTTGCTGCCTGCCGAGCTGGTGGTGTGGGCGGCCGGCGTCAAGGCAGCCGACTTCCTCAAGGACATCGGCGGCTTGGAGAGCAACCGCATCAACCAGCTGGTCGTCAAGCCCACGCTGCAGACGACGCGCGACGACGACATCTTCGTCATCGGCGACTGCGCCGCCTGCGCCTGGCCCGAGGCCAACGGCGGCCAAGGCGGCTGGGTCCCGCCGCGGGCGCAGGCCGCGCACCAGCAGGCGTCGCACGTGGCGGCGCAGATCAAGCGCCGCCTGGCGGGCAAGCCGTTGCTGCCCTACCGCTACCGGGACTTCGGATCGCTGGTGTCGCTGGGGGAGTACAGCACGGTCGGCAACATGATGGGCGGACTGATCGGCGGCAGCCTGATGATCGAAGGCGCTTTCGCGCGGCTGATGTATGTGTCTCTCTACAAGATGCACGAAGTGGCGCTCCACGGGTTTCCGAAGATGTCGTTGGACACGCTGTCGCGCATGATCACGCGGCGCACCGAGCCGCACGTCAAGCTGCATTAAAACAGCGCGGGGTGATGAATGCCCTCACCGACAGCCGACGCCAGCGGCGCCATCATCGCGACTGGAACCCGAGAAGGGCTTCCTGATTCCCTTTTTTTACCAACCCGAGGAGACAAGCAATGAGTCAAGCACGTGTGGTCCTGGTCACTGGCGGCATGGGTGGCCTGGGCGAGACGATTTCCACCAAGATGGTCGATGCCGGATACAAGGTGGCGGTGACGTATTCACCCGGCAACAAGACCCATGGCGAATGGGTGGCGCAGATGAAGTCCAAGGGCTACGACATTCTGGCGGTGGCCTGCGACGTGGCCGACTACGACTCGTGCGGGAAGGCCGTGGCCGAGATCCAGAGCAAGCTCGGCCCGGTGGATGTGCTGGTCAACAACGCCGGCATCACCCGCGACATGACCTTCAAGAAGATGGACAAGGTCAACTGGGACGCGGTGTTGCGCACCAACCTCGACAGCCTGTTCAACATGAGCAAGCAGGTGGTCGACGCGATGGCCGACCGCGGCTGGGGCCGGGTTATCAACGTCTCGTCGGTCAACGGCTCCAAGGGCGCCTTCGGCCAGACCAACTACTCGGCGGCCAAGGCCGGCGTGCACGGTTTCACCAAGGCGCTGGCGCTCGAAGTGGCGCGGAAGAACGTCACCGTCAACACCATCTCGCCGGGCTACATCGGGACCAAGATGGTCACGGCCATCCCGAAGGAAGTGCTGGAGAGCAAGATCCTGCCGCACATCCCGGTGGGCAGGCTGG
>JANMAP010000097.1:0-2622 GCA_031359905.1 Burkholderiales bacterium | reverse complement strand
CTGCTCCGCAAGAAGGGCTACCGGGCGTTCCACTTGACCGACGGCGTCGCCGAGTGGCGCGCGCGAGGTCTGCCGGTCGCCGGGTGATGGAGGCAGCATGAAGACGCTACTCATCCTCAACGACGCACCCTACGGCACGTCCTGGGCCGACAAGACCCTGGTTTTCTGACACAGGAGACAGCCGTGTTCTTCCGTCAACGTCCGGCCACCAACGCTACGCTCTCCTACCTGTTCGGCTGCGCCGGCAAGCAGATGGCCGTTGCTGTCGACGTCGTGGCCGGCGATGAGGACTGGTTCATTGAGGAGGCGCAACGTGCAGGCGTGCAAATCGTCCACGTCATCGACACGCATGTTCATGCGGACCACTACTCCGGCGGCCGTGAGCTGGCGCGGCGCGTCGGCGCACCGTACTACTTGCACGAAAGCAACCAGGGGCGCGTGGGAATCGACTTCTCGCCGCTGCGCGACGGACAACGGCTGGAGGCGGGCAACGTGCTGGTGGACATCGTCCACACGCCTGGGCACACCCCAGACAGCGTGTGCCTGCTGGTGCGGGACCTGCGCCGCGGTGATGAGCCCTGGTTCGTCATCACTGGGGACACGCTATTTGTCGGCGCCGTCGGCCGCCCCGACCTCGCGGGGCGAGAACGCGAGATGGCCGAACAGCTCTACGACACGCTGCAAACTCGGTTGCTGAGTCTGCCCAGCGAGGTTGAAATCTACCCAGGGCACCAGGCAGGCAGTGCCTGCGGCGCAGGTCTTTCCGGCAAGCCGGCGTCCACCATCGGCTTCGAAAAGCGGTTCAACGCGATGCTGTCGATGTCGAAGGAAGCTTTCGTCGACGCGCTGACCGCTGAGATTCCGCCGCAGCCTACCGACATGGCCGGCATCATCGAGGCCAACCTGCGCGGTGTGGCGCCGGTCCCCGAGCACGCCTGACCTGACGATGCAATTCGGCATCCGCGTCAACCTTGGCCAGTTCTTGCAGCAGCTGCTGCAGGTGCTATTCGTTGGCATGACCATCGGGATGATGCGCAACGTCGTGCCGGCCCTGGCCGAGGCCGAATTCGGCGTGCCACGTGGCTCGTTCATGCTTCTGGTGGCCTTCGTTGTCGCGTTCGGCTTCGTCAAGGGCGCGATGAACTTCGTGGCCGGGCGCATGGCCGAGCGGATGGGGCGCAAACGGGTGCTGCTGCTCGGGTGGCTCGTGGCGCTGCCCATCCCAGCGCTCGTCTACTTCGCGATGAGCTGGTCGTGGGTAGTGTTCGCCACAGTCTTACTCGGCATCAACCAGGGCCTGACATGGTCGATGACACAGACGGCCAAGCTCGACTTCACCTGCGCTGACCAGCGCGGGTTGGTCATCGGCCTGAACGAGTTCTCCGGCTACGTTGGCGTGGCCGTGGCTGGCGTCGTCACCGGCTATCTAGCCTCGATGCTGGGACCGCGCCAAGGGTTGTTCTGGTTCGGTGCTGTCGTCATCGGGCTGGCGACTCTGCTGGCATGGTTGTCCGTGGTGGAGACGCTCCCCTGGGCCCACGATGAGGTCAAACGTCATGCCAGCTCAACGGCCCAGGCCCTAAGGCCTCGCTATCCGATGAACGTGAGCTCTAAACCCACGACCGGCGAGATGTTTGCCCTCATGAGCTGGCGCGACCGCCGTATGGCGGCCCTCTGCCAAGCCGGGTTGGTCGAAAAATTCGTCGATGCGTTGGTATGGGCCTTCTGGCCTGTCTACCTGCATCAGCGCGGCGTCAGCTTGCCGGGCATCGGTTGGATTGTGGGCGTGTACGGCTTCACTTGGGGAGCAGCGCAGTTCTTCACCGGCAAGCTGTCAGACCAACTGGGCCGGCACTTGCTCAATTCATGGGGAATGTGGATTTGCGGCGCTGGCGTCGCCCTGATGCCGCTGGGTGAGGGGTCGGCGTGGTGGAGCGCCGCAGCGGCTGTCTCCGGTCTCGGGATGGCCATGCTCTATCCAAACCTCAGCGCCGCCGTCGCGGACATCGCCCATCCGAGCTGGCGCGCCTCCGCCATCGGCATCTACCGCTTCTGGCGCGACCTGGGCTACGGCATCGGTGCGCTCGGACTGGGTGCGGCCGCCGCGCTGGGCGGCAGGCTCGAGAGCGCCTTCTGGTTCGTTTCCATCGCGATGGCCGTGTCGGGTGCGGTGCTCTACCTCTGGGGTGAGGAAACTCATCCTCGACTGAACCCCGCACATTGAAGTAGCCTGCGAGGCATTCAAGCACTCAGCATCCCATGAATGCACTCGAACTGAAGGTACCGCCCCCGGTCGTGGCACTTGTTCTAGCGCTGGCGATGTGGGCAGTCTCTCGGCTCACGCTGACCTTCGAGGTCGATGCGCCCCTGCGCATTGCTGTGGCAGTTTCCATCGCGCTCGTTGGCGGCACATTCAGCGCCGCAGGCATCACCGCCTTTCGCCGCGTCCAAACCACCTTGAACCCGATGAAGCCCGAAACTGCCTCGTCGTTGGTCACCGGCGGCATCTACCGAGTCACACGCAATCCGATGTACGTTGGGTTGCTCTTCGTGCTCGTCGGCTGGGCGGCGTTCCTTTGCGCACCGTGGGCCCTGGCTGGGCCAGTGGTGTTCGCGGCCTAC
>JANMAP010000014.1:0-5664 GCA_031359905.1 Burkholderiales bacterium | reverse complement strand
TTGTTGTTGCCGGGCAGGCCGGGGATGCCGGTGGTCCGCGTCACGCCCATCTTGTCTTCGGCGCGTGCGTAGTACGGCTCCAGCTCCTTCAGCGTCACCGGCCAGTCCATCAGGTTGGCGCCTTTGAGTTCGCCGTAGGTGGTGCGGGCCTTGAACTCGTGCTCCTGCAAGCGCAGCGACGCGCCGGCCCAGTGCGTGGTCGTGCCGCCGACGGTCTTGCAGATCCAGGTCGGCAGGCCGGCGAAGTCCTTGGCCAGGCGGAAGCTGCCCGAGGTGGTACGCGGGTCGAGCCAGGCCAGTTGGCTGAACGACTTCCACTCGTCGTTGATGAAGGTGGCGCTGGACTGCAGCGCGCCGGCTTCGAGCACCACGACCTTGACGCCTTTCTGGCACAACTCGTTGGCCAGGGTGCCGCCGCCGGCGCCCGAACCGATGATGACGACCACCGAGTCGTCGTTGAAATCGAACTTCGCCATGACTGTTGTCTCCTGAGGGGGATCACGCGGTGGCGGGCCCCGCCGGGGCCGGCCACGCTTCGGAAGAGGCGGGACTGCGGATCAGCCCATCCACGGCGGCGGGCTGGCGTCCTTGCCCGGCGCCGGCAGCCACTTCAGGTCTTGAAACCCACGCGTGATGTAGCCGCCCTTTTCCCACGCCGAGCCGGGGTAGCCGAGCGCGGCATAGGCCATGTCGTTGTCGTACAGCGAGGTCACGCACTGCCCGCGCACGGTGTTGAAGAACGGCGTGCCTTCGATGGCCTTGACGATCTGCAGCTTCTTCGCCGCGGGGGCTTTGGCGAAGCTGCCACCGGCTGCCTTGTCCAGCCCGACGATGCCTTCACGAAGGGCGGGAAGGCCATCGGTCTTGGCGTCCAGGTCCTTGGCGAGCAAGGCGTACACGGCATCCGGCAGCTTCTTGTGCGGATAAAGCACCCGGCCCATGGCCATCAAGGTCTTGCCTTCGGCGGTGCTGAGGTTCTTCAGCTCCGCGGCCCAAACCGGCGACGGGGCCAGCGCCGCGATGGCCGTGCCGGCCGCCAGCGTGCCGATGAGCACGCCGCTGCCCTTGAGAAATTCGCGCCGCGCCAGCGGCAGGTCGAGCTTGGGCACCCGCCCGTCTTCGTCGCTGCACCCGGCAGCATCGGGCACACCAGCGGCCGCTGGCAGCAAGGGAATCACGCGCATCGTCTGTCTCCTGGAATGAGGTCGTCGCTGGCGCTTCTTGCTGGCGCCCGTTGTTCGGTCGAGGCCTGCGCGCTGGCGAGCGCAGGCAGTGTTGCATCCACCTTGACCGGGGAGGTGGTAGCCAGCTACTTACAAGGGAAAGTCCTCGCGCGGCACGCTCACTTGGCGCCCTTCAAGACCCATTCGGCCAAGCGCTTGGCGTCGGCCGCCGACACCTGCGGCTGCGGCGGCATCGCGATGTCGCCCCACTTGCCCGAACCGCCCTGGCGGATGGCCTGCGTGAGTTGTGCCACGGCGTCGGGCTGCCCGGCGTAGCGCGCCGCCACCTCCTGGTAGGCCGGGCCGACGAGCTTGCTGGCCACCGCATGGCAACCCAGGCAGTTGTGTTTCTGGGCCAGCGCCTGGTTCGCCGCGGCGCTGGTCGGCACGCTGGCGATGGCCAGCGCCAGCACCGGTGCCAGCGCCGACCAGGCCGGCAGGCCGGCAGGGGCAGTCAGGAAAGGGAACAGACAACGCGCCATGTCGAATCTCCGCAGCCAGCAACGATCCGCATCGTCGACCCACAGCGCATCGTCAGGTGATAGCGACTTCCCTAGCTGTGTGACCTGGTGTGTCGTGCAGCGGCCGACGCGCTGCCCCAGCCCGATCAGTCGCCCTGCGTGCCGCGGTGGGCCCAGCCGGTGGTGCGCTTCTCGACCCAGCTGAACAGCTCGTACATCGCCATCGCCATCGCGCCGATGGTCACCAGCCCGGCGAAGGCCAGCGGCATGCGCTGCTGGCTGCCGGCGGTCTGCATCAGGTAGCCGATGCCCGAATCGCCGGCTGTCATCTCGGCCAGCACCGTGCCGACGAAGGCCAGCGTGATGGCGATCTTCAGGCTGCCGTAGAAGTACGGCATCGACCGCGGCAGGCCGACCTTGACCAGCACGTCCCAGCGCCTGGCGCCGAGCACGCGCAGCACGTCTTCGAGTTCCGGCTCGAGCGTGGCCAGCCCGGTGGCGATGTTGACGGTGATCGGGAAGAAGCTGATCAGGAACGCGGTCAGGATGCCCGGCCCGAGGCCGATGCCGAACCAGACGACGAGGATCGGCACCACGGCGGCTTTCGGCACGGCGTTGAAGCCGACCATCAGCGGATACAGCGCGGTGTAGGCCAGCCGGCTGCTGCCGATCAGAAACCCGAGCAGCACGCCGACGACGATCGACAGTGCGAAGCCGAGCATCGTGACCCAGAAGGTCTTCCACGCGGCTTCGAGCAGCGGGCCCTTGAATTCACCGAACTGGGCGACGATCTGGCTCGGGCTCGGAAAGATGAATTCCGGAATGCCGAACAGCATCACGACGGCCTGCCACAGCAGCAGCACGGCCAGCAGCAGGATCAGCGGCGACCAGCGCTCGGCGCGCTTGCCGATCTTCACGGCGCCACCACGCTGCGGGCCGGGCCCGGGCCGTGGCGCAGGGCGCCGATGTGCCCGCGCAGTTCGTGGACGATGTCGGTGAAGTGCGGCGTGTACGTGACCTCCAGGTCGCGCGGGCGCGGCAGGTCGATGTCGCGCTGGACCACGAAGCGCCCCGGGCTCTTGCTCATCACGTAGACGGTGTCGGCCAGAAAGACGCTTTCGCGCAGGTCGTGGGTCACCAGGATGACGTTGAACTTCTGCGCCGCGTGCAGGTCGCGCAGCGTGCACCAGAGTTCTTCGCGGGTGAAGGCGTCGAGCGCGCCGAACGGTTCGTCGAGCAGCAGCAGCTGCGGTTCGTGGACCAGCGCGCGGCAGATGCTGGCGCGCTGCTGCATGCCGCCCGACAACTGCCAGGGGAACTTGTCCTCGTAGCCCGCGAGGCCCACGCTGTGCAGCAGCGCGCGCGCCTTGGCCGCGTAGTCCCTGCGCCGGGCCTTGAAGCTCGATCGGTAGGGCTCGACGATTTCCAGCGGCAGCAGCACGTTGTCCAGCGTCGTGCGCCAGGGCAGCAGGCTCGGCGCCTGAAAGGCCATGCCGCTGATCTTCAGCGGCCCCGTCACCGGCTGGCCGCCGATCCGGATGCGGCCCAGGCTGGGCATCCTCAGCCCGGTGGCCAGCTTCATGAAGGTGCTCTTGCCGCAGCCCGACGGCCCGACGATGGCGATGAACTCGCCGCGCTGGACCTGCAGCGTGATGTCTTCGACGGCGAAGACGCGCTGCGCCAGCAACGCGTCGTCGTAGGCCAGCCAGACGTTCTGGAAATCGACGAAGGCGCTCACGGTGCAGGCACCGGCATCAGGACGGCGGGGCCGGGGCCGGAGCCGGACCCGCGCTGCTGCGGCAGGCTGGCGTGGCGGTGGTCGCCAGCAGGCCGCGCAAGACCTGGCGATAGACCTGCGGCGCGTCCTCGTGCAGCCGGCTGTGGCTGCCCGCCGGCACCTCGGTCCACCGGGCCCGCGGGCCGGCGGCGTCGCGCAGGCGGCGGCCGACTTCGATCGGCACCGTCCGGTCGGCATCGCCATGCAACATCAGCAACGGGGCGTCGATACGCGCGACGCGCGACAGCGAATCGAACCTCAGCGTGGTCAGCATCCCCGCCAGCCGGCCCCAGCCGCCGGCCGCCGCGGCGACGTCGGGCAGCCGGGTGAAGGTCGACTCGAGCATCAGCCCGGCGTAGTCGCTGGCGCAGTGCAGGCCGCTGGCCAGCCGCACCGCCACCGCGCCGCCCATCGAATGGCCGAAGATCACGCGGCGCCGTGGGTCGGGCTGGCGCTGCTGCAGTTCGGCCCAGGCCAGCGCCGCGTCGGCGGTGATGCTGTCTTCCGACGGCAGCAGCGTCGTGCTGTCGCCCCAGCCGCGGTAGTCGACCGCCAGCACGGCGAAGCCGGCGTCGTGGATGGCTTCGATCTTCGAACGGTTCTGCGCCAGGTTGCGGAAGGTGCCGTGCAGGTACAGCAACGCCGGCGCGGCCGGATCGGCCTGCGGCAGCCACCACAGCGCCAGCCGCTCGGTCTGCGCGGCGTCGGCCGGCAGCGGCAACGCGTAGTGCACTTCGCCGGGGCGGCGGGCGACCTGTGCCGCGGGCCCGCTGACGAGCGGCGACGGTGTCGGGCGCAGCGCCAGCTGGCGCTGCTTCCGGTCCAGCCAGGCACAGCCCGCCAGCAGCGGGCTGGACAAGGCCAGCACGGTCAAGGCTTGGACACAGCGCGACGCGCGGGCTCGACGGGGGGCTTGCTGCTGCACTGCGACAATCGCAAACATGAGCCGTTGTACCTTGTTCCGGTCGCTGGCGGCCCTGGCGCTGGCCCTGTCCAGCCAAGCCTCCCAGGCGACCACCCGACTGCCAGCCACGGCCGCCACGCCCGAACACACCGAAGACGCCGCCGACGGCAGCCAGCACGGCGGCAGCGCCGGACTGGCGCGCCGCCTGCCGACCGACACGCTGGCCCGCGCCGAGGACGCGGTGGGCGCGGGCTTTTGGCGGCTGGCCGTGTCGCCGTATGCCTTCCACTTCCGCTACAGCGCCGAGCATCGCGCCGTCTACGCCATCGGCCTGGAGCGCCAGCGCGACGACCAGTGGCTGGCCGGTGCCTCGTACTTCCGCAATTCGTTCGGCCAGCCCAGCGCCTATGCCTACGTCGGCAAGCGCTTTCCGGCGCTGTGGGGCCAGCCGCAGCTGTTCGGCCAGGCGTCGATCGGGCTGCTCTATGGCTACAAAGGCCAGTTCCAGAGGAAGGTGCCCTTGAACTACAACGGCTTCGCACCGGGCGCGCTGCTCTCGCTGGGCTGGACCATCGACAGGCATTCGTCGGTCCAGGCGCACCTGCTGGGCGATGCCGGCATGATGTTCCAGCTGTCGTACGACCTGCGCTGACCCGCGCCGCCAGCGTGGCGTGCGCCGTGATTCGTGCGGGGACGGGCGCCGTCACTTGCGCGCTGGCGGCAGCACCGCCAGCTCGGCCTTCGGCGGCAGGAAGGCATCGGTCCACACCATGTTCGGGTCGACGCGCGTCTTGGTGGCGAAGGCATCGGACACCTGCGACGCCATCAGTGCCAGCCGCCCCGGCACGACCACGCCGAAGCCTTCGCTGCGCGCGTCGGGGCTGGCGACCACGGCGTCAATGGCCATGCGCAGGCGGCGCTTCTCGAGGTCGACGTTGATGATGCCGTCGCGGGCCTTGACGTAGTCGATCGCCGGGTCGGGGTTGGCCATCACGTCCCTGGCACCCTTCAGGAACGCCGAGATGAAGGCCTTGACCGCCGCCGGGTTGTCCTTGATCAGCTTGGGGCTGGCGATGATCACGTTGCCATACAGCTTGACGCCATGGCTCGGAAACGGCAGCACGACGATGTCCTCGGTCTTCACGCCGCGGGCTTCCAGGTTGAGCAGGCTGGTGAAGCTGAACCCGGTGATGGCGTCGATGTCGCCGCGCACGAGCATGGTTTCGCGCAGCGGCGGGTCCATGCTGGTCCACTGCACGCCGCTGATGTTGTTGGCCTTGGCGAAGATCGGGAAGGCGC
>JANMAP010000004.1:0-1958 GCA_031359905.1 Burkholderiales bacterium | reverse complement strand
GCGAGCCGCGCCCGGCGCCGGCCCGCGCGGCCGAGCCCCGGCCGGCCACGGGCGATCCGCGCTGTGCCGATCTGCTGCTGCGCATGCAGCTCGGCGACACGTTGACCCCCGAGCAGACCACTTACTTCCACACCCGCTGCTCGCGTTAGTCGCGGCTGCTCGGCCGGCGGAGACGGGGTCGACCGGCCCCGCGCATGCGGGCCAGCCCGCAGGCCGCGTTCAGCGCATGAGATGCATACTGGGCGGCCCGTCCTTGGGAGCTGGAGCGACCGATGAAGCTGCTGCCCTGCACCACACCCGCGCCCTGTGTGCGCCGTCCCTGGACGGCCGCCTGGCCGTCCCTCGTCGCCGGGCTGCTGGCAGCCTGCGCCGCGGGCGGCCCGTCCACGCCGCCAGCCGCTTCGGTGCCGAAGGCGACCAGCAGCGCGCCGGCTGCCGTCACGGCGGCAGCCGTCCCCCCCCCGCCGGCCGCACCAGCCACCCCGGCCCCCGCGCCGGCCGCGCCCCCCGCCCCGCCGCCCCCGGTGCTGCCGTTCGACGAGGCCGTGCAGGCCGCCGCCAACACCTTGCTCGGCAAGGCGCAGCTGCCGCCGGACACGCCGTTCGATCTGGTCATCGACCCGCTGATCGACGGCGTCACCGGCGCGCAGTCGCAGGCCACGCGGGCGATGGGCAACCGCATCGTCAAGATCATCAAGGACAGCTACCCGCGGTATGCGGTGCAGCCTTTCAACGTCAGCAACGTCAAGCGCCGGCCGCTGTTGCTGGTCGGCACCTTCACCGGCGTGAACGGCGAGCGCAAGACCGAAGGCAAGCGCGAGGCCTACCGCATCTGTCTGGCGCTGGCCGACCTGAAGACCGGCAAGCTGGTCAGCAAGGGCCTGGCCTTCGCCAAACCCGACGGCGTCGACGGCACGCCGCTGCCGCAGGACCGCGACGCGCCCGCCTGGCTCGACGATCCGTCGACGCTGGGCTACATCCGCACCTGCCAGGGCACGCGCGCCGGCGACGCGATCCACCCGGCCTACGTCGACAAGGTGCTGACCTCGGCGATCCTGGCCGAGGCCAACGACGCCTACGCCGCGGGCAAGTTCGCCGCGGCGCGCAAGCTGTACAGCGAAGCCCGCAGCAGCCCCGGCGGCGACCAGCTGCGCACCTACACCGGCCTGTACCTGACGAGCTGGCGGCTGGGTGACAAGCCGGCCGCGGCCGAGGCCTTCGGGCACATCGTCGACCAGGGGCTGGACAACAAACGGCTGGGCATGAAGTTCCTCTTCCGCCCGGGCACCTCGGCGATGTGGTCCGACCCCCGCAGCGGCCCGCCGGCCTACCCGCTGTGGCTGAAGGAAATCGCCAGCCACGCCGCGGCGCGGCAGAGTTGCCTGGAGGTCGTCGGCCACACCAGCGCCAGCGGGCCCGAGCCGATCAACGAACGCCTGTCGCTGCTGCGCGCCGAAGCGGTGAAGAACGAGATCGGCAAGCTGGCCCCACCGCTGACGCAGCGCATGCTGGCCAACGGCCTGGGTTCGAAGCAGACCATGATCGGCACCGGCCGCGACGACGCCAGCGACGCGCTGGACCGGCGCGTCGAGTTCAAGGTCGTGGGCTGCTGAAGTCCGACGGGCCCGCCGCTGCGCGCCTGCGGCGGGCCAGCTCAGAATGCACGCACTTCACCGCGCGGCACGAAGCGGCCCATGCCCTCGCGGCCGTGCCATTCCCTGCCGTCGACGATGAGTTCACCGCGCAGGAAGACCTTCTCCACCCGGCCGCGCAGGGTCCGGCCTTCCAGCAGCGTGTAGTCGCATTGGCTGTGCAGGTCGTGGGCGTGAATGGTCTGGGTCGCATCGGGATCGAACAGCACCACGTCGGCATCGCTGCCCACCGCAATCGTGCCCTTCTTCGGGAACAGGCCGAACAACTTGGCGGGCGTCGTCGAGGTCAGTTGCACGAAGCGGTTG
>JANMAP010000493.1:0-1914 GCA_031359905.1 Burkholderiales bacterium | reverse complement strand
CGCCCGGCTCGCTGCCGCTCGCCACGTTGCTGAACCACACCGCCGACGCCGTGCAGGCGGTGCGCTCCGGCCGATCACTGAACGCCGCGCTGTCCCGATGCCCGGCCACGGCGCGGCCCGGCACCCAGGCACTGAGCTTCCATGCGCTGCGCTGGCTCGGCGCGGCGCAGGCGCTGCGCGCGCAACTGGCGCCCAGGGCGCCGCCGCCCGGCGTCGATGCGCTGCTGCTGACGGTGCTGGCGCTGATGTGGCCGCAGGCGCAGCCGCTGTACACCGAGCACACGCTGGTCGACCAGGCCGTCGATGCGGCACGCCAGCGCGCCAAACAGAGCGCGGCCTTCGTCAATGCGGTGCTGCGCCGCTTCCTGCGCGAGCGCGACGCGCTCGTCGGCGTGGCGCTGCGCGACCCGGTGGCGCGCTACAACCACCCGGTCTGGTGGATCGAACGCCTCAAGGCCGATTGGCCGCAGCACTGGCAGGCCATCCTCGACGCCGACAACCAGCATCCTCCGATGACGTTGCGAGTGAACACCCGGCGCGGCACTGCGCCGGCGTATGTCGCGCGGCTGGCGCAGCACGGCATTGCCGCGCAGGCGATCGGCGCGAGCGCCGTGACGCTGGCGCAGCCGTGCCCGGTGACGCAACTGCCGGGTTTCGCGCAAGGCGATGTCTCGGTCCAGGACGCCGCGGCCCAGCGCGCTGCGCCACTGCTGATCGGCGCCGGGATGAGCGCTCGCGCGCGCGTCCTCGACGCCTGCGCCGCGCCCGGCGGCAAGACCGCCCATTTGCTTGAACTCGCCGACCTCGACGTGCTGGCGTTGGACCGCGACCCCGAGCGCCTGACGCGCGTCGACGAATCCCTCGCCCGCCTGGGACTGGCGGCCCGCACCGTCGCCGCCGACGCCGGCATGCCTGATACCTGGTGGGACGGCCGGCCGTTCGATGCGATCCTGCTCGACGCCCCGTGCAGCGCGTCCGGCATCGTGCGTCGCCACCCCGACGTGCGCTGGCTGCGCCGCAGCACCGACATCGCTGCGCTCGCCGCGACCCAGGCGCGGCTGCTGGATGCACTGTGGCCGCTGCTCGCGCCGGGTGGCCGGCTGCTGTACTGCACCTGCTCGGTCTTCAAGGCCGAAGGGCAGGACCAGATCGACGCTTTTTTGCAACGCCGACCCGCCGCTCGCCGCACTGCCAGACCGCCATCGCCCGGCCACTTGCTGCCACTGCCCGACAATGCAAGCGAGCTCCCGGTGCACGACATCAGTGCAGTCGCCGATGGATTTTTTTACGCCCTGATCGAGAAGACCTGAGGTTCGCAGCCCCATGCATCGCGCGGCAAGACAAGACGGCCAACGCCCGGTCCGCGCCATGCACCCGGCACGGCAGACGGCTGTACGGTTGCTGTGGCTGATCCTGCTGATCGGTACGCTGGCGTGGACGCCTGCGCTGCGCGCCGCAGAACCCGAGCTGACCAGTTTCGATCTGATCCACAACGAGGAGGGCGTGCTGCTCAGCTACAGCGTCAACCTCGAACTCTCGCGCAGCGTCGACGACGCGTTGAGCAAGGCGGTGCCGCTGTTCTTCGTCGCCGAGGCCGAGGTGTTCCGAAACCGCTTCTACTGGCGCGACCAGCGCGTCGGCCACGCGGTGCGGCGCTGGCGCATCGTGTTCCAGCCGCTCACCGCCACCTACCGGGTGACCTTCGACGGCGGCCTGAGCCAGTACTACACGACTCGCGCCGAGGCCTTCTCGGCGATCGGCCACAGTGGCCGCTGGAAGATCGCCGAGCCGGCCCAGATCGAGGAAGGCAGCCGTCACTACGTCGAGTTCAGCTACCGGCTCGACACCTCGCAACTGCCGCGGCCGATGCAGATCGGAATCGGCGGCCAGGCCGACTGGACGATGTCGGTGCAG
>JANMAP010000490.1:0-2608 GCA_031359905.1 Burkholderiales bacterium | reverse complement strand
ACCACCGGCCGGGCGATCCCTACCTGGGCGACGCCATTCGCAGCCTGGCGCGTAACCACTCTGCCGTGCTGCTGGCCAACCATGGGCCGGTGGTTTCCGGAACCACCTTGGACGAGGCCATGAACGCCATCGAGGAGCTGGAGGAAACCGCCAAGATTTTCCTGCTGCTGCGCGGCGCAAGCACCTCGCCGCTGAACGCCCAGCAGATCGATGAGCTGCAGCGCGTTTTCCCTTCCGTCAACTCACCCGCACCCTGAACGCCATGCCCAGATTCGCCGCCAACCTCACCATGCTCTTCAATGAAGTGCCGTTTCCCGAACGTTTCGCTGCGGCCGCCGACGCCGGCTTCGACGCCGTGGAGTTCCTGTTTCCCTACGACCATCCGCGCGAGGACGTCGCAGCCTGGCTGAAAGCGCAAGGCCAGACCAATGTGCTGTTCAACCTGCCGCCCGGAGACTGGTCGGCCGGCGAGCGCGGCATCGCCTGCCTGCCGGGCCGCGAAGCGGAGTTCAGGGTCGGCGTGGAAACTGCGCTGTCCTACGCCGAGGCGCTTGGCACGACGCGCCTACATGTGATGGCCGGCCTGCTGCCTGAAGGCGCCGACCGGTCTGAGTATCTGGCCGTTTACGAGGCTAACCTGCGTCACGCCGCGCAGCGACTGGCCAGCCGCGGGCTGACGCTGCTGATCGAGCCGATCAACGGCCGGGACATGCCCGGCTACCTGCTGCAGACGCAGGCCCAAGCCCACGCGATCCGCGAGCGCCTGGCACTGCCCAATCTGAAGGTGCAGATGGACCTCTACCACGCCCAGATCATGGAAGGCGACCTCAGCACGCTGATGCGGCGCCACCTGGACGGCATCGGCCATGTGCAGGTGGCCGGCGTGCCCGCGCGCCATGAGCCCAACGAAGGCGAGCTCAACGCTGACCACCTCTACAGCCTGCTTGATGAGATGGGTTACACCGGCTGGATCGGTTGCGAGTACCGCCCGAAGGCTGGCACCGTGGCCGGCCTGGGCTGGCTGGCCGCCTACCGTTGACCAGGAAGCCCCATTATTTTTTTCGACTACACGCGATTTAACGTAGCAACCACCACAAGAGAAACGACATGAACGTAGTCATCACCGGCGGTGCCGGTTTCCTGGGACAGCGCCTGTCGCGCCGGCTTCTGCAGCGCGGCACGCTGGCCGGCGCCGACGGCAGTCAGCAGCGCATCGAACGCATCACCTTGCTCGACGTGGTCGAGGCCACCGGCTTCGACGACCCGCGCATCGTCGTGCTGACCGGCGACATCGCCGATGCCATCCTGTTGAGCCGGGCCATCGACAGCAAGACCGCGTCGGTGTTCCATCTCGCCGCCGTGGTCAGCGGGCAGGCCGAGCGCGACTTCGAGCTCGGCATGCGTGTCAATCTCGATGCGGCGCGCCTGGTGCTCGACGCCTGCCGCATCGCGGGCAGCACGCCGCGTGTTCTCTTCACCAGTTCGGTCGCCGTCTACGGCGGCAAACTGCCCGACGTGGTTCTGGACAGCACGGCACTCAACCCGCAGTCCTCCTACGGCGTGCAGAAGGCCATCGGCGAGATGCTGCTGAGCGACTACAGCCGCAAGGGTTTCGTCGACGGACGCGTGGCGCGCCTGCCGACCATCAGTGTGCGGCCGGGGCGGCCCAACCAGGCGGCATCGTCGTTCGCCAGCGGCATCATCCGCGAGCCGCTCAGCGGGGAGGCTGCCGTCTGCCCGGTGGGCGGCGAGACGCGCCTGTGGTTGCTGTCGCCACGCCAGGCCATCGAGAGTCTCATCGCGTTGCACGACCTCGCTCCCGGCGAACTGGGTGCCAGCCGCATCATCAACCTGCCTGGGCTGTCCGTGTCCGTCGACCAGATGGTCGCTGCGCTGCGCACCGTCGGCGGCGATACGGTGGCCGACCGCATTACCTGGACACGCGACCCTGCCGTCGAACGCATTGTCGGCAGTTGGCCCGGCGCCTGGGACACCAGCCACGCCGAAGCGCTGGGCCTGAAGGCCGACGACAGCTTCGAGGCCATCGTTCGCGCTTACGTCGAAGACGACCAGCCACGGGCCTGAGCTTTCTTTTGACCCATTTCCTCACCTAGACATCCGGAGACGACATCTTGGAAAAGATCACAGCAGACGAAGCGGCGCGCATTGTGCGCGATGGCGATGCCATTCTCATCAGCGGTTCGGGCGGCGGGCACTCGGTGCCCGAAGCCCTGCTCGAGGCCGTGGGCCGGCGCTTTCGCGAGGAGCAGCAGCCGCGCGACCTAACCTCGGTCAGCGTCGTCGGCGTCGGCGACCGTGCCGCGCTGGGCGCCAGTCACTTGGCGCAGGAAGGCCTGTTGCGCCGCGCTATCACCAGCGCCCTCGTGGACTCCCCCGGCCTGGTGACCTTGGCTGCCGAGGATAAGATCCACGCCTACACCTTTCCGCAAGGCGTACTGTCACAGCTGATGCGCGACATGGCGGCCGGCCGGCCCGGCCTGCTGACCAAGACCGGCCTGAACACCTTTGTCGATCCTCGCCAGCAGGGCGCGCGCCAGAGCCCGTCGACACCGCTCGACTTCGTGGAAGTGGTCAACCTGGCCGGGGA
>JANMAP010000439.1:0-5369 GCA_031359905.1 Burkholderiales bacterium | reverse complement strand
GCAGTCGACGTGGGCGTAGTGGCGGTTGGCGGTCTCGTATTCGACGTGCGCGGTGTTGATGGTGATGCCGCGCGCCTTTTCTTCCGGCGCCGCGTCGATCTGGTCGTAGGCCTTGGCCTCGCCGCCGAACTTGGCCGCCAGGATCGTCGTCATCGCCGCCGTCAGCGTCGTCTTGCCGTGGTCCACGTGTCCAATCGTCCCCACGTTCACGTGCGGCTTGGTGCGTTCGAATTTACCTTTGGCCATTTTTTGCGCTCCTGGCTGAAACTGGTTCTGGACGGAAGAGAACTGTGGTGCCCATGGCGCGGATCGAACGCGCGACCTCCCCCTTACCAAGGGGGTGCTCTACCACTGAGCCACATGGGCATCGGTACGGGTCTGATGGCCACACGATGGCGCACCACCAGGCCCGTAACGACGAAGAAAATCGCAAAACTCGGGCAACAACCTTGGGCGCTCGCGCCGGCCTTCCTTGGAGCGGGAGACGGGAATCGAACCCGCGTCATTAGCTTGGAAGGCTAAGGTTCTGCCATTGAACTACTCCCGCATGGAATCGCTGTTCGGCATCGACCCGCCATCGCATCCGCTCAATCCATCGGATGTCTCTGGTGGAGGAGGCTGGATTCGAACCAGCGTAGGCGTAAGCCAACAGATTTACAGTCTGCCCCCTTTAGCCACTCGGGCACCCCTCCGGTGAGCCGGTGACTATAGCATATTGAGCTTGGCCAGCAGGGGCGGGCAGAGCCGGTCGCTCAGGGCAGAGACCAGTCCTGGGCGCCCTGGCCAGTGCGTTCAAGGTGACGGCTGGCAGCGCTGAAGTGGCCGCAACCCACGAATGGTGTCGGTCCACGGGTGGCCGACAGCGGCGATGGGTGATTGCATTGCAACACGAGATGCCGACCGCCGCCGCGGGCCACCAGCGCTGCCTTGGCCTGGGCATGCGCGCCCCACAGCAGAAATGTCTTCGGGCGCACATCGTCAGCCAGCGCACAGACGGCCGCGTCGGTCAAGGCTTCCCAGCCCCATCCGGTGTGACTGGCAGGCTGACCGCCTTCCACCGTCAGGCAACTGTTCAGCAGCAACACGCCGCGCCGGGCCCAGGGGACCAGCGAGCCGCCTGTCGGCGCCGGCAAACCCAGATCGCGCTGCCATTCGCGCAGGATGTTGCGCAGGCTGGGCGGCAGCCGCTGCCCGGCCGGCACGGAAAAGGCCAGGCCTTCGGCTTGCCCGGGGCCGTGGTACGGGTCTTGGCCGAGGATGACGATGCGCGTGGAAGCCAGCGGAGTCAGCTCGAAGGCCCGAAGGACGGCCGCCGGGTAGACCGTCGCGCCCTGCGCCAGCCGGGCCTCGACGGCGTCGACCAGCGCCCGCCCCGGGTCGCTGTCCTTCCAGGCCTGCAGCAGCGCTTGCCAGTCGCCGACAGCGGTATCGAGCAGCGGCCGCAGCCGGATCAGCTGGCTCACCCGAAGAGATCGGCCAGCGCCCTGCCGGGGTCGGCGGCGCGCATGAAGGCTTCGCCGACCAGGAAGGCATGCACGCCCGCGTCGCGCATGCGCTGCACGTCGGCGGCGGCCAGGATGCCGGATTCGGTGACCAGCAAACGCTCGGCCGGCACCTGCGGCAGCAAGCTCAGCGTGGTCTGCAACGTGACCTCGAAGGTCCGCAGGTTGCGGTTGTTGATGCCGACCAGCGGCGTCTTCAGACGCAGCGCGCGGTCGAGTTCGGCGCCGTCGTGCACCTCGACCAGCACGTCCAGACCCAGCGCCAGCGCACAGGCTTCCAGATCGGCCATCAAGGCGTCGTCCAGGCAGGCGACGATCAGCAGGATGCAGTCGGCCCCCAGCGCGCGGGCTTCGAAGACCTGGTACTCGTCGACCATGAAGTCCTTGCGCAGCACCGGCAGGCCGCAGGCCGCGCGGGCCTGCTGCAGGTACGCCGCCGCTCCCTGAAAGAAGCGCTCGTCGGTCAACACGCTCAGGCAGGCAGCGCCGCCCTGTTCGTAGCTTTCGGCGATGGCCGCCGGCACGAAGTGCTCGCGCAGCACACCCTTGCTGGGGCTGGCCTTCTTGACCTCGGCGATGACCGCGGCGCGACCGGCACGCAGCTTGGCGCGCAGGGCGGTCTCAAAGCCGCGCCCATCGCGCCGACCCTCGGCCTCGTCGCGCCAGCTTGCCAGGCTGCGCTTGCGACGCGCGGCAGCGAGTTCTTCGTGCTTGACCTCGACGATGCGCTGCAGGATGTCGGACACCAGTCAACCCCTTCCCACCGTTTCAGGCGACCGGCCGGAAACGGTTGCTGACGCTCACGAACTGGCTGAGCTTGGCCAGCGCCCGGCCTGACGCCACCGCGTCACGGGCGCGCTTGACGCCCTCGGACACGCTGGCAGCCACGCCGGCGCAATACAGCGCCGCGCCGGCGTTGAGCAGCACCACATCGCGCAGCGGCCCGTCCTCGTTGGCCAGCACGCGCTGGATGCACTGCACCGACTCTTCCCTGTTGGCCACCTTGAGCACCCGCGAGTCGTAGACCGGCAGGCCGAAATCGCTGGGGTGCACGGTGTATTCGAGCACTTCACCGTTCTTCAGCTCGCCGACCATCGTCTCGCCCGACAGCGAGATCTCGTCCATGCCGTTCATGCCGTAGACCACCATCACGTGGTCGCTGCCCAGTCGCTGCAGCACGCGCACCTGGATGCCGACCAGGTCGGGGTGGAACACGCCGAGCAGCTGGTTGGGCGCGCCGGCCGGGTTGGTCAGCGGCCCAAGGATGTTGAAGATGGTGCGCACACCGAGCTCCTTGCGCACCGGTGCGGCATGCTTCATTGCCGCATGGTGGTTCGGCGCGAACATGAAGCCGATGCCGGTCTCGGCCAGGCAGTCGGCGACCTGCTCGGGCGCCAGCGCGATGAAGGCGCCCAACGCCTCCATCACGTCGGCCGAACCCGAAGTCGACGAGACGCTGCGTCCGCCGTGCTTGGCGACCCGCGCGCCGGCCGCCGCGGCGACGAACATCGACGCGGTGCTGATGTTGAAGGTGTGTGAACCGTCGCCACCCGTGCCGACGATGTCGACCAGATGGGTGCGGTCGGCCACCACCACCGGCGTGGCGAACTCGCGCATCACCTGCGCGGCGGCGGCGATCTCGCCGATGGTTTCCTTCTTGACGCGCAGACCCATCGCGAAGGCGGCGATCATCACCGGCGACATCTCGCCGCTCATGATGCGGCGCATCAACGCCAGCATCTCGTCGTGGAAGATCTCGCGGTGGTCGATGACGCGCGCCAGCGCTTCGCTGTTGCCGATGGCCATGGCCAGCTCCTAGAGTGTTTCGCGCAGGACGCGGATGGCGCGGTCGACATCGTCGGCCGAGACGTCGAGATGGGTCACGAAGCGCAACCGGTACAGCCCTGTGCACAGCACACCCGCGGCGCGCAGCCGCTCGACGACACCGGGCGCTTTCTCTGGCGCCAGATCGACGAACAGGATGTTGGTCTGCGGCGCCTGCACCGTCACCCCGGCAAGGCCCTGCAGCCCTTCGGCCAGGCGCTTGGCGTTGGCGTGATCGTCGGCCAGGCGTTCGACATGGTGGTCCAGCGCGTGCAGCGCAGCCGCCGCCAGCACGCCGGCCTGGCGCATGCCGCCGCCGGTCATCTTGCGCCAGCGATGGGCCCGCGCGATGAATTCACGGCTGCTGCACAGCGCCGAGCCGACCGGCGCGCCCAGCCCCTTGCTGAAGCAGACCGAAACGCTGTCGAAGTGACGCGCGATCTCGCGCGGCGGCACACCGCTGCCGACCGCGGCGTTGAACAGGCGCGCGCCGTCGAGGTGCGCCGACAGGCCCCGTCCTCGGGCCAGCGCCGTGGCCGCCGCGACAGTCGCCGCCGGCAGGATCTGTCCGCCCCAGGTGTTCTCCAGCGTCAGCAACCGGGTGCGCGCGAAGTGCGCGTCGTCGGGTTTGATGTTGGCTTCGATGTCGGCCAGCGCGATCGAACCGTCGGGCTGTTGCGGCAGGGGCTGCGGCTGGATGCTGCCGAGCACCGCCGCGCCACCGCCTTCCCAGCGGTAGGTGTGGGCCATCTGGCCGACCAGGTATTCGTCGCCGCGCTGGCAGTGGCTGAGCAGCGCGCACAGATTGCTCTGGGTGCCGGTGGGCATGAACAGCGCCGCTTCGAAGCCCAGCAAGTCGGCGATGCGCTGCTGCAGCGCGATGACGGTCGGGTCGTCGCCGAAGACATCGTCGCCGACCTCGGCAGCGGCCATCGCCGCACGCATCGCCGGCGTCGGCCGGGTGACGGTGTCGCTGCGCAGGTCGATCGTCTTCATCGGCAGACCTCCAGGAAGTTTTTCAGCAGGGCATGCCCATGTTCGCTGAGGATGGATTCGGGATGGAACTGCACACCTTCCAGCGGCGTCGCGGTGGCCGCCAGTTCGCGGTGGCGCACCCCCATGATCTCGCCGTCGTCGGTCGTCGCGGTGATGTCCAGCGCAGCGGGCAAGGTCGCAGCTTCGATGGCCAGCGAGTGGTAACGGATGACGTCGAAGCGCTCGGGCAGACCGCGGTACACGCCGCGCCCGTCGGTCGCAATCGTGCTGGATTTACCGTGCATCTGCACCCGCGCCCGCACGATGCGTCCGCCCAGCGCAGCGCCAATCGCCTGGTGCCCGAGGCAGACCCCGAGGATGGGCAGCCGGCCGATGAGTCCACGGATGGCATCGACACAGACGCCGGCCTCGGCCGGCGAACACGGGCCCGGCGAGAGCACCAACTGGTCAGGCTGCAGCGCGGCGATGCCGGCAACGTCGATCTCGTCGTTGCGCACCACGCGCACGTCCTGGCCCAGTTCGCCGAAATACTGCACCAGGTTGAAGGTGAAGCTGTCGTAGTTGTCGATCACGAGGAGCATGGTCAGGCCTCCTGCCGAGCCGCCCCAAGGGAGGCGGCCTGCGCCCCCAGGGACGCGAAGCGGCCCCTGACGGGGCCGGGGGGAAGCGAACAAAGTGAGCTCGGGGGCATCAGAACCCCTCTTCGACGCGCTCGGCCGCGCGGATCAACGCCCGCGCCTTGTGCTCGGTCTCGGCCCACTCCAGCTCGGGAACCGAATCGGCGACCACGCCGGCCGCCGCCTGCACATAGAGCACTTCGTCTTTGACGATCCCGGTGCGGATCGCGATCGCCACGTCCATGTCGCCGGCAAAGCTCAGGTAACCGACGGCGCCGCCATAGATGCCGCGCTTGACCGGCTCGAGCTCGTCGATGATTTCCATCGCACGAATCTTCGGCGCGCCGGTCAGCGTGCCGGCCGGGAAGGTGGCGCGCAGCACGTCAAGGCTGGTCATGCCGTCTTTCAGCAGCCCCTCGACATTGCTGAC
>JANMAP010000425.1:0-5857 GCA_031359905.1 Burkholderiales bacterium | reverse complement strand
CTGTCGCTGACCATCGACGTCGGCGAACTGCGCTGCATCATCGGCCCCAACGGCGCGGGCAAGACGACGATGATGGATTGCATCACCGGCAAGACGCGCCCTGACGCGGGCAAGGTCTTCTTCGGCAGCAACATCGACCTGCTGCGCTTGAGCGAACCGCAGATCGCGCAGATCGGCGTCGGCCGCAAGTTTCAAAAACCCACGGTCTACGAACAGCTGACGGTGTTCGAGAACCTCGAGCTCGCGCTGAAGGCCGACCGCCGCGTCCGCGCCGCCTTGTTCTCGCGGCTGACCGGCACCCAGCTCGACCGCATCGCCGAGGTGCTGCTGCTGATCCACCTGCAGGACGCGTCGCGGCGGGTGGCCGGGCTGCTCAGCCACGGTCAGAAGCAGTGGCTGGAGATCGGCATGCTGCTGGTGCAAGACCCCAAGCTGCTGCTGCTCGACGAGCCCGTCGCCGGCATGACCGACGAAGAGACCGAGCGCACCGCCGAGCTGTTCCTGTCGCTGGAAGGCCGCCACTCGCTGGTCGTCGTCGAACACGACATGCAGTTCGTCGCCGCGTTGACGCAGGGGCGCAAAACGGTCACGGTGCTGCACGAAGGCAGCGTGCTGGCCGAAGGCCTGCTCGCTGACGTGCAGGCGAACGAGAAGGTCGTCGAGGTGTATCTCGGGCGCTGACGCTCCCGAGACACACCTTCGGTTGAACACACAGCTCCCCCGAGTCTCCCTCCGGGAGGGGGCTCCCGCATGAAGGACAACGGTCGATTCCATGCTCAAGGTCGAAGGACTCAACCAGTATTACGGCGGGTCGCACATCCTGCGCGACCTGGGCTTCGAGGCCCGCCTGGGCGAAGTCACCGTCGTGCTCGGGCGCAACGGCGTGGGCAAGACGACGCTGCTGAAGAGTCTGATGGGCGTGGTGCCGGTGAAGACCGGTCGCATCACGCTGGCCGGTGCCGACATCACCGGCGCCACGCCTTACGAACGCGTGCGCGGCGGCATCGGCTACGTGCCGCAGGGGCGCGAGATCTTCGGCCGGCTGACGGTCGAGGAGAACCTGCGCATGGGGCTGGCCACCAAGACCGGCGGTGCCGGCATCCCCGCCGAACTGTTCGAACTCTTCCCGGTACTCCAGCAGATGATCGGCCGGCGCGGCGGCGACCTGTCGGGCGGGCAACAGCAGCAACTGGCGATCGCCCGCGCGCTGGCGCCCGGGCCGACGCTGCTGATGCTCGACGAGCCGACCGAAGGCATCCAGCCGAGCATCATCAAGGACATCGGCCGCGTCATCCGCATGCTCGCCGATCGCAAGACGATGGCCATCGTGCTCGTCGAGCAGTACTACGACTTCGCCGCCGAACTCGCCGACCAGTACCTGGTGATGGAGCGCGGCGAGATCGTCATGCGCGGCCGCGGCGGCACGATGGAAGCCGACGGGGTGCGGCAGAAGATGTCGATCTGAGAAGGTGTGAGCGACCGCGACCGCGACCGCGACCGCGGGTGCTGTCGGGTGCGGGTGCGGTGACGGGTGCGGTTCCGGGTGCGGTTTCCGGGTGCAGGTGCGGGTGCGGCGGCCGCGCGATGCGGGCGCGATCCCGCGGCGGGTGCCGCACCGCGCCCGCGGTGGCTTTCAGGCCTTCTTGGCGCGCCGGGCCTTGCGTGTGCCAACCACTTCCAGCTTGGCATCGACGACGCCCGAACGCAGCATGCGCAGGCGCGAGGCGGCGGCGGGCGACAGATCGCCGACGCGGTCGGCCGTCGTCGGGCCGCGGTCGTTGACACGCACGACGACACTCTTCTTCGTCTGCAAGTTGGTGACCCGCACCAGCGTGCCAAAAGGCAGTGTCTTGTGGGCCATCGTCAGCGCATCGGGATTGAAGCGCTCGCCACTGGCGGTCTTGCGGCCGGCGAACTTGCGGCCGTAGTAGGCGACCTTGCCTTCGGACACGTCGGCAGCGGGTGCGGCGACCGGGGCAGTGGCTGGCGCGGTCTTCGGTGCGGCTGGCGTCGATACCGGCGCCGACGCCGGCTGGGCGCGGGCGGCTGGGGAGAACGTCAGCGCGAACGTCGGCGCAAACATCAGCGCAGACATCAGCGCGGACATCAGCGACAGCGTCAGCGCGGACGTCGGCGACAACGCGGCGCGCGACGCCGCCAAGAAACGCATGGACATGATGGGTTCCTCTCGTGTGATGGTGGATGTCCGGCAAGACACCACGTCCGCTGCCGGCTGCACCATTCTCACTCGACCGACGCGCAGAACCACTCAGCGCGACGCAGCGCGCTGCAGCGCGAACGCAACATCACGCAGCACCACGCAGCAGTCCGCCGCGCCGTCCCCCGTCCGCCTTGCGCCATCACGCCGCGATGGCGCGCCAGCGCGGTGCCTGGCGCTTAGACCAGGCTGCACCACTGCCCGGGGCTGACTTGGATCCGACGCCCGGCCGAGGCCTGGGGCGGGTAGCGCTGCGGCAGGCTCTGCCAGACCACCGTGGTGTCTTCGAGGTCGGGGCCGTAGCCGAGTTCGTCGGCCGCGTACGGCAGGGTCTGCGCCGACCAGCGCGCGAAGTGCGGCGATTGGTCGAGGACGTCGCCATGCACCGGGTTGTAGCCAACGAAGAAGGCGTGCTTCAGCGGGCCCTGCAGGTGCCGCGCGACGTTCTCGACCAGCGCCTGGACCAGCGGTCGGCTGAACGAGTTGTACAGGTCGGGAGCTGACGCTGGCACCGGCCAGCGCCGTGTGGCTGCAACGCATCCGGCCCCGTGCCCCGGACGCCTGGGCCGAACCCAGCGCGCCAGTCCGCGCCGATTGAGATCGTTGGCCCGACCTACAGGCCCAGGCCCAGGCGCAAGCGCCGCGCCGCTTCCTCGGCGCGCGCGTCGGCGATGCCTTCCATCACGCTGCCGACATCGACCGCGCCCTGCGGCCCATCGAAGCGGCCGGTCAGCAGGCTGTCGACCTGCAACACGCCGCGGCGGTAGAGGTCCCAGATCTCGGGCCCGAAGTCGCTGGCCAGCAGCTCGGGCGCGAAGCGGCCGAAGAAGCCGCGCAGGTTGGCCACGTCGCGCAGCAGCATGCGCTGGGCGTGGTTGTTGCCGGCGGCGTCGACGGCCTGCGGCAGGTCGATGATCACCGGGCCGGGCTGGCCGTCGCCATCGGTGCCGAGCAGGATGTTGAACTCCGACAGGTCGCCGTGCACGATGCCCGCCAGCAGCATGCGCAGCACTTCGCGCAGCAACGTGGCGTGGTGGCGGCGGGCATCGTCCGGCGTGAACTGGCAGTCGTTCAGGCGCGGGGCGGCGGCGCCGGCGGCGTCGGTCACCAGCTCCATCAACAGCACGCCTTCGAAGAAGTTGTACGGCCGCGGCACGCGCACGCCCGCGGCGGCCAGGCGGTACAGCGCATCCACCTCGGCGCTTTGCCAGGCCGCCTCGGTGGCCTGGCGGCCAAAGCGCGTGCCCTTGGCCATCGCGCGCGCCTGGCGGCTGTTCTTGACCTTGCGGTTCTCGGTGTAGTCGACCGCCTGGCGGAAGCTGCGTTCGGTGGCGTCCTTGTAGATCTTGGCGCAGCGCACCTGGTCGCCGCAGCGCACGACGAAGACGTTGGCTTCCTTGCCGCTCATCAGCTGGCGCACGACCTCGTCGACCAGGCCTTCGTCGATCAGGATTTGCAGACGCTTGGGCGGTTTCATCCAGCCATTGTCGACGTTGCCGGCGCTGCCGGCCGGCAGCGCCGGCGCGCCATCGGCAGGCACCGACCACGCTGGCCAGGGGCGACCGTCAGCCCCGGTCGCGCACCCGGTTGCGCGCTTCGTGCAGCTGGTGCAGCGTGATCTTGCGCACCTCGGTCTTGCTCTGCTCGATGTGCGTCTTCAACAGCAGCAGCGACGCGTCCGGCTTGCGGTCGATCACCGCGCGCAGGATCTTGGCGTGTTCCTGGTAGGTGGCGTCGATGCGGTCGGCCCGCGTGAAGTCGAGCCGGCGCACGATGCGGATGCGGTCGGTCACTTCCTGGTGGACGCGGGCGATCTCGCTGTTGCCGGCGGCGGCCACCAGCGTCGCGTGGAAGCCCTCGTCGAGTTCGCCGACCTCGCGGGCCAGCGTCCGCCGCTCGGCCACCGGGACAATCCAGATCGCCTTCAGCTGCGCCAGCTCGGGCGGGTCGACGCTGCGCGCGGCCAGGCGCGCGATGCAGGCCGATTCGAGCACGACGCGCAGGTCGTAGAGCTGGTCGAGCCGCATGAAGTCGATCGGCTTGACGAACCAGCCGGTCTTCGATTCGACGTCCAGGAACCCTTCGTTGCGCAGCTTGAACAGCGCCTCGCGCACCGGGGTGCGGCTGACGCCCAGACGCTGGCCGATCTCGGCTTCGCTGAAGCGGTCGCCGGCGACCCAGCGAAAGTCGTGCAACTCGGCCTTCAGCGAGGTGTAGACGTGTTCGGCCAGATTGGCCCGCGGCGCGTCGGCGATCGCCGGGCCGGCAGGAATGGATGGCGTCGATGGCATCGCCGCATCATGCTCCAAAGTCGCAGGCCCGCCTGCGCCGGACACCGCCGGACACCGCCGGCCGCGGCGTCGCCGCCCGACCGACGTGCAACCCGGCGTCCCGACCCCCCGGCGGCCCCGGATCCCCCTACCCGGCTTCCAGCGCCGCCCGCACGGCCGCCAGCGGCGCCGCCCAGCCGACGATGCCGCCCTGCGCCACCACCATCTCGACCACCGCGTCGTGGAAGTGCGCGAAGTAGCTGGCCGCGCAGTCCGTCAGCAGCAAACATTCGTAGCCGCGGTCGTTGGCTTCGCGCAGGGTGGTCTGCACGCAGACCTCGGTGGTCACGCCGGCGATCAGCAGGTGGGTGATGCCCTGCGCGTGCAGGATGGCGTCGAGCGACGTGGCATGAAAAGCGCCCTTGCCCGGCTTGCGCAGCACCGTGTCGCCGGGCTGCGGCAGCAATTCGGGAATGAAGTCCGCGCCCGGCTCGCCAGCCACCAGCACGCGGCCCAGCGGCCCGATGTCGCCGATGCCGCAGACCAGGTTGCCGCGCGCCTTCTTGGCCGGCGGGCAGTCGGCCAGCTGCGCGTCGTGCGCTTCCTGGGTGTGGATGACGTGCAGGCCGTGCGCGCGGGCCAGGCGCAGCAGTTGCTGGCAAGCGGGCACGATCCGGCGCAGCGGGGCGACGTCGTTGCCGAGCAGCGCACCGAAGCCGCCCGGTTCGAGAAAGTCGCGCTGCATGTCGATCAGCACCACCGCCGTGTGCCGCGGGTCGAAACTGTAGGGATACGGCCGCGCTGCGGCCACGGTGTGAATCGTCATGCTGCGTCCACGCTGCGCGTCGTCATGCCGAGGACACGCTGCGCGTTGTCATGCCGCGGCCGTGAGGCGCGTTTCATGCAGCCTCCGCCACCACGCCGGCCCGCGGTGTGGGTGTGGGGGCCGCCGTGTCGCCGGCCATCGCCCGGCCGATGGCGCCGATGTCGGCCTGCGCCGTCGCGCATTCCAGCGCGACGCGGCCGTGCGACAGCACCACCAGCCGCGAGGCCAGCGCCAGCAGCTCGTCGAGGTCTTCGCTGACCAGCAGCACCGCGGCGCCGCCGTCGCGTGCGGCGCGCAGCCGGGCGTGGATCTCGGCCGTGGCCGCGAAGTCCAGACCGAAGCACGGGTTGGCGACGATCAACAGGCGCGGCGGGTCGTCGTTGATCGCGCTCAGCTCGCGCGCCAGCACGGCGCGCTGCACGTTGCCGCCGGACAGCGTTTCGATGGCCGCCGCCGGCCCCGGCGTCTTGACCTTGAACGCGGCGATGCCGGCCACCGCCTGGGCCTTCAACGCCGCGGCCGACAGGAACCAGCCGCGGCGCA
>JANMAP010000407.1:0-12940 GCA_031359905.1 Burkholderiales bacterium | reverse complement strand
GTGGCGGAAGCAGCAGGCGCAGCCGGGGCGGCAGGCTCTGCGAATTTCGCACCGCTCTGGTTGGCCATGTAGACCACGGCGCGTCCGATCTCGGTGTCGTTGTATTCGCCGCCGCCTTGCGCGCTCATCGCATTCTTGCCCTTGAGCGCGGAATTCAGCAGTGCTTCGTAGCCGGTCTTGATGCGCGGGGCCCAGGCCTCGGCATCGCCGAGCTTCGGTGACCCTGCGGCGCCGATCGCGTGGCAAGCCGCGCACTGGCCCTTGTAGACGTCTTCGCCGCTGCGCAACACGACCGGCGCCGAGGCATCGCGCAACTCGATCGATCCGACACGCTGAAGGCGCTTGGCCACTGCCTCCGGCCCCAGACCATCGCTGCCGGCTGCCGTCTTGGCACCGAAATCGACATAGTTGACGAGCAGCACGATGACGACGATGGGCACGATGAACGAGGCCAGCACGGCGACGACCAATTGCTTGGGGGTCTTGATCGGTCCCTCGTGCGGCAGGTCGTGGGACAGGTCTTGCGCACCGTCGTGATCGTGCGAATCGCTCATGGAATCCTCGATGTCAGGGCCTGCGCCTGCGGGGGCCAAAGCCGCAGATTATAGGTCGCCGCCCCCATGTGCCCGGCGCTGGACGGCGGCCCGGCGCAGGCCCAGCGCTAGAATCGTCGACTGGCGTGCGACCGTGGTGAAGTGGATATCATGCGGCCCTCCGAAGGCTGCGTCGCAAGTTCGATTCTTGCCGGTCGCACCACGCCGATGCTGCAGCATCCGCCCCTGTCGCCTGACTCGCCAGATTATTCCGATCCCTCCGATCCCTCCGGTTCGTCCGTGGAATCGGGGCCAGTGCGCGCCGCGCAGCGTCGCTGCGGCGCCCAAGGCCCGAGCGGCTTGATGACGAACGTCGCCCGCGGCCCGTTGGCGAGCCCGCTACCGAACGCGCTGACGCAGGCCCTGACGAACACCCTGACGATCGCGCTGGCCATCACGCTCGCCGGCTGCGCGACCCGTGCGCCGACACCGGCCGACCGCGACGGCCCCGACGCCCGCCCGCCACCAGCCGCCGAACTCGAACGCCTGCCCGACGCGCTGCCGCGCATCGAGCCGATCCGCATCAGCGGGCCGAACAAGCCCTACGCAGTGCTCGGCCAGGCGTACACCCCGCAGGCCACCGATCTGGTCTGGCGGGAAGCCGGTCTGGCGTCGTGGTACGGGCGCAAGTTCCACGGCCGGCCGACGGCCAGCGGCGAGATCTACGACATGTACGCGATGACCGCCGCGCACAAGACCCTGCCGATTCCCAGCTACGCCCGCGTGCGCAACCCGGCCAACGGCCGCGAGGTCGTGGTGCGCATCAACGATCGCGGGCCCTTCGTGCCGGGACGCATCGTCGACCTGAGCTACACCGCCGCGATCAAGCTGGGCCTGCTCGGCGGCGTGGCGCCGGTCGAAGTGCAGCGGCTGACCTTCGACGAGATCCGCAGCGGCCGCTGGCGCAGCGACGCGCCACGCGCCAGCGCGGCGCTGCCAGCGGCGGGCGACCCGGCCCGCAGCGCGACGGCCTTGCCGCCCGACGACCCGGCGGCCCCGGGCGACCCCTTGATGGCCCTCGTCGACGGCAACGCGCTGTGGCTGCAGCTCGGGGCCTTTCGCAGCCGCGATGCCGCGCTGCAGCTGCAGCTGCGCGTGCAGCGCGAACTGCAAGACAGCGGTGGGGCGGCGCCGACGAGCATCGCGGTCGTCGACGATGGCCCGCTGTTCCGCGTGCAAGCCGGGCCCTATCCGAGCCGCGAACTGGCGCGCCAGGCCAGCGAACGCTGGCGGGCCCGTTATGGGCTGACGCCGCTGTTGATCGAGCGCCGCTGAAGGCCCGCGGCGGCCTGCCGGGTGCCGCTTGGTGCCGTTGGGTGCCACCTGATGCCTGCCCGCTGACCTCCTGATGCCCGCTCGGCGCCCGCCTTCCGCGCTGGCGAGACCGCGCCGGCCATCCCTAGGTCCGCTGGCGCGCTGCCTTGCCGGCCCCGCGCTTTGCGCCGATGCTCGCCGCCCATCGAGGAGAAACAGCATGCCGTCGACGCCCAGCGCTGCCATCACCTTCGTCGTCCCGGGACAACGCCAGGCGGCTGCAGCGCAGCGCGGCGGCGCCGCTGGCCTGGGGATCGCCGACGGCGCGACGCTGCGCGTCAAGGATTCGGTGCGCGTCGGCGCGCGGCGCGCTGCCGGCGACGTGGTGCGGGTCACGGCGGTGCCCGGCGACGACGTGGTCGTGCTGCACATCGCCGGCGGCCCGGCGCTGCTGCTGCACCCGGAAAACGCCCGCGACCTGCTGCGCGGCCAGGGCCAGACGCAGCGCGGCGCGCCCGGCGCCGACGACGGCGATGTCGCGGTGCCGGCGCAGATGCGCTGGCGCGGCCTGGAGCAGGCGGCACCGACGCGCGCCGGCGGCTTCCTCGGTGAAGTGCTGCTGTCGGCCTTCGAAGTCCTCACCGGGTTCGGCCGCGACAGCGCCGCCAAGTTCGTCGCTGCGCAGGTGGTGCAGCGCGTCGACGGCCAGGTCGATGCCGGTGTCTACCTCCTGCAGCAGGAGGCGCTGTCGACGCTCAAGGGCAGCGCTGCTCGGCTGACGGCGGTGCCGGCACCCGCCGCGCCGGCCAGCCAGCCGCTGCTGGTGCTGGTCCACGGCACTTTCGTCGACACCGTCAGCACCTTCGGCAAGTTATGGACCCTGCACCCGCAGCGCGTGCGCGATTTGTTCGCGGCCTACGGCGGGCGGGTCTACGCGCTGGATCATCCGACGCTCGGCGCGACGCCGGTGACCAACGCGCTGACGCTGGTGCAGGCCCTGCCGGCCGGCGCGCGGCTGCACCTGGTGACGCATTCGCGCGGCGGCCTGGTCGCCGAGGTGCTGGCCCGGGTCGCCGCCGCGCCAACCCTGACCGCCGCCGACCTGGCCTTCTTTGCCGGCGACTCGCTGGCCGGACAGCGCCAGGAACTGCAGGCGCTGGCCGCCGCGGTGCGCGGCAAGGGCATCGTCGTCGAGCGCGTCGTGCGCGTGGCCTGCCCGGCCCGCGGCACGCTGCTGGCCAGCCAGCGCCTGGACGCCTACCTGTCGGTGCTGAAGTGGACGTTCGAACTCGCCGGTGTGCCGGTGCTGCCGGCGCTGCTCGACTTCCTGACCGAGGTCGCGCGGCGCCGCGCCAGCCCGGCCGAGCTGCCGGGACTGGCAGCGATGATTCCCGACAACCCGCTGCTGAACTGGCTCAACGGCGCCGAAGACGCTATTCCCGGCGAGCTGCGCGTGATCGCCGGCGACCTGCAGGGCGACAGCGTCGGCAGCTGGCTGAAGACCCTGCTGGCCGACGCCTTCTACTGGACCGACAACGACATCGTGGTGCACACGCGGTCGATGTACGGCGGCGCGCCGCGTGCCGGCGGCGCCAGCTTCCTGCTCGACCAGGGCGGCAAGGTCACGCACTTCAACTACTTCGCCAACGAACGCACGGTGCAGGCGGTGGTCGGCGGGCTGACGCAGGCGCAGCCGGCCGGCTTCCGGCCCATCGGGCCGCTGTCGTGGGCCGGGCAGGACGCCGGGGGCACGCGGGCCGCGCGGCGCGGTCAAGATGCCGGCCGCCCGCTCAGCGAGATGCCGGCGGTCTTCGTGCTGCCCGGCATCCTGGGCAGCCATCTGAAGGTCGGCGACAAGCGCATCTGGCTCAGCCTGCGCCTGATCGGTGGCCTGGCCAAGCTGAAGTACACGCCGGGCGCGGCCGACGGCGTGCTGCCCGACGGCCCGATCGGCCTGAGCTACGACGACCTGATCGAGCACCTGGCGCAAACCCACGAGGTGCTGCCCTTCGCCTACGACTGGCGACGGCCGATCGAGGACGAAGCCCGGCGCCTGGCCGACGCCGTCGAGGCCGCACTCGATACCCGCAACGCCAGCGGCCAGCCGGGGCGCCTGCTGGCGCATTCGATGGGCGGGCTGCTGGCGCGCACGATGCAGCTGGAACGCCCGCAGACCTGGGCCCGGCTGATGCAGCGCGACGGCGCGCGGCTGCTGATGCTCGGCACGCCCAACGGCGGCTCGTGGGCGCCGATGCAGGTGCTGTCGGGCGACGACACCTTCGGCAACGCGCTGGCGGCCTTCGGCTCGCCGCTGCACGACCGCCGGGCGCGCCAGTTGATGGCCGAATTCCCCGGCTTCATCCAGCTGCAGGCCGGGCTGCTCGATCCGCTGCTGGGCCTGGCCAACAGCGAGACCTGGCGTCGCCTGGCCGAAGACGATCTGAAGCGCGTGCAGGCCGTCAACTGGTGGCACCACAGCAATGGCGAAGCGCCCGACGCGGCCTACGAATGGGGGCTGCCGCCTCAGGACGTGCTCGACCGCGCACGCGTGCTGCGCGAACGGCTCGACGCGCAGCGCGCGCAGGCGCTGCCGGGGTTTGCCGACAAGCTGCTGCTGGTCACCGGCCACGCCCGCTTCACGCCCGACGGCTACAGCGTCGGCGACGACGGCTTCGTGTACCTGGACGCCAGCGACGGCGGCGACGGCCGGGTGCCTCTCGAATCGGCCTTGCTGCCCGGCGTGCGCACCTGGACGGTGGATGCCGACCACGGCGCGCTGCCTGACCGGGACAGCGCCTTCGCCGCCTATGTCGAGTTGCTCGAGCGCGGCGACACGACACGCCTGCCGCGGCTGGCCGGCAGCCAGCGCGGCGCCGCGGCGCTGGCGGCGGCGGTGCCGCATGTGCGCAGCCGGCCGCCGCGCGGCCGGCCGCTGGCCGTGCCCGCCGACAGCCAGCGCGCCGTCTTCGCCAGCGGTGGCGGGGGCTTCATCGAAGCACCGCCGGCGCCGCGCGGCGCGGCGCTGCGCCTGCGCGTGCTCAACGGCAACCTCAGCTTCGTGCGCCAGCCGCTGCTCGTCGGCCACTACCGGTCACTGGCCTTGTTCGGCACCGAACAGGCGGTCGACAGCCTGATCGGCGGGGCGATGAAAGATTCGCTGGCCGTCGGCCTGTACCCGGACGCACCGGGATCGCACCAGATCTTCATGAACAGCTCGCGCCAGCAGGACAACCCCTGGCGCGTGCCGCGGCCCTTCGCGGCCATCGTCATCGGCCTGGGCGAAGAGGGCAAGCTGCGCGAGCAGGCGCTGACGATGAGCGTGCGCCAGGGCGTGATCGCCTGGGCCCAGCGCATCGCCGAAAGCCCCGACGGTGCACCGGCCACCATCGAGATCGCCAGCACCTTGATGGGCAGCGGCGGCGTCGCTGTGGTCGCCGGCACCGCGGCGCGGGCCATCGCCCAGGGCGTGCGCGACGCCAACCAGCGCCTGGCGGCCAACGGCTGGCCGGTGGTCGGCGAGCTGACGCTGGTCGAGCTGTACCTGGAGCGCGCGTCCGATGCCTGGCATGGCCTGCAGGTGCTGGCCACGGCCGACCCGGGTGGCTTCGAGGTCGCGCCGACGATCGCCAGCGGCATCGGCCCGCTGCGCCGGCAGATCGACGTCGGCTACCGCGGCGCCGACTACGACTTCATCACCGCCTGTTCTCCTGAAGGCCAGCCGGACACCATCGCCTTCACGCTCGACACCAAGCGTGCGCGCACCGAAGTCCGCGCCCAGATGACCCAGGGCAAGCTGCTGCAGGAGCTGGTGGCCCGGGCGTCGACGGCCAGCAACCAGGACGCGCGGCTCGGCCGCACGCTGTTCCAGCTGCTGGTGCCGCCGGAGATGGAGCCCTTCTTCGGCGGTACCAGCCACATGCTGCTCGAGCTCGACGAGCGCACCGCGCCGATCCCGTGGGAACTGCTGGACACCAGCGACGAGCGCAGCGCCGCCGCCGACCCGCGACCGTGGGCCATCCGCTGCCAGCTGCTGCGCAAGCTGCGCACCGCGGAGTACCGCGCGCAGGTTCAGGACGCCAGCGCCGACGACGCCGTGCTGGTGATCGGCGAGCCGCTGGCCGACGCCCGCTGCTATCCGCGCCTGCCCGGCGCGCTGGCCGAAGCCACCGCGGTGCGCGACCAGCTGCTGCGCGGCGGCGGGCTGGCCCACGAACGGGTGGTGGCCCTGCTCGAACGCGACAGCGCCACCAGCGTCATCAACGCGCTGTTCGAACGCCGCTACCGCATCGTGCACATCGCCGGGCACGGCGAGCCGGTTCAGCGCGACAGCACCGGCAAGCTGCTGCGCACCGGCGGCGTCGTGCTGTCCGACGACACCTTCCTCGGGCCGAGCGAGATCAAGAGCATGCGCACGGTGCCCGAGCTGGTCTTCGTCAACTGCTGCCATCTGGCGGCGCACGATGCGTCGCAGACGCTGCGCAGCTTCGACCGCAGCGCCTTTGCCGCCGGGGTCGCCGATTCGCTGATCGAGATCGGCGTGCGCTGCGTCATCGCCGCCGGCTGGGCCGTCGACGACGGCCCGGCCAGCGTCTTTGCCACCACCTTCTACAGCCAGTTGCTGGCCGGCCGCCCGTTCATCGAAGCCGTGGCGGTGGCCCGCGAAGCGGCGTGGAACGAGGATCGCCAGAGCAACACCTGGGCGGCCTACCAGTGCTATGGCGACCCGAACTGGATCTACCGCCCCGGCGGCGGCGGCGCCCGGGCGGCGACCGCGCCGCTGCGCACCGAATACGACGGCCTGGCCTCGCCGCTGGGCCTGGTGCTGGCGCTGGAAGAACTGGCCGTGCAATCGAAATGGATGGGCCGCGACCCGGCCGGGCAACTCGAGCGGGTGCGTCACCTCGACGCCCGCTTCGCCGTGCAGTGGGGCGGCATGGGCGCGGTCGCCGAGGCCTTCGGCGTGGCCTATGCCGAGACCGGCGACCGCGACACCGCCATCCAGTGGTTCCAGCGGGCGGTGCAGTGCAACGACGCCAGCGCGTCGATGAAGGCCCAGGAACAGCTCGGCAACCTGCTGGTGCGACGGGCCCAGGCGCGGGCCGCCAACGCCGATCCGGCATCGGCCGAATTCGCCGCTGCGCGCCAGGCGCTGACGCAGGGGCTGGCCGGCCTGCAGGCGCTGGCCGCGCTGCAGCCGACGATGGAACGCTTCAGCCTGTGCGGGTCGGCCTGCAAGCGGCTGGCGATGCTGGCCTGGCAGGCCGCCGACGCCGGCGCCGAGAAGGCTGCGCTGGCGATGGCCGCCGAAGCCTACGGCCGCGCCGAGCAACTCGCGGCGGCCAGCGACCATCCCGACCTGTTCTACCCGGCACTCAACCGGATGGCGCTGGAACTCGTGACCCAGCTCGGCAACCCGGCCTGGCCCGGGCTGGACGCCGCGGCCAGCGCGGCGGCCACACGCAGCCTGCAGGCCCGGGCCCTGGACGATCCCGACTTCTGGAGCCTGGCCGGCCTGACCGAGATCGAGCTGTATAGCGCGCTGGCCGCGCGCCGCCTGGCCGAACGGGCGGGCCGCCTGCAGATGGGCTACGCCGAACTGCACGAGCGGGTCAGCGCGCGCAGCAACTGGGGGTCGGTGGCCGACCAGGCCTCCTTCGTGCTGCGGCCCTACGGCGCGGCAATGGGCGGGGCCGAACAACGAGCCGCTGCCGCGCTGCTGACGCTGCTGCAGGGCTATGCGGCGTGAGGGCGAGCGCCGCGCCCGGGACCACGGCGCTTCACCGGCGCGTGCGCTGCGTGTTCAGCGCCCGCCGGTGACGTTGATCAGCGGCCCCCGCTGACGTCGATCAACGCGCCGGTGGTGTAGCTGGCCGCGTCGGAGAGCAGCCAGAGGATGGCCGCGGCGACCTCGTCGGCGCTGCCGGCGCGCTGCATCGGCACCTGCGGGGCCAGGCGTTCGGCGCGGTCGGGCTGGCCGCCGCTGGCATGGATGTCTGTCGCGATGATGCCCGGCCGCACGGCGTTGACGCGCACGCCTTCGGTCGCCACCTCGCGCGCCAGGCCGAGCGTGAAGGTGTCGATCGCGCCCTTGGCGGCGGCGTAGTCGACGTACTGCCCCGCACCGCCCAGCCGGGCCGCGACCGACGACAGATTGACGATGCTGCCGCCCGCGCCGCCGTGGCGCGTGCTCATGCGCCGCAGCGCTTCGCGCGCGCACCACATCGTGCCGAAGACATTCACCGCGAACATGCGCTGGATGCGCTCGCCGCCCATCGCGTCGACGCGGGCGGCGACGTCGACGACGCCGGCGTTGTTGACCAGCCCGGTCAACGCGCCTGGCTCGCGGTCAAGCGCAGCGAACATCGCCATCACCTGCGCTTCGTCGGCGACATCGGCCTGCAGCGTGATCGCGCGCCGGCCGAGCGCCGCCACGTCGGCAGCCACCGTGGCAGCGGCGGCGGCGTCACGGGTGTAGTTGATGGCCACGTCCCAGCCGGCGCTGGCGGCCTGCCTGGCAGTGGCCGCGCCGATGCCGCGGCCGCCGCCGGTGATGAGCAGGATTCGGTTCATGCGGCGATGTTAGGCCGCTGCACCCTGCTCTTGAGTGCGGGCAAACACACCCTCGGAGAGACGCGCCCATGCAACGACGCCACGTCGTGATCGCCGGCAGCGCCGCGCTGCTGTCGGCCCCTGCCCCGGTGCAGGCCTAGACACCGGAAAAGCCCAGGCTGACCTTGGCCGTCGGCGGCAAGAACCTGCTGTGCGACCTGCCGCTGACGATTGCCGAACAGCGCCGCGACTTCAGGGCCGAAGGGCTGGACATCACCATCGTCGATTTCGCCGGTGGCGCGCATACCCTGCGCGCGGTGGTCGGCGGCAGCGCCGACGTGGACAGCGGCGCCTTTGAGCACACCGTCAACATGCAGCGCCAGCGCCAGCGCCTGCGCACTTCGTGCTGCCGCGCGCCGGCTGATGAAGTGGCAGCCGAAGTGGCAGCCGCGCGCCGGCGAAGCCGAACGGCTCTGAGCAGCGCAGCGCGCGCAGCACCAGAATCACCCGATGCCACCCCGACCCCGCCGCAGCGACCCCCGGGCGCCGGCGCCCACCGACCCCGCCCGCCGCCAACTGCTGCGCGCGGGGTCGGCGGGCCTGCTGCCGCTGCTGGCGATGGGCGGCTGCGCGATCGGCGGCGGCAATGCGGCAGCGCTGCCGCCGATCGGCTTCACGAGCGTGCCGCCGTCGCGCGCCGACGCCGTCGTCGTTCCCGCAGGCTATGTCGCCCAGGTGCTGGCGCCGTGGGGCGAGCCGGTGGGCATCGCCGGCCAGATGCCGGCCTGGAAGCCCGACGCGAGCAACAGCGCCGCCGAACAGGCGCTGCAGATGGGCATGCATCACGACGGCCTGGAGTACTTCGCGCTCGACGGTTCGCGCCGCGGCCTGCTGGTCATCAACCACGAATACACCGACGACGGCCTGCTGCACCCCGGCGGGCAGACGCCGTGGACCCCGGACAAGGTGCACAAGGCGCAGGCCGCGCATGGCATGGCGGTGATCGAGATCGAACTTCAGGGCGGCCGCTGGCAGATGGTGCGCCCGTCGCGTTACGCGCGCCGCGTCACCGCCAGCACACCTTGCGCGCTGCGCGGGCCGGCCGCCGGCCACCCGCTGCTGCGCACCGCCGCCGACCCGGCGGCGCGCAGCGTGCTCGGCACCATCGGCAACTGCGCCGGCAGCCGCACGCCGTGGGGTACCTTCCTGTCGGGCGAAGAAAACTGGAGCAACTACTTCACCGCCGCCGACGTGCCGACCGCGCACGAGAGGCGCTGGGACATCGGACGCGCCACGTGGTACCGCTGGCCCGAGCACGACGAGCGCTTCGACACCGTGCGCCACCCCAACGAACCCAACCGCTTCGGCTGGGTCGTCGAACTCGACCCGCTGGACCCGGCGCGCCCGCCGATCAAGCGCACCGCGCTCGGCCGCGCCGCGCACGAAGGGGCCACGGTGGCAGTGACGCGCGAGGGCCGCGCGGCGGTCTATTCGGGCGAGGACCGGCCCTTCGAATACATCTACCGCTTCGTCAGCCGCGATGCCATCCGCGACGCCACGCCGGCGCTCAGCGCCGCGCAGGCGAATGCCGAGTTGCTCGACCACGGCACCCTGTACGTCGCCCGCTTCGACGCCGGCGGCCGCGGCCGCTGGCTGCCGCTGGTCCATGGCCACGGCCCGCTGACGGCAGCCAACGGCTTTGCCGATCAGGGCGAGGTGCTGGTCAAGACCCGCCAGGCCGCCGATGCGCTGGGCGCCACGCGCATGGACCGGCCCGAATGGGTCGCCGTGTCGCCCGGCAACCGCGGTGTCGATCGTTGGGTCGACCGTTGGGTGTATTGCACGCTGACCAACAACGCCGACCGCGGCGCGCCCGGCAAGCCCGGCGTCGACGCCGCCAACCCGCGCCAGAACAACCAGATGGGCCAGATCATCCGCTGGCAGGAAGACGGCGACTTCGACGGCGAGACCTTCAGCTGGAACCACCTGCTGCTGGCCGGCGACCCGGCGCTGCCGCGCGCCGAAGCCCGCGGCAACGTGCGCGGCGATGCCTTCGGCGCGCCGGACACCATCGCCTTCGACCCGCGCGGCCTGCTGTGGATCGGCACCGACCTGAGCAGCAGCCAACTGCTGCAGGGCGAGACCGCCGGCCTCGGCCACAACGCCTTGCTGTGCTGCCACCCCGGCACGGGCGAAGTGCGCCGCTTCCTGACCGGCCCGGCGGCCTCCGAGATCACCGGTGCCACCTGGACACCCGACGGCCGCACGATGTTCATCGACATCCAGCACCCGGGCGAAACGAAAGGCGCGCGCAACGACCCGGCCCGGCCCGACCGCTTCTCGAACTGGCCCGACGGACGCCCCGGCGCGCGGCCACGCAGCGCGACGCTGGCGATCCGCCGGCGCGACGGCGGGCTGATCGGCGACTGATGCGTCGTGGATCGGTTGTTGATTGGCTGCTGATCCGCTCTTGATCCACGCTCGATCCGCTGCTGCTCGATGGTCGACCAGCGGCCGACCGGCGCGCGCGGTTTCAGCCCGGTGTCGGGCCGAAGGCAACGGGCGCCTGGGCCGCCAGCCAGGCCGCGACGGCCCAGCAGGCGGTGTTCTGCGACATCGCCGCGGGCTCGATGCGCTCCAGCGTGTCGCCACGCCGCCGGCCGCCGCCCGCGGCGCACACTTCGCGTGGTGATGTACGGCAACGAGGAAAACGGCTTCGACGGCGCGCGCCTGGCGACCGTTACAAGGACGTCCCGCACCGTGCACCGTGTGGTGGACGTCGAAGTAGGCCGTGCCGTCCTGGCTCAACTGGATTGTGCAGCGTCTTGCCGTCGGCTGCAGCGCGACCAGCGGTCGGCGTTGGGCACCGAAATGGCGAACGGGCTGGGCCCGCACTGAGCCGCTCGCCGAGATCGCCGGGATCGTCGGGATTGCCGGCATCGCCGCCAGGGCCCCCAGCGCACGCCGGCGCTTCACTTGGACGTGGGCATCACGAACTCGGCACCCTTGCCGATGCTGTCGGGCCAACGCTGCATCACGCTCTTTTGCTTGGTGTAGAAGCGCACGCCTTCCTCGCCGTAGGCGTGGGTGTCGCCGAACAGACTCTTCTTCCAGCCGCCGAAACCGTGCCAGGCCATCGGCACCGGGATCGGCACGTTGATGCCGACCATGCCGACCTGCACGCGCCGCGCGAATTCGCGAGCGACGCCGCCGTCGCCGGTGAAGCAGGCCACGCCGTTGCCGAATTCGTGGCTGTTGACAAGCTCGAGCGCCGACTTGAAATCTGGCACGCGCAGACACACCAGCACCGGGCCGAAGATCTCTTCCCGGTAGATGCGCATCGCCGGCGTGGCGTGGTCGAACAGGCTGCCGCCGGTGAAGAAGCCGTCTTCCAGCCCGGGCACCTTGAAGCCGCGGCCGTCGACGACCAGCGTCGCCCCTTCGGCCACGCCGGTGGCGATGTAGCCCTCGATGCGGTCGCGGGCTTCTTTGGTGACGATGGGGCCCATCTCGGCGTCGAGCTCCATCCCGTTCTTGACCTTCAACGCCTTGGCGCGCGCCGCCAGCATCGGCACGATCTTCTCGCCGACATCACCGACGAGCACGGCCACGCTGATGGCCATGCAGCGTTCGCCGGCCGATCCGTAACCGGCGCCGATCAACGCGTCGACCGCCTGGTCGAGGTTGGCATCGGGCATCACCACCATGTGGTTCTTGGCCCCGCCCAGCGCCTGCACGCGCATGCCGTGGTGCGCGCCGGCTGCGTAGATGTACTGGGCGATCGGCGTGCTGCCGACGAAGCTCAGCGCCTTGACATCGGGGTGCTTGAGCAGTGCGTCGACCGCCAGCTTGTCGCCCTGCACGACGTTGAACACGCCGTCGGGCAACCCGGCCTGTTTGAACAGCTCGGCCATGAACAGGCTGGCGCTCGGGTCGCGCTCGCTGGGCTTGAGGATGAACGCATTGCCGCAGGCGATGGCCATCGGGAACATCCAGCACGGCACCATGCACGGGAAGTTGAACGGCGTGATGCCGGCGGCGACACCCAGCGGCTGGCGCAGGGTCCAGTTGTCGATCCCGGTGCTGACCTGGTCGGTGTAGTCGCCCTTCAGCAATTGCGGCACGCCGCAGGCGAATTCGACGATGTCGATGCCGCGGCTGACCTCGCCCTGGGCGTCGGTGAAGACCTTGCCGTGCTCGGCGGTGATCATCGCCGCCAGCGTGTCCTTGTGCTGGTTCATCAGCGCCAGGAAGTTGTTGAGCACGCGGGCGCGGCGGATCGGCGGGGTGTCGCCCCAGGCGGGCTGGGCAGCGACGGCGGCGGCCACCGCCGCATCGACATCGCCTTCGCTGGCCAGCAGCACCTGGCGCGCTTGGCGGCCGGTGGCCGGGTTCCACACCGGTTGGCTGCGTTGGCCGCTGCCGCGCACGGCGCTGCCGCCGATCCAATGGGCCACGTCGGTGGTCTGGGTGAAGGCTTCGGGTGCGCCCATGGTCGTGTCTCCGGCAGATGGAAGGATTCGAGTCTAGTCAAACGCCGGGGC
>JANMAP010000381.1:0-1981 GCA_031359905.1 Burkholderiales bacterium | reverse complement strand
CGGGTCGTCGTCGGGGTTGACAAGCAGGCGCAGCCAGGCGCACAGGTCCTTGATCTCGGCGCGGTCGAAGTAGCTCTGACCGCCCGAGACCTTGTACGGGATCTGCGCCGCGCGCAGCTTCTGCTCGAAGACCTTGGCCTGATGGTTGGCGCGGTAGAGCACCGCGAAGTCGCTGAGCTTGATGCGGCCGTCCCCGGCCGTTCCAGCGGCCGCCAACTGGCCCGCTCTCAGAGCCTGGATGCGCGCCACCGCGCGCTCGGCCTCGTGTTCCTCGCCATCGCTTTCCAGCACGCGCACCGGTTCGCCGTCGCCGAACTCGCTCCACAGCGTCTTCTCGAACAACTTGGGGTTGTTGGCGATCACCGCATTCGCCGCGCGCAGGATGTGGCCCGTGCTGCGGTAGTTCTGCTCCAGCGCGATCAGCTTCAGGCGCGGGAAGTCCTGCGGCAGCCGGCGCAGGTTGTCGACCGTCGCACCGCGCCAGCCGTAGATGCTCTGGTCGTCGTCGCCGACGGCGGTGAATGGACGTCCGGTGCCGCCGGCGCCGGCGGGCTGTCCGTCGCCGACCAGCGCCTTGAGCAGTGCGTACTGCACGGCGTTGGTGTCCTGGTACTCGTCGACCAGGATGTGCCGGAACTGCGCCTGCCACTTGGCGCGCGCCGCTGCGTCGCGCTGCAGCAGCTTCAACGGCAGCTGGATCAGATCGTCGAAATCCACTGCCTGGTAGGCCTGCAGGCGCTCCTGATAGCGACGCATCACGCGCGCGGCGACGCATTCGTCGTCATCGGCCGCGGCAGCCTCGGCGCCATCAGCGTCCAGGCCCTGGTTCTTCCACAGGCTGATGGCCCATTGCCAGCGCCGGGCCTGCGCGTTGTCGCTGCTGCCGCCGGCGTCGCGCAGGACGCCCTGCACGTCGTCGCTGTCGAGGATCGAGAAGTTCTCCTTCAGGCCGACCAGCGTGCCGTCGCTGCGCAGCATGCGCACGCCCAGCGAGTGGAAGGTGCTGATCGCCAGGTCGCGTGCCGCGCGCGGGCCGACCAGCGCCTTGGCACGTTCGCGCATCTCGGCGGCGGCCTTGTTGGTGAAGGTGATTGCGGCGATCTGCTTCGGCTCCAGCCCGCTTTGCAGCAGGCGCGCGATCTTGTGCACGATGACCCGCGTCTTGCCCGACCCGGCTCCGGCCAGCACCAGGCACGGCCCGGACAGGTGATGTACGGCCTCCATCTGGGCGTTGTTCAGCGATGCCGGCGCGCCGGCGTCCGCACCGCGGCCGCTGCTCAAGCCAGCACCGGGGCGAGCAGGCGGCGGGCCAGGTTGGCGTCCAGCACCTGGCGCGCGGCCCAGTCCTGCAACTGGTCTTCGCCGATGCGCCCGACGTTGAAATACACCGCCTCGGGATGCGCCAGGTAGAACCCGCTGACGCTGGCCGCCGGCGTCATCGCCAGGCTCTCGGTCAGGGCCATGCCGGCTTCGTCGGCCTGCAGCACGCGGAACATCTCGCGCTTGACGCTGTGGTCCGGGCAGGCCGGGTAGCCGGGTGCCGGGCGGATGCCGCGGTACTGCTCGGCGATCAGCGCTTCGGTGGCCAGCGCCTCGTCGGGCGCGTAGCCCCACAGGTCGGTGCGCACGCGCTGGTGCAGGCGTTCGGCGAAGGCCTCGGCCAGGCGGTCGGCCAGGGCCTTGAGCATGATCGCGCTGTAGTCGTCGTGGTCGTCGGCGAAGGCCTGCGTCTTCTTGTTCGCGCCGATGCCAGCGGTGACGGCGAACAGCCCGATGAAGTCGTCGGCCACGCCGCGCGGGGCGATGAAGTCGGCCAGGCTGCGGTTGGGGCGCCGAACCGGACCCGTCGCACCGTCGACCACTGGCCGCTCGGTCTGCAGGCGCAGCGGGCGCCAGTGCAGCAGCACGTCGCTGCGGCTGTCGTCGGTGTAGATGGCGATGGTGTCGTCGTCCACGGTGTTGGCCGGCCAGAAACCCACCA
>JANMAP010000377.1:0-9418 GCA_031359905.1 Burkholderiales bacterium | reverse complement strand
CCGAGCAGCCCGGAGAGCAAGCAACCACGCGGGGCTTGACATCCTTCGACTCCGCCAGCCCACCGCTGGCCCCAGCTCGCGCCAAGCCCCGCATCGCGGGGCTTCGTGTTTGAGCTTCACGGCGTTGCACCTTAGGATCCGGTCTCCCGGGTCGGCAGTTCACCCAGGCGTTGCCGCGTGGTTCGCCACGAGCTAGACCTGCCATCGATCACCTCTTGGCCGCGTGTTCCGTGCGTCCGTCATCACGCATGCGCCAGGCCGGAAGTCGGCAACCACCGGCGCCTTGCCTCCAGGCAGGGTTGCACGCGCGTGCAGTGAGGCCGCCAGGCGTGATGCCGGGCGCCGAGGAAACGCCATGACCAAGGAATTGTTCGCCCTGCACATCGCCGACACGTCGGCGTTCGCCCGCTCGTTGGGACAAGCCTTGTCGGCCCGCCACGCCGACCGCCCGAAACCGCCGGGGCAGGTCGAGTTGCTGAACCTGATCGCGCGCACTCAGGGTCAGCGCAACTGGCAGGCCTTGCGCCAATCGCTGCGCCAGTCGCCGCAGCCGTCACCGCGCCAGTCGCCGACACAGCCACCCGCGCCGGCTCTGCCTAACGCGGCGGCGCCGGCGCAACGTGCAACAGCCTCCACGACGCCGCTCAGCGACAACGCGCGCAAGGCGCTGGGCCAGTTCGACGGCGAAGGCCAGCTGATCCGCTGGCCGGTGAAGTTCTCGGTGCAGAGGCTGGTGATGTGGGTGCTGTGGACGCACTTCGACGGCAAGCGCGCTTACACCGAGCGTGAGGTCAACGCCATCCTCAAGGCCGCCCATCGATTCGCCGACCACGCCACGCTGCGCCGCGAACTGATCAACCACCAGCTGATGGCGCGCAAGAGCGATTGCAGCGAATATCGCAAGCTGCCCGCGCGGCCCGACGAGGAGACTCGCGCGCTGCTCGGCGCCTGGCGTGCCCGATTCCGCGCCGCCGGGTGACGCAACGGGGCCGGGTCTGGACGACCCGGGCCCTGAATCCTTGATTAAAGACCCTTGCCGCCGGAGGCGACCCTTGACCTTGACCTCATGGGAAGCTCGACACTGGTCCTCCATCGCATCATCAGGCACCCGTTCCCGGCCTCTTGCCATGATCACCGCCCCTGAAAAGACTGTCCCTGCCACGCCGTCGGGCCCGGCGCCTGCGGGTCGATCGCGCGACTGGACGCTGCCGATCGAAGGCATGACCTGCGCGTCCTGTGCAGCCCGCGTCGAGCGGGCTTTGCTCGGCGTGCCCGATGTGGCCGCGGCCAGCGTCAATCTGGCCACCGAGTCGGCCACCGTGCGGGCCGGCCCGGCAGCGACGCTGGCTGCGCTTCGCGCCGCGATCGACAAGGCGGGCTATGCGGTGCCTGTCCGCAGTCTCGATCTCGACATCGAGGGCATGACCTGTGCGTCGTGCGCGAGCCGCGTCGAGAAGGCCTTGCTTCAGTTGCCGGGGGTGGGGTCGGCCGATGTCAATCTGGCCACCGAGACCGCGCACGTGCAGCTCGCGGCGCAGGTCGATGTGGCGGGCCTGACCGCGGCTGTCGAGCGCGCGGGATACCGTGCGCGCGTTCAGGCGGGCGGGCCTGCCGCCGCTGCCGCAACCGCCCGGCCCGCGCCGCCCTTGTGGCCGATCGCGTCGGCGGCTGCGCTGTCGCTGCCGCTGCTGCTGCCGATGCTCGGCCTGGCTGTCGGCCGCGACTGGATGCTGCCGGGCTGGGTGCAACTGCTGGTGGCCACGCCGGTGCAGTTCGGCTTCGGCGCGCGCTTCTATCGCGCGGGCTGGAAGGCGCTGCGCGCCGGCAGCGGCAACATGGACCTGCTCGTCGCGCTGGGCACATCGGCGGCCTACGGGCTGAGCCTGGTGCAGCTCTGGCGCCATGGCGGGCATGGCGCAGCGCACCTGTACTTCGAGGCCTCGGCGGTGGTCATCACGCTGGTGCTGCTCGGCAAGTGGCTCGAAGCGCGCGCCAAGCGGCAGACCACCGAGGCGATCCGCGCGCTCAACGCGCTGCGCCCGCAGACCGCCCGCGTGCGCCGCCCGGCCGCAGCAGGCGGCGGCGACATCGACTTGCCGATCGAGCAGGTCCGTGTCGGCGACCTGGTGGTCGTGCGACCCGGCGAGCGGGTGGCGGTCGACGGCCAGGTCGTCGACGGCGCGAGCCAGGTCGACGAATCGCTGATCACCGGCGAGAGCCTGCCGGTGGCCAAGCACATCGGCGACCGCGTCACCGGTGGCGCGGTCAACGCCGAAGGCCTGCTGGTGGTGCGCACGACGGCTGTCGGCGGCGAATCGACCCTGGCCCGCATCGTGCGGCTGGTTGAGTCGGCGCAGGCCAAGAAGGCGCCGATCCAGCGCCTGGTCGACCGGGTCAGCGCGGTGTTCGTCCCGGTCGTGCTGGGGCTCGCGCTGGCGACCCTGCTCGGCTGGGGGCTGGGCGCCGGCGATTGGGAAGCAGGCATCCTGAACGCGGTGGCGGTGCTCGTCATCGCCTGCCCTTGTGCGCTGGGCCTGGCGACGCCGACGGCGATCATGGCCGGCACCGGCGTGGCGGCGCGCCACGGCATCCTCATCAAGGACGCCCTGGCGCTGGAGTTGGCCCACGCGCTGCGCGTCGTCGCCTTCGACAAGACCGGCACGCTGACCGAAGGTCGGCCGACCCTGGTCGCGGCCGTCGCAGCGCCGGGGCACGTCGAGGCGGCGCTGCTGGCCGCCAGCGCGGCGCTGCAGGCGGGCAGCGACCATCCGCTGGCCCGCGCGGTGGCTGTTGCGGCCGCTGCGGCCGGCCTGAGCCCCACGCCGGCCGGCGGCCTGCATGCAGTGCCCGGGCGGGGTGTGTCGGGCACGGTCGAAGGCCGCACGCTGCGGCTGGGCAGCACGCGCTACATGGACGAACTCGGGGTCGTGCTGACGCCGCTGGCCGAGCGCGCGGCAGCGCTGCGTGCCGCAGGCTGCAGCGTGTCGTGGCTGGCCGATGCGACCAGCTCGCCATCAAGCCCGCCTTCGATCCCGCCCGCAAGCCCGCCTGGAAGCCCGCCGGGAAGCGCGTCAGCCAGCGCGTCAGCCAGCGCCTCACCCAGCGCGCCAACCAGTGCGCCAACCGGCCCGGCACCCAGCGCACGTGCAAGCTCGCCAACCAGCACACCGCCGCGGCTGATCGGCCTGCTGGCCTTCAGCGACGCCATCAAGCCCAGCGCCCGGAGGGCGATCGAGAGCTTGCGCGCGCTGGGCTTGCGCACGGTGCTCATCAGCGGAGACAACCGCGGCAGCGTCGATGCGGTCGGCAGGGCGCTCGGGTTCGACGAGGTGCATGCCGACGTCCTGCCCGGCGACAAGGCGGCCCTGGTTCTCCGGCTGAGGGCTGGCGGGGCGCGCGTGGCGATGGTCGGCGATGGCATCAACGACGCCCCGGCGCTGGCCGCAGCGGATGTCGGTATCGCCATGTCCACGGGCACCGACGTGGCCATGCACGCCGCTGGCGTGACGCTGATGCGCGGCGATCCGGCGCTGGTGGCCGACGCGATCGAGATCTCGCGCCGCACTTACCGCAAGATCCGCCAGAACCTGTTCTGGGCCTTCGCCTACAACGTGGTCGGTCTTCCGTTGGCGGCGTTCGGCTGGCTCAACCCGATGCTCGCCGGCGCAGCGATGGCGCTGAGCAGCGTCAGCGTGGTTGGCAATGCGCTGCTGCTGCGGCGCTGGCGGGCGACAGCGTCCTGAGCAACTGAGCGTCTTCGTTGGCGCGCGCGCCGCTCAGCGATCGGATCAGCTGGCGCCAGTCGTCGTCAGGCAGGCCGATCGTTTGGTCGTGGCGCTTTGCCGCCTCGATCTTGGTGCACACGTCCTCGTCACCGACCGCGATGCTCTGCGGATCGACGTCGGTGTATCCGCCAGTCACGTGAAACCGAGTGATCATTTTCAACTCACTGCCGCGGTAGGGTCCGAACTGGGTTGCTGGGCGTCCAAGCGCCGCTACGATAGCCCAGCCCAAGCGGAATGGAAGATGGAGCGGAACCCATGGTGCCCAATGATTTCGCCTCGATGTCCAAGCCCTGGTTGGAGGCGCTGGGCGCGGCGCCCACGGCCAACGGGAATGCCGGCGCCGATCCACTGGCGCTGTTGAAGCTTGCATTCGGGCTCGGCGGCGCGCCTCCGGCGCAGCCGTTTCAGACCTTGATGTCGCTCCTGCCACAGGGCGGTCTGGCGCCACTGACCGACGTCTTGCGCGTCCTGGCCGAACTGGGCCAGGACAACCTGGGGCACCTCGCAAGCGCCTGGAGCAACACCGACCGGTCGGCATGGCAGGCGCTGCTCGGTGCGCAGGCCTCGAATCCGATCGCGGTCGGTGCCGAGCGCACCTTCGGTGCTTTCGCCGATGCGCTGGGCATGCGTCCGATGCGCGACCTGCAGGACGCCTTGCAGCGCCTGGCGGAAACCGAGTCGCAGCGCCGCGCAGCACTGTCGGCTTACCTCGTCGTCGTCGCCCAGGCGTTCGGCGAGGGCAGCCGGGAATTGCTGGCGCGCCTGGCCGAGATGGGGGCGCGCGGCGAACAAGTCACCTCGCTGGTGGCTTTCATGCGCCTGTGGTCCCAACAGGTGGACGGCGCGATGCAGAAGGCCCTGCAGTCCGATGCCGGGCTCGCTGCCAGCACCCAGGCGATGCGCGCCGCATCGCAGCGGCGCGGCGAATTGCAGCGTGTGGTGGCGTTGGCCAGCACCGCGCTGAACCTTCCGACCCGTGCCGAGGTCGACGACGCCTTCCGCGAGATTCAGGAACTGAAGCGTGAACTGCGGCGGCTGAAGAAAGGGCCGCAGGCCGAGCCAGACCAGAGCCCGCGGCCACCGGCGACTCCGCCCGCTGCCCCGCCCGCTGCCCGCAAGACCGCAGCCCGGCGCGGCAGCAGTGCCGCCAAAGCGCGCAAGACAGGAGCCCGAGCATGAGCAGCCGCGATACCGCGTCGAAGACCCCGCCCGCACCCGAGGCCACCGCGCTGCCGGTGTGCATCCGCCCCGACCAGGCGCTGCAGGAACTGGGCGAAATCCGCGCCAAGCTGCAACGCGGCGCCAAGCGGCTGGCCGCCCTGACCGACGACGATCTGGCGATCGCGACCGCGCCCAAGGACGAGGTCTGGCGCGACGACATGGTGCGCCTGTACCGCTACCGGCCGACCGCCGAGCACCAGTTGCAGATCAGCGTGTTGATCGCTTATGCGCTGGTCGGCCGCTACCAGATGATCGACCTCGAGGCCGATCGCTCGTTCGTGCGCAAGCTGCTGGCGCAGGGTATCACCGTGTACATGGTCGATTGGGGCGAGCCGCGGCGCGTGCACCGCTGGCTGACGATCGACGACTATGTATCAGGCTATCTCGACGACTGTGTCGATGTCATCCGCGAACGCGAGGGCATCGAGCGTGTCAACCTGCTTGGTGTGTGCCAGGGCGGCGTGCTGTCGGCGTGCTACGCCGCGCTGTACCCGCACAAGGTGAAGAACCTGGTGATGACGGTGACGCCGATCGACTTCCACGCCGACAAGGGGCGCGAGGAAGTCGGTCGCGGCCACATGAACCGCTGGGCCCGCGCGATGACGGGCGACGACATCGACCGCCTGGTCGACACGTCGGGCATCACACCCGGGCCGACGATCGGCTTCAGCTTCATCATGATGAACCCGGTGGGCAACGTCGCCAAGTACACGATCGACCTGATCGACGTGCTCGACGACGACCGCAAGCTGCTCAATTTCCTGCACATGGAACGCTGGATCGCCGACCGCCCGGACAACCCGGGCGAGTTCGTCCGCCAATGGTTCAAGGATCTGTACCAGGGCAACAAGCTGGTGCACAACGAACTCGAACTCGGCGGCCGCGTGGTCGACCTTCGGCGCATCACGATGCCGGTGCTCAACGTGGCGGCCTCGGGCGACGCGGTGATCCCGAACGTCTGCACGCAGGGCCATGGCGGGCACTTCGGCACCGCCGACTATTCCGAACTGTCGGTGCCGGGCGGGCACATCGGCACGTTCGTTGGCGGCAAGGCCCAGGCGATCCTGGCGCCGTCGATCGTGGAGTGGCTGAAGGCGCGCAATTAGGGTTGGAGAACGACAAGATGGCTGCCGAACAAGTGCCCGAAAGCGGCCTCGAACGCCGCGCCGCCAACCACGTCGCGCTGTCGCCGCTGACCTTCCTGCCGCGCGCCGCGCGCATCTACCCCGGCAAGGTGGCGCTGGTCCACGACGACTGGCGGATTACCTACGCCGAGTTGTACCGGCGCTGCAAGCGCCTGGCTTCGGCGCTGAAGCGCGCCGGCGTCGGCGTGGGCGACACGGTGGCGGTGATGGCCCCGAACGTGCCGGCGCTGCTCGAATGCCACTACGGCGTGCCGATGGTGGGCGCGGTGCTCAACACCATCAACACCCGGCTCGACGCCGCAGCGATCCGCTTCGGCCTGCAGCATGGCGCGGCGAAGGTGCTGATCGCCGACCGCGACTACGCCGACCTGGTGCGCGACGCGGTTCAGGGCCTGGTCCCGGCGCCGCTGGTGATCGACATCGTCGACGCGGCTGGCAAGAACGGCCACCCCGCATCGATGGCCGTCGGGGCCACCGATTACGAAGCCTTCATCGCCGCCGGCGACGCCGATTTCGATTGGCAACTGCCGGCTGACGAATGGCAGTCGATTGCGCTCAACTACACCTCGGGGACGACCGGCGACCCGAAAGGCGTGGTCTACCACCACCGCGGCGCGTACCTCAACGCGATGGGCAACGCACTCGCGTTCGGCCTGACCGCCGATACCGCGTACCTCTGGACGTTGCCGATGTTCCATTGCAACGGCTGGACCTACACCTGGGCCGTGACGCTCGTCGGCGGCACCCATGTCTGCCTGCGCACGGTGGATGCGGCGAAGATCTTCGAGCTGATCGGCCGCGAGCGCGTGACGCATCTGTGCGCCGCGCCGATCGTGCTGAACATGATGATCCACTCGCCGGCCAAGCCAGCCGAGCGCTACGCGCACAGCGTCGAAGTGGCCACCGGCGGCGCCGCGCCGCCGAGCACGGTGATCGAGCAGATGGAGCGGCTCGGCTTCAAGGTGACGCACCTCTACGGCCTGACCGAAACCTACGGCCCCGCGACGCTGTGCGCCTGGCAGCACGACTGGGACGGCCTCGACCTCACCGCCCGCTCGGCGAAGATGGCGCGCCAGGGCGTGGCCATGCCGACGCAGGAGGAAGTCACGGTGATCGATCCCGACACCGCGGAACGTGTTCCGGCCGACGGCAAGACGGTGGGCGAGATCGCCATCCGCGGCAACACCGTGATGAAGGGTTACCTGAAGAACCCGAAGGGCACCGAAGAAGCGTTCAAGGGCGGCTGGTTCCGCTCCGGCGATCTGGCGGTGCTGCACGCCGACGGCTACATCGAGATCAAGGACCGGCTGAAGGACATCATCATCTCGGGTGGCGAGAACATCTCGACGCTGGAAGTCGAGGACGTGCTGTACCGGCACCCGTCGGTGATGGAAGCCGCGGTGGTTGCCAAGCCCGATGAGAAGTGGGGCGAAACGCCCTGCGCCTTCGTCACGCTGAAGCCGGGTGCCGGCCCGGTCAGCGGCGAAGAAATCATCAAGTGGTGCCGTGCCAACCTGGCGTCGTTCAAGTGCCCGAAGCACGTCGTCTTCGCCGAGCTGCCGAAAACCTCGACCGGCAAGATCCAGAAGTTCCTGCTGCGCGAGCAGGCCAAGGCGATCTGAGCATCGCGACCGCGACCCCCGACCAAGGAGCCGTCATGGCCGAGCGCATCGAAAGCATGTTCCGTCTGGATGGCAAGCGGGCGCTGGTCACCGGCGCGTCGAGTGGCCTGGGCCGGCGCTTCGCGCTCACGCTGAGCGCGGCCGGCGCGCAGGTGATCGTCGTCGCGCGGCGCGCCGACAAGCTCGCCGGGCTGGTCGACGAGATCGTGGCTGCGGGCGGCAAGGCGCATGCCGCGAGCCTGGACGTGACGGATGCGAAGAGCATCGTCGCCTGCTTCGACGAGATCGAGCGCGCGAGCGGCGGCGCGCCGGACGTGGTGGTCAACAACGCCGGCGTGACCGTCACCAAACCGGTGCTCAAGCAGACCGAGGAAGACTGGGATGCAGTGGTCGGCACGAACCTGAAAGGCGGCTGGATGGTCGCTCAGGAAGCGGCGCGCCGGCTGGTGGCCGCCGGCCGGCCCGGCAGCATCATCAACCTCGCGTCGATCCTCGGCGAGCGCGTGGCCGGCGGCGTGGCACCGTACGCGGTGTCGAAGGCCGGGCTGGTGCAGGCGACCAAGGTGCTGGCGCTCGAACTCGCGCGCTACGACATCCGCGTCAACGCGATCATGCCGGGCTACGTGGTCACCGATCTGAACCGCGAGTTCCTCGCCAGCGAGGCCGGCGAGAAGCTGCGCGCACGCATCCCTTCGCGGCGGTTCGGCCAGCTCGAGCATCTCGACGGCCCGCTGCTCCTGCTCGCCAGCGACGCCGGCCGCCACATGACAGGTGCGATGCTGGCCGTCGACGGCGGGCATCTCGTCAGTTCCCTGTAGCCGCTGACGCGGCGCCCGCAACGACAAGTGATTACACCGATTGCGGTCGTGGCCGGCTGCATCGAGCATCGTTTGCCGAGTGAGAAAGCACCCATGAGAGCCCTCGTTCCATGAGCCCAGTGATCCTCGAGACGCATGATCTCACCAAGGAATTCCGCGGCTTCACCGCAGTCGACAAAGTCAACTTGCGCGTGCAGCGCGGCCACATCCACGCCCTGCTGGGGCCGAATGGCGCAGGCAAGACCACCTGCTTCAATCTGCTCACGCATTTCCTCGTTCCCACCAGCGGGCGGATCGTCTTCAACGGCCACGACATCACCGGCGAGAAGCCGGCGCAGATCGCGCGCCGCGGCGTCATCCGCTCGTTCCAGATCTCGGCTGTGTTCCCGCACCTCACGGTGCTCGAGAACGTGCGCATCGGGTTGCAGCGTTTCACCGGCACGAGCTTCCATTTCTGGAAAGGCCTGGCGGACTTGAGAAAGCTCGACGACAAGGCGCTCGAACTGCTCGACACGGTCGACCTGCGAGACATGGCCTACACCAAGGCCGGCGACCTGCCCTACGGCCGCAAGCGCGCGCTCGAGATCGCCACCACGATCGCGATGGAGCCCGAGCTGATGCTGCTCGACGAGCCCACCCAGGGCATGGGCCACGAGGACGTCGACCGCGTCACCAAGCTCATCAAACGGGTCTCCGAGGGCCGCACCGTGCTGATGGTCGAACACAACATGAAGGTCGTGGCGAGCATCGCCGACCGCATCACCGTGCTGGCGCGCGGCGCCGTGCTTGCCGAGGGCAACTACGCCGAGGTCTCCACGCATCCGAAG
>JANMAP010000368.1:0-9911 GCA_031359905.1 Burkholderiales bacterium | reverse complement strand
TTCGATGCGCTTGGCGATCTCGATCTCGCCCTCGCGGGTGAGCAGCTCGACGGTGCCCATCTCGCGCATGTACATGCGAACCGGATCCGTGGTCCGGCCGAACTCGCTGTCGACGGTGGACAGCGCGGCCTCGGCGGCTTCCTCGGCCTCTTCCTCCGTCGCCGTGGTCGCACCGCCACCGGCCACCAGCAGGGTGGCGGCGTCGGGCGCCTGCTCGTACACGGCGATGCCCATGTCATTGAGCATGCTGATGATGGCTTCGAGGATTTCCTCGTTGATCAGCTTCTCGGGCAGGTGGTCGTTGATTTCCTGGTGCGTCAGGAAACCGCGCGTCTTGCCCATCTTGATGAGCGTCTTCAGCTCCTGGCGGCGCTTGGTGGCTTCCTCTTCGGTGAGGGTGGTTTCCTCGAGGCCGAATTCGCGCATCAGTGCGCGCTCCTTGGCGCGCGAGACCTTCATGCGCAGCGGCTTGACCTTCTCGACCTTGTCACCCTCGGCGCTGGCGTCGGTCTCGACTTCGGCCTCGGATTCGCCTTCGATGTCGGCCTCGATGTCGGCCAGATCGACTTCTTCGACAGGCGCAGCACCCTTCTTCGGCGGCTCGACGCCTTTCTTACCGGGTGTCGCCTTGGCGGCAGATTTGGGCTCCGGCTTGGCGGCGACCTTGGCTTCGGCCTTGCCAGGCTTCGCGTCGGCCTTGGCCGGCTTGGCCGTGGCGGCCTTCTTGTCGGGCGTCTTGGCGCCGGCCTTGCCTGCCGCCACAGCAGGCGCGGGCGCCTTGGCCTTGGTGTCCTTGCCGGTCTTGGCGGCCGGGGCGGGGGACGACTTGGCGGCGGGCTTCTTGGCAGTCATGCGAATCCTTCGGAGAGACAGAGCGGCGTGCAACGGGGCCGAGCTTGCGCCTGGATGACATTCGGCGCGTCATATCAGATGCGGCCATTCGATCACCTGACAAGGCGATGTCGAAATCCATGGTCAGCGGACAGTGAGAGGGAACGCGCACCGTGACGTGCGGCAGACACAGCGGGTTGGACATCACCCGGTGCGGTTGGCGACCACTTTTCGAGGATGGTCGGCGCCCAGGTTTCGCTGGTTGTTCCCGTGCTTGGAGCGGCTGTCACGCTTGGTCGCTGCGGCAAACGGAGGATTATATCGGCCTTCCTCGGAGAGACCGGTTTTTGCGCGGGCCCCCGTTCAGCTCGACGTCACGGCCAGCCCGGCCTTCAAGCGGCCGATCTGGCCATGCAGCGCGCGCAATTGTTCGAGGTCGTCGCGCGATGCGCCGGCGCCCGCTGCCAGCAGCTGCGCCTGCCGCTCCAGGTGCTCCAGCCACAGCCGCTGCACGACGCGCTGCAGGTCGCCGAACGCCTGTGCTTCGTCGGCGTCGGCGGCCTGTACCCAGGCCTGCGCCTGCGACTGCCAAGGCTGGTCGGCAAGCGCTTCGGACAAGACCGCCCAGGGCAGCGGGCCATGCTCGGTGAGTTGTTGTTCGAGCCAGGCCACCGCCTGGCCATGGACGCCGGGCAGGCCGTGCAGCAGCGCCTGGTCGTCGGCCGGCAGGCGGTCCCACCAGTCGCTGTGGCGCAGCAGCAGGCGCAGGCTCAGATCGGCCGAGCCGGCGGGTGCGCGCCGGCCGGTGGGTGTGGACGGTCGCCCGCGCCCCTGCGCCTGCGGCGTCGGCACGCGGCTGCGCGCAGCCACCGCCGCGCCCCACAGGCCCTGCAGGTCGTCGACGCCGAGCTGACCCTGGCGCGCCAGCTCGGGCAGCAGCTGGCGCTTGAGCGCACCGTCGGGCAGCCCCGACCACAGCGGCCGGGCCTGGGCCAGCATGCGCGCGCGGCCCTCGGCGGTGCCGAGGTCGGCGTCCTCGGCGGCGAGATCGATCAACTGGCGCGACAGCGGCACGGCGCGCGCGACTTCGGCTTCGAAGGCGGCGGGCCCCTGCACGCGCACGAAGCTGTCGGGGTCGTGTTCGGGCGGCAGGAACAGGAAGCGCACGCTGCGCAGGTCGCTGGCGTGCGGCAGCGCGGCTTCAAGTGCCCGCGCGGCGGCACGCCGCCCTGCGGCGTCGCCGTCGAAACTGAAGACCACCGTGTCGGTGAAGCGGAACAACTTGCTGACGTGGTCGGCTGTGCAGGCCGTGCCGAGCGTGGCCACGGCGTTGGCAAAGCCCGCCTGGGCCAGCGCGACGACGTCCATGTAGCCTTCGACAACCAGCGCGTAGCCCTTGTCGCGCAGCGCCTGTCGGGCCTCGAACAGGCCGTAGAGTTCGCGGCCCTTGCTGAAGACCGGCGTCTCCGGCGAATTGATGTACTTGGGCTTGCTGTCGTCGAGCACGCGGCCACCGAATCCGATGACGTCGCCGGCCACCGAGCGGATCGGGAACATCACGCGTTCGCGGAACCAGTCGTAGCGCCCGCGGTCGGCGTCGCGCTGGGCGGCTGGGGGGTCGGCGGCGCCGCTGTCGGCATCGGCATCGTCGCGCTGGCGCCCCAGGCCGGCTTCCTCGAGCACCGGATCGTCGTAGCGCGGGAACACGCCGGCCAATGTGCGCCAGCCGGCGGGCGCAAAGCCCAGCCCGAAGCGCGCCGCGGCCGCGCCCGTCAGGCCGCGGCGCTTGAGGTAGTCGATGGCCTGGGGGCTGGCCTTGAGCTGGGCGCGGTAGAAGCCCGCCGCCTGGGCCAGCACCTCGCCGATCGACTTGCGCCGTTCGCGCAGCGTGTCGCGACGTTCGCGCTCGTCGGCGCTGACCTGCTCTTCGGGAACCTGCAGCCCGGCACCCTGGGCCAGGTCGCGCACCGCCTCGACGAAGCTCAGGCCCAGGTGCTCGGTGAGGAAGCGGATCGCGTCGCCGCTGGCCCCGCAGCCGAAGCAGTAATAGAACTGCTTGGACGGGCTGACCGAAAAGCTCGGCGACTTCTCGCCGTGGAACGGGCACAACCCCATCAGGTTGGCGCCGCCGCGCTTCAGTTCGACATGCCGGCCGACCACGTCGACGATGTCGACGCGGGAGAGCAACTCCTGCAGGAATCCAGCCGGTATCACGCGACCAGTCTAGCGGCGCCGCGAAGGCGCCCTGGCGGTCAGCGATCAGCGATCAGCGGTTGCGGGCCGGCGTCGACGGCAGCGAGGCGATCGGCAACTCGGCCGGCGCCAGCGCGAACATGCCGCGGTAGTCGCGCACCCACGCGGCGACCTGGTCGGACGGCATCGGCGCGGCGATACCCGTGCCCTGGCCGATCTCGCAGCCGAGCTCGAGCAAGGTGCGCGCCTGCGCCGGGCTTTCGACGCCTTCGGCAACGACCACGCAGCCGAAGGTGCGCGCCAGCCCGATCACGCCCTCGACGATCGCCCGGTCCTGGGTGTCGTCGAGCATGTGGTGAACGAAGGAGCGATCGATCTTCAGCACGTCGACCGGCAGCCGCTTGAGGTAGGTCAGCGTCGAGTAGCCGGTGCCGAAATCGTCGAGCGCGAAACGCACGCCGATCGCCTGGCAGCGCGCCAGCAGCGCCGACGTGGCGTCGACGTCAGCGTGGGCCGCGGTCTCGAGCATTTCGAGTTCGAGATGGCGGGCCAGCGGGTCGGCGTGGCGCGCCAGCAGTTCCGACAGGCGCAGCGCGAAGTCGGGTTCCTGCAGATGGCGCGCCGAGATGTTGACGCTGACCGAGATGTCCAGCCCGCTGCGCCGCCATTGCGACAGATGCTCGAGCGCCTGCGACAGCACCCAGTCGCCGACCCGCGACGACAGGCCGGTGTTCTCGATCAGCGGCAGGAACTGCAGCGGCGCGACCAGGCCCTGCTGTGGATGGTCCCAGCGCAACAAGGCTTCGAAGCCGTGCACGCGGCCGCTGCGCATGTCGACCTTGGGCTGGTAGTGGAGGACGAATTCCGACTGGTCCAGCGCTTCCTGGACACGGCCGATGGCCATCACGCGTTCTTCGGTGCGCCGGCGGTGCTCGGGGTCGAAGAACAGGTAGCCGTTGCGGCCGGCCTGCTTGGCGCCGTACATCGCGTGGTCGGCGTGGCGCAGGAGGGTGTCGGCATCGCTGCGGTCGATCGGGTAAACGGTGGCGCCCATGCTCGCCGTCACCTGCACCGGTTCTTCGGCCGGGTCGACGACATACGGCAGCGAGACCACGCGCAGGACCCGTTCGACAGCCAGCCGGGCTTCTTCGAGCGTCCCGGCACGAAGCAGCAGCACGAACTCGTCGCCGCCCAGGCGCGCTGCTGAATCGGCCCAATGTTCGCGGCTGCGCAGCGCGCTGCGCAGACGGCCGGCGAGTTCGGCGAGCAGGCGGTCGCCGGCGGCATGGCCCCAGCGGTCGTTGACCGGCTTGAAGCGGTCCAGGTCGAGGTAGTACACGGCCAGCAGATAGCCGTCGCGGTCGGCGGCGCCCATCGCCTCGTCCAGCAGCTGCGACAGGCGGGCCCGGTTGGGTAGCCGCGTCAACTCGTCGAAATGGGCCTGGCGCTCGAGCTGTTCGCGCTGGACGTGCTGCTCGGTGATGTCGCTGATCACCAGCACGTGGTAGCGCAGGTCGCGGGCCGGCCCGGGCACGGTCGAGACGGTGGCCTGCAGGGTGCAGATCTCACCGTTGCGACGCCGCTCGAAGAGCTCGCCACGCCAGCTGCCCGTGTCGCGCAGGCTGGCCCACATCGCCGCGCGTTGCTGGCGCGCGATCGGGTCGGCCGGTGTCGGGCGCAGCAGGCTGGGCACCGTGCCGATCAGCTCGTCGCGGGTGACGCCCAGGATCTGGCAATAGGCCGGGTTGACGTCCAGGGCGTGCAGGTCGGCATCGGTCACCAGCAGGCCTTCGTGCAGATGCTGGAACAGCGCCGCGGACATGCGTTTGCGTTCCTGCGCGTCGCGCCGCTCGTGCACGTCAGCGAGGGTGGCCAGCAGACGCGTCGGCTGGCCTTGCGTGTCGCGCTCCATCACCAGCAGCGTGGCTTCCATCCAACGCCAGTCGGTGCCGTCGGGCTGGCGCAGTTCGATCTGCAGGCGGCCCGCCTCGCCGGCGGTCAGCGCAGCGATGGCCTGCTGCAGACCCGGGCGATCGTCGGCGTGGGTCTGCTCCAACCAGTCCTCGGGCTGCCACTGGCGCCGGGTGTGGCCGACCAGCGCGCGCCAGGCGCTGGACGCAAAGCCGCGGTCGTCGTCCAGCCGCCAGTCGGCCACGCCGAGCCGCGAGCCGTCCAGTGCCCACTCCCAGCGTTCGGATCGGGCGCGCAGGCTGGCGTTGGCCGCGTGCCCGCCAAGCAGCATGGCCAGTCCCGATCCCAGCCAGGCCACGAAGGCCCAGGCCGGCCCGGCTTCGCTGCCCCAGGCACCAAGCGGCATGCGGGGTGCCGCGCCGATGGTCATCGCCGACAGCAGCATGGCGCAGGCGGCCAGTGCGAACTGGCCGCGCAGAGCCAACGCCAGGACCACCAGCAAGGGCACCATCGGGGCCCATGGCGCGAGCGGCGAACGACTGCCGGGTGCCAGCCACAGGCCGCACAGCGCGACCAGTATCGCCAGCGTTGCCAGGACCGGTTCGTGCCACGGCGTGCTGGGCTGGAAGGCGTGCAGGGTGCGGCGGTCCAGCGCCAGCACCGGCGCGGCCGTCAGCAGCATGCCCAGCAGCGTCATCACCCAGCCCGTCGTCAGGGTGGGCAGGGGCAGGGCCGGCGACACCGCCGACAGCCACGCCGACAACAGCAGCGCCGTCGGCAGGGCAGCGGCGAACGTGACCACGGAGAACAGCAGGCCGACGTCGTGGGCGCGTTCCAGCCGCGTGTCGAAGCCCACGCGACGCAAGGCGATGTCGCCGAGCAGACAGCCGGCACCGATCGCGCAGGACGCGTAGAAAGCGGCGGCGGCGCCGGAGAGCCCCCAGAGGGCCAAGCCACTACCGACCAGCGCAGCGGGCAAGACCATGCGACCCCACCGTGCCATGCCGGCCAGTGCGGCCCCCGCTGGCCACGCCCAGGCAGCCCACGGCGACAGGTCGGGGCTGAGCCCGCCGGCGAACGTCAGCAGCAAGCAGGACAGACCGAGGGCCAGCGCACGCAACGTGGCCTGTGCGGCGTTGCCGCTTTTGGCGTTGCGCTGCGCGGGCGCTGCCGGCAGACGCGTCACCAGGGCGTTAAACCGCGAAGTCGTCGAGGGTGCGGCCGTTGGCCAGCGCCGCCTTCAGCCAGTTGGGCTTCAAGCCGCGGCCCGACCAGGTATTCCCGGTGGCGGCGTCGCGGTATTTCGCAGCCACTTTCCCGCCGGTCTTGCGCGGCCCGGCCACGGCTTTGGTGCCGAGATCGGCCAGAGTCAGCCCGTATTCGGTCATCAGGGATTTGACCTTGGCAATGGCCTCGGCGCGTTCTTCGCGCTGGGTATCCGCGATCTGCTTTTCCAGCGCCACCTTCTGCGCCAGGAGGTCGTTCAATGTGGCCATCGCTCGATTCCCGAATGCTGAAAACCAGCGCAATGTATCAGGCAACATCCGGCCACGCACCCGGGAAACTCCGAGCCAATCCCCTCTCGACGCGCGGCATTTTTCAGGTGCTGGGTGGAACGTAGCCCGCCGGCTTGTCGCCGCCATCGCCGAAGAAAAACTGCTCCATCTGTCGCGCCAGATATTGCCGGGCACGCGCATCGGCCAGGTTCAGACGGTTCTCGTTGACGAGCATGGTCTGGTGCTTCTTCCAGATTTCGAAGGCTTCCTTGCTGACCTGCTCGTAGATTCGCTTGCCCAATTCGCCGGGGTACGGCGAAAAGCTCAATCCCTCGGCTTCCTCTTTCAAATACACACATTGCACCATTCGCGCCATGGGAATCTCCGTGATCAGCTCAGTTTCTTGACCAGCACCTGCGAGCGCCGGTCCCAGTTGTATTTCTTCTTGCGCGCCTCGGGCAGCCAATCGGGGTCGACTTGCTTGAATCCCCGCTTGATAAACCAGTGCATGGTGCGCGTGGTCAACACGAACAGGCTGTCCAGGCCATCGGCACGGGCGCGCTGTTCGATCCGCTTGAGAATGCGTTCGCCGTCGCCCTGGCCCTGCGACAGCGGCGACACCGTCAGCGCCGCCAGTTCGGCAGTGCGCGCCTCGGGGTAGGGCATCAACGCCGCGCAGCCGAAGATGATGCCGTCGTGCTCGATGACGGTGTAGGTGGCGACGTCGCGTTCGATTTCCGTGCGTTCGCGACGCACCAGCGTGCCGTCGCGTTCGAAGGGCTCGATCAATTGCAGGATGCCGCCGACATCGTCGGCGGTCGCCTCGCGCAGGCTTTCCAGCTTCTCGTCGACGACCATGGTGCCGACGCCGTCGTGCGTGAAGACTTCCAGGAGCAGCGCGCCGTCGATCGCGAACGGCAGGATGTGCGAGCGCTCGACACCGCCTTCGCAGGCCTTGACGCAATGCTGCAGATAGAACGCGGTGTCGCTGGGCGAGCTTGGCGCGGGCAGGGCGGCGAGCAGGCGCTTGGCATCGGCCAGTGCCAGTTCGGTGTCGATGGCGCTGTCCGGGTCGGCCTGGTCTTCGCGGATGCCCGGCATCTCGGTCATGAACACGAGCTTGTCGGCCTGCAGCGCCACGGCGGTCGAAGTGGCCACGTCTTCCATCGTCAGGTTGAAGGCCTCGCCGGTCGGCGAGAAGCCGAACGGGCTGAGCAGCACCAGCGCGCCGATGTCGATGGCCCGGCGGATGGCCGACTGGTCGACGCGCCGCACCAGCCCGCTGTGCATGAAGTCGACGCCGTCGACGATGCCGACCGGCCGGGCGGTGAGAAAGTTGCCCGAGACCACGCGCACCGTGGCATTGGCCATCGGCGTGTTCGGCAGCCCCTGCGAGAACGCAGCCTCGATCTCGAAGCGCAACTGGCCGGCGGCTTCCTGTGCGGCGTCGAGCGCCACCTCGTCGGTGATGCGCAGGCCGCGGTGGTAGCGCGAGACGTGGCCCTTGGCCGCCAGCTGATCGGTGACCTGCGGCCGAAAGCCATGCACCAGCACCAGCTTGATGCCCATCGCGTGCAGGATCGCCAGGTCTTGCACGAAGGTGTTGAGCTTGCCCGCGGCGATGGCCTCGCCGGCCAGCGCGACCACGAAGGTCTTGCCGTGGTAGGCGTGGATGTAAGGCGCGACGGCCCGGAACCAGGGGACAAAGGTGTGCGGAAAAACGAGGCTCATTCTGGGTGTCGACGGGATGCGGGATTGTGCAGCAGCAGGTTGACCCCACACCCACCCCGCACCCACTTCAGGAGTCCTGCATGGACGCGTTCAAGACCCACGGAGCCTTCAGCTGGAGCGAGCTGATGACCAGCGATCCGCCGGCCGCCGCCGAGTTCTACGGCAAGCTGTTCGGCTGGTCGATCAAGTCCATCGGCCCCGAGATGGGCCACTGAGCGAACCGCGGGCGCGGAGATAATCCGCGCCCCGTGATCCCTTCCCCGCGGGCCCGGGCGCCGGTTGCTGCCCGGCCCATCCCTCCCATCACCTACCCTGAATCGCTGCCGGTCTCGGCCCGGCGCGACGAGATTGCGCGCGCCATCCGTGACCACCAGGTGGTCATCGTTTGCGGTGAGACAGGATCGGGCAAGACCACCCAGCTGCCGAAGATCGCGCTCGAGCTCGGCCGCGGCTGGGGTGCCGGCGGCACCGGCCTGATCGGCCACACCCAGCCGCGGCGCATCGCTGCCAGCAGCGTGGCCAAGCGCATCGCCGAAGAGTTGAACTCGCCGCTCGGCGAGGTCGTCGGCTACAAGGTGCGCTTCCAGGACCGGCTGCAGCCCGGCGCCTCAGTCAAGCTGATGACCGACGGCATCTTGCTGGCCGAGACCGAGCGCGACCCGCTGCTGCGCGCCTACGACACGCTGATCATCGACGAGGCCCACGAGCGCAGCCTGAACATCGACTTCCTGCTCGGCTACCTGCGCCAGCTGCTGCTCGGTCCGAAAAGTCAGCGCCCCGACCTGAAGGTCATCGTCACGTCGGCGACCATCGACGCCGACCGCTTCGCCAACCACTTCGCCTCCGATCGCGGCCCCGCTCCGGTGATCATGGTCTCGGGCCGGCTGTTCCCGGTCGAGCAGCGCTGGCGGCCGTTCGAGGATAGGCGAGACTTCGACCTCAACGACGCCATCGCCGGCGCGGTCGACGAACTGTGGCGCGAACAACGCGGCGACATCCTGGTCTTTCTGCCCGGCGAGCGCGAGATCCGCGAGGCCACCGACCACCTGCGCAAGCATCTGGCGCAGAGCCAGCGGGGCGGCCCGGGGGCCGAACTGCTGCCGCTGTTCGCCCGCCTGTCGCAGGCCGAGCAGGACCGCGTCTTCAGCCCCGGCAACGGCCGGCGCATCGTGCTGACGACCAACGTGGCCGAGACGTCGCTGACGGTGCCTGGCATCCGTTACGTCATCGACAGCGGGCTGGCGCGCGTCAAGCGCTACAGCTACCGCAGCAAGGTCGAGCAGTTGCAGGTCGAGCCGATCAGCCAGGCCGCGGCCAACCAGCGCGCCGGGCGCTGCGGGCGCGTCGCCGACGGCGTCTGTGTCCGCCTGTACGACGAGAAGGAATTCGCCGGCCGACCGCGCTTCACCGACCCCGAGATCCTGCGCTCGTCGCTGGCCGGGGTGATCCTGCGCATGAAGGCGCTGCACCTGGGCACGGTCGAGGGTTTCCCGTTCCTCGAAGCGCCGCCGAAGAAGGCCATCGCCGACGGCTATGCGCTGCTCGACGAATTGAACGCCATCGACGATGGCAACGACCTGACCGCCATCGGCCGCGAACTGTCCAGGCTGCCGCTGGACCCGCGGGTCGGCCGCATGATCATCGAAGCCCGCGAGCGGCACTCACTGGACGAGGTGCTGGTGATCGCGTCAGCGCTGTCGGTGCAGGACGTGCGGGACCGGCCGATGGAGTTGCAGGCGCAGGCCGACC
>JANMAP010000365.1:0-10298 GCA_031359905.1 Burkholderiales bacterium | reverse complement strand
AGTGCGTCATGGGCCGCATGGACCGCATGGGCCGCATGGGCCGGATGGCCCGCCGCTGCCGACGGCAGGCTGGCCGCACGCTTGAGCTTGGCCGCGAAGTCGTTGCGCAAGCGCTCGAAAGGCACGCGGAAGTTGTTGGCCACCAGCCCTGGGGCCATGTAGATGTCCAGCGGACGCGCCGGGTCGGCCGGATCGTTGAACGGTATCCACAGCTGTTCGCCGCCCGGCACCAGCTGCTGCCAGGCCGGGTTAACGACCACGCTCTGCATCGCCGGCTCGGACAGCGAGACGATGTACAGCCGCTGCTGCAGCCCCTCGTCGCCGAACAGCGACTTGAAGTAGGCCAGCTCCTTCAGGCACCAGCTCGACTGCGCATAGTTGTCGTGGACGACGATGATCATCGCGAAGGAGCTTTCGATGCGGCGCAGCAGTTCATCGCTCAGGCGCCCGCTGACCGGCCCGTTGTCGCCGCTCAGGTGCATGCGCGGCAGCGCCACGCCGCGCAGCTGGGCGCGCAGCGCCTGTTCGAGTTCGGCGCGGAAGTGGGTGACCCACTGGTACCACAGCGCGTCGTCGGCATGCGCGTAACTGATGAAGGCGCTGTAGTCACAGTCCAGCAAGCTCTTCATCGGCGGGCCTTCATCCGCTGCCCAGGCCGAGCGGGTGCTCGGCATGCACCAGGCCGAGCCGGTGCTCAGAATGCTCCAAGCCGAGCCGGTGCTCAGAATGCGCCAAGCCGAGCCGGTGCTCGGCGTGCGCCAGCACCGCATCGAAGGGCCGCTGCAGCATGCTGCGGCAATACAGCGTCTGGCTGCCGCGCAGGTGGCCGTGTTCGTACAGCTTGTTGGCCGGCGCGCCGCCGCCGCACCAGGCGTGGTGCGCGCAGTCGCGGGCGCAGGCCCGCAGACCGTCGCGCAGATCGGCCCACAGCCGCGCGAAACCCGGGCTGGCCAGCGCCTGCACAAAGCCGGCGTGGTGCACGTTGCCGAGCAGGAAGTCGCCGAACCCAGGCCAGCGCTGGCCAGGCAGTTCGGGCGAGAACGTGCCCCAGCTGCCGTCGGCTCGCACCGTCACCAGGGCCAGCGGGATGACCTGGCTGTTGTCGGGATGGCATTCGTCGCGCCAGCGCCACCGCGGCAGCGGACGGGCGAGCAGCTGGCGGGCCTGCACGATCTCGCGCACGCGCAGCGGGCCAGCGAGCGTGCGCTGCAAGGCCATGGCGATGAAGGCGGCATGCGCGGCTTCGTGGCCCTGCAGGCTGGATCGCGCATGCACGCCTTCGGCCTCGTCGATGTTGCAGGCCAGGTCATGGATGCCCTGGTCCTCGAACCAATCGAAGAAGGCAGTCGGGTCGTGCAGCGTGGCGGCAGTGACCACCGCGATGGCATGGAACGACACGCCACGCGCGCGCAATGCAGCGATGCCGCGCTGCACGCGCGCATGCGTGCCGCCGCCGCCGCGCGTGCGCCGCTGGCTGTCGTGCAGCAGCGCCGGGCCGTCGACGCTGACGCCCACCGCGATATGCTGGCGCGCGAACAGCTCGCACCAGGCGTCGTCGATCAGCGTGGCATTGGTCTGCAGGGCATGCTGCAGGCGGGTGCGCGGGCCGGCGGCCGTGGCCATCGCCGCGATCGCCTCGTCGTACCAGGCCGCTGGCAGCACCAGCGGTTCGCCGGCATGCCAGACGATGTCCAGCACGTCGCCGAGCAGGCCGTCGTCGCGCAGCCGCTGGACGGCCAGCGCGGCGGTGGTCGGCGTCATGCGCGAGACGTCGTCGCGGTTCGGCAGATAGCAGTAGCGGCAGGCGATGTTGCAGAACGGCGTGGGCTGCAGCACCAGCATGCGGGTCTTCAGCGCAGGCGAGAAATCGTCGGGCCGCACGGCCGGCGCCGCGCCGCTGCGCGCAGGCCCCGGCCGCAACGGCGTGATGCGGATCACTTGTTGGCCCAGTTGCTCCACTTGCTCCACTTCGGCCAGTTGGTCCAGGTGGCGGCCTGCGCCAGCGGCACCCCGTCATGCCCGTCAGGCCCGTCGGGCCCGTCAACGCCAGACGCCGCCAGCGCTGCGCGCACCGCCGCCACACGCAGCTGCAGGTCGGCTTGCGCGGCAGCCGCGTCAGGAATGGGCGCTTCGCTGGCGACCGCCAGTGCGGCCGGCGCGATGCCCGCACCCACCGCGGCCCAGGCCCACCACAGCGCAAAGTGCCGCGGCCATGCGGGCTGGCGTTCGTCGGGATCGGTGAGGCGCCTGAACACGATCGAACATGCTAGGCCGCCAGTGGCGGTGAAGTAAAGCCACCACCCCCCCTAGGAACTGGAATGCCGCCTGCGCGCCGGGCTGACCGGCCGCGGGTCAGGCCGGACGCAGCACGGCAGCCGCACGCGTGCGCGCGGCGACCAGACCGGCCGACGCCACACCCAGCAGCAGCGTCAGTGCCGCACCGACGAACACCGCTTGCGGCTGGCCATGATCGAGCAGCCAGCCGAAGACCGGCGCGCCCAGCACGAAGCCCACGTCGAGCCCCGAATACACCGCGCCGTAGACCCGCCCGGTGGCCCCCGGGGGCGCAGCACGCTTGATCAGCATGTCGCGAGACGGCCCAGCCAGCCCGGTGCCGAAGCCGGCCAGCGACGCCACCAGCGCGGCGGCCAGCGGCGGCAGCAGCCCGCTGGCCACCAGCAGCAGCAGCAAGCCGGCGCCGACCATCGCCGCGGCGATGCTGCGTTCCAGCCGCTGCACGCGGACCACGACGAAACCGCCCACCAGCATGCCGAGCGCGCCGCACACCATGTAGCCGGTGACCACGAAGGTCGTCGCCGACAGCGGCAGCCCGTACATGCGCGCCAGCGCCGGGCCGGCAAAGCTCTGGATCGCGCTGAGCGCGGCGGTGGTCCAGAAGAAGAACGAGAAGCACATCCAGATCGACGGCAGGCGCAGGAAGGCCAGCGGATGCTCGGCCGGCGCCGGCCGCGTCGCGCCCCCGGACGCCGACGGTGGCGGTTCGTGGGCCCAGGCGCCGCGACGGTCGTCCAAGGTCTCGCGATGCAGCAGCAGCACGCCGAGCACCGCCAGCGCCAGGATCGCCGTGCCGAGGTAGGCCACGCGCCAACCGCCGCCCAGCGTCGACATCCCGACCAGAAACAACGGCGCTGCCGCCCAGCCCAGGTTGCCGGTGATGCCGTGCACCGAAAAGGCATGGCCCAGGCGCGGCGGCGAGACGCGCTTGTTGAGGATCGTGAAGTCCGCCGGATGGAACGGCGCATTGCCCAGACCAGCCAGCGCCGCGGCCAGCAGCAGCCCGCCATACCCCTGGGCCCCGGCGGCAGCCAGCGACGCGGCGAAGAACGCCGCCATCGCGGCGAACAGCACCGGCCGGGCGCCGATGCGGTCGACCACGAAACCAGCCAGGGCCTGGCCGACGCCGGAGATCACGAAGAACACCGTGACCAGCAGCCCGAGCTGCGAGTAGCTCAGCCCGAAGTCGCGGATGAACGCCGGAAACAGCGGCGGCAGCAACATGTGAAAAAAGTGCGAGGTGCCGTGCGCCAGACCGATCAGACCGATGACGGCGAAGTCGGCGCGCGCGGGCATGGGGGTCGCAGCGGATGCCGCGGTGGTGGCGAGACGCATGGGGGCAAGCTTAACGGCCACCACGCGCAGCGTGCACCAGCGCCGTACCATGTGCGTTCCGCCGCGGCTGGGCCGCGGCATGCACCACGACAAGGTCCCCGGCCCCGCCGCGGGCCGGAGGCCCGCCCGACCATGACCCAAGTCCTCTTCGACTACACACGCCAGGACGCCCAGGGCGGCTGCAGCACCGGGCAGGCCTGGGCACGCGTTCCGGCTGCGCTGTCGCCGGCCGAACGCAGCGCCGTCAAGGCCCGCGCCGCCGCCTTGCTGAAGGCCCACGACGCGGTGCTGGTGGCGCATTACTACGTCGACGGCGACCTGCAGGATCTGGCCCTGGAAACCGGCGGCGTCGTCGCCGATTCGCTGGAAATGGCCCGCTTCGGCCGTGACCACCCGGCGCAGACGCTGGTCGTCGCTGGCGTGCGCTTCATGGGCGAGAGCGCCAAGATCCTGTCGCCCGGCAAACGTGTCCTGATGCCCGATCTCGATGCCACCTGCTCGCTCGACCTGGGCTGTCCGCCGGCCGATTTCGCGGCCTTCTGCGATGCCCACCCCGACCGCCAGGTGGTCGTCTACGCCAACACCAGCGCGGCGGTCAAGGCGCGCGCCGACTGGATGGTCACCAGTTCCTGCGCGCTGGCCATCGTCGAGCACCTGAAGAACCAGGGCCACAAGGTGCTCTGGGCGCCGGACAAGCACCTGGGCCGCTACATCCAGGAGCAGACCGGCGCCGACATGCTGCTGTGGAACGGCGCGTGCATCGTGCACGACGAGTTCAAGGGCCTGGAACTCGACCTGCTGCGCCGCGACCATCCCGGCGCGCAGGTGCTGGTGCACCCGGAATCACCGCAGAGCGTGGTCGCCCAGGCCGACGTGGTGGGCAGCACGACCCAGCTGCTCAACGCGGTGGTCCAGGGCAGCGCGCAGACCTACATCGTGGCCACCGACAACGGGATCCTGCACCGCATGCGCCAGCTCGCGCCGGGCAAGACGCTGATCGAAGCACCGACCGCCGGCACCAGCGCCACCTGCAAGAGTTGCGCGCATTGCCCGTGGATGGCGATGAACGCGCTGCAGGGCGTGGTGGCCTGCCTGGACAGCGGCCGCGGCGAGGTGCTGGTGCCCGAGCCGGTGCGCAGCCAGGCACTGGGCTGCATCGAACGCATGCTCGACTTCGTGCAACGCCACCCGGGCAGCATCGCCCAGCCGCGCCGCGGCTTCGTGCCCGAGATCGGCGCGTCCTGAACGGGAACACCCCCGGAGCGCCTGCGGCGCTGCCCTCTCGAGGGGGCGCCGCCAGCGGCCCCCGCGGCGGCTGCTGCAGCCGAAGGGAAGATCGCCGGGGCTACAGCCGGCCGCTGGCCAGCCGATAAAAGGGGACAGCCCTCGACGCAGGGCGGAGAGCCCTGATGAACGCCGACTTCTCGTCCGTCCGCAACCACAACGAACGTGCCGTCCAGGACGCCGTGCTGCGCCACGCCGAGCGCTATCCCGGCATCGGCAGCAACGCCGAACTGCTGGCCGACGTCGCCTGCGTGGCCCTGAACCGCCTGCCGCCGCGCTACATCCGCCACGAGGTCGACTACGTGTTCTACCTGAGCGAACGCGAACGCGGCGACAGCGATCGTGACCTGCACGACGCCGTCGATTACGCCTTCGGCTTCGTCCAGGCCCGCACGGCGATGCGCGCCCGTGGTTGATTTCGAAACCCCTGTGGCCGAGGTTCTGGACGGCCCCGATGGGCTGATCGCCCAGGCCTGGCACCACGCTTACCTCGACCCGTTGCGGGCGCGCGAGATCGGCCACCACATCGCCGCGCTGGGTGGAACGGACGCCGGCCCGGGCTGGCTGCATGTCGCGCTGGCCGAGATCCGCATCGGCGACGTCAACCTGGCGTTGCAGGCACTGGCGCGGGCGCGGGCGCTGTTCAACGCCGCCGGCGACGCCCGCGGACTGACGCTGTGCGACGAGGTTCAGGCGATCCAGTTGCGCCGCGCCGGCGACTACGCCGGATCGGCCCGCCTGCAGGCCGAAATCGACGGCCGCTGCGGCCTGCAGCTGACCGCCCTCGACCGCTTCATCGCCCACAACTCGCGGGCCATCACCGCCAAGCTGCTGGGGCGCAGCGACGAAGCGCTGCGCCACTTCCACGCCGCAGCATCCGAAGCGCTGGGCAGCGGCCATCTGGGCGCGCGCATCACCGCGCTGAGCAACCTCGGCGGCTACCACCAGGATCTGTACAACCTGGACCACGCGCGCGAGCTCAGCGAACAGGCCTTCCACGCGGCGCGCGAAGCCGGTGTCAAGCAGAGTCTGGTGACCTCGGCGGTCAACCTGATCGTGACCTACCACGCCAGCGGCCTGCCCGAGCAGGCACGGGCGATGGTCGAGTTCCTGGTCCAACATCCCGACGAGTTGATCCCCGACACCCTGCAGCGCTATGCCCTGCCGCTGGCGCTGGGCCATCTGTCGGCCGGCGAAATCGACGCCGCGCAGCGCTACCTCGACCGCGGGGCGACCAGTGCGGTCGGCGACGGCGACGGCGTCACGCTGTGGGCCTGGTTGCAGACACGCTGCCATCTGGCCCGCGGCGATGCGGCGCGCGCCCGCGACGTCGCCGAGACCACGCTGCGCGACCGCGAACGACGCCGCCTGAGCGACCAGCCCTACGAGATGATGGAGCTGTTGCGCGCCGCCGCCGACGCCTGCGAGGCGGTCGGCGACAGCCACGCCGCGCTGGCCTTCGTGCGCCGCGCGCAGGCCTTGTACGAACAACTCGTCGGCCGCAGCGCCCGCGCCCGCCACATCGCCCTGCAGGCGCGGCACGATCTGACCCAGGCCCAGCGCGAGCGCGACATGGCGCTGGATTCACAGCGCAGTGTCGAGGACGACCGGCGGCGCCTGGAGCAACTCAACGAAGCCCTGCGCGCCAAGGTCGCCGAAGCCGAGATGCTGCACGCCAAGCTGCGCGAGCAGGCGCTTCGCGACCCGCTGACCGGCCTGCACAACCGCCGCTATCTGTTCGAGATCGCACCCGGATTGATTGCACTGGCGCGGCGCCAGAACAGCCCGTTGTCGGTGGTGCTGATCGACCTCGACCACTTCAAGCTGCTCAACGACACCTTCGGCCACCATGCGGGCGACGCCGTGTTGCAGCGCTTTGCCGGGCTGCTGGCGCAGATGCTTCGGCGCAGCGATGTGGTCTGCCGCCACGGCGGCGAGGAGTTCGTCGTGGTGATGCCCGACCTGGATGCACAAGGCGCCCAGGCGATGCTGTCGCGGCTGCTCGCTGCCTACCGCGCGCAGACCCAGGACATCGGCCGCCGCCGGCTGCCGAGCTGCTCGTTCTCCGCCGGCATCGCCGTGTTCCCGACGCAAGGCCACACGCTGGAGCAACTGCTGTCGCGTGCCGACCGCGCGCTGTACAGCGCCAAGAGCCAGGGCCGCGCGCGCATCGAAAGCATGCCGATGACCGACTTCGGCACCTTCAGCTGAGCGCGCGACGGCCGGCCGGCGGTCAACGTTCGCTCTTGGCCATCCGCGTCAACACGGTCGGGAAGCTGACCGGCAGGGTGTGCGGGAAGTCGCGGCTGAAGTGCAGGCCGCGGCTTTCGTGCCGGCGCAGCGCGCTGCGCACGATCAGCTCGGCGCAGACCACCAGGTTGCGCAGCTCGAGCAGGTCGCGGTTGACGCGGAAGTTGGCGTAGTACTCGTCGATCTCCCCGCGCAGCAGCTTGATCCGGTGCAGCGCACGCTCCAGTCGCTTGGTGGTGCGGACGATGCCGACGTAGTTCCACATCAGCAGTCGCAACTCGTCCCAGTTGTGCGCGATGACGACCTGCTCGTCGGGGTCCTCGACCTGGCTTTCGTCCCATGCCGGCAGGCGCGGCGGCGGCGCGCCGGCGTGGGCCAGGATGTGTTCGGCGCAGGTCCGGCCGAGGACCACGCATTCGAGCAGCGAATTGCTGGCCAGCCGGTTGGCGCCATGCAGGCCGGTGTAGCTGGTCTCGCCGACAGCGTACAGGCCGGGCAGGTCGGTGCGGCCTTCGAGATCGGTGACCACGCCGCCGCAGGTGTAGTGCGCCGCGGGCACGACAGGAATCGGCTGGCGGGCGATGTCGATGCCGAGTTGCAGGCAGCGCGCGTGGATGGTCGGGAAGTGTTCCTTCAGGAAGACTTCGCCGAGGTGGCGGGCGTCGAGCCAGACATGGTCCAGGCCATGTTTCTTCATCTCGAAGTCGATGGCCCGAGCGACGATGTCGCGCGGCGCCAATTCACCGCGTTCGTCGTGTTGCGCCATGAAGCGCGTGCCCCCGGGGTCGCCCGGCCCGACGCTGGGCAGCGTCAGGTACGCGCCCTCGCCGCGCAGCGCCTCGGTGATCAGGAAGCTGCGCTCCTGCGGGTGGTACAGGCAGGTCGGATGGAACTGGATGAATTCCATGTTGCCGACCCGGCAGCCGGCGCGCCAGGCCATCGCGATGCCGTCGCCAGTGGCGGTGTCGGGATTGCTGGTGTAGCGGTAGACCTTGCCGACGCCGCCGGTGGCGAGCACCACCGCGCTCGCCGGCAGGGTTTCGACCCTGCGGCCGTCCATGTCGAGCGCATAGACCCCGTAGCAGCGTTGCGGCTCCTTGATCTTGAGATGGCGCGAGGTCACCAGGTCGACGGCCATCCAGCGTTCATGCAGCGTGATGTTCGGATGCACGCGGGCGCGCTCGAGCAGCGCGTCGTGGATGGCCTTGCCGGTGGCGTCGGCGGCGTGCGCGATGCGGCGCACCGCGTGGCCGCCCTCGCGCGTCAGGTGCAAGCCCAGCGGGCCGGCGGGGTCGGGCGAGAACGGCACGCCGGCGTCGACCAGCCATTGGATGGCCCGCGCGCTGTGTTCGGCGATGAAGCGCGCGGTGTGCTCGTCGACCAGCCCGGCGCCGGCGTCCTGCGTGTCGCGCACATGGCTGTCGATGCTGTCGTCGTCGCCAAGCACGCCGACGATGCCGCCCTGGGCCCAGGCGGTGGCGCTCTCGGTCAAGGCGCGCTTGGCCAGCACGACCACCGGCATGCGGTCGGCCAACTGCAGGGCCACTGCCAGGCCGCCGAGGCCGGCGCCGACGATGACCACCGGTGCCTCGGGTCGTGCGGAAGAAGTCTGGGTCATGGCGAAGGGGTGCGGGCGCCTGCCCACGGCAACCTCGGGCCGCTGCATTCTACGGAGACGTGCTGCGCAATATGCCCGCCGTGGGGCAGCGCAGCGAAGGCGCCGCGACCTATGATCGAACGGCTCTGACACCCAGCCACCGCCCCGTTCCGCCCTGCCGCACCGCGCCGACATGAACCACCCCGCGCCCCCCTGGCCCCAGACGACGGTGATGACGCGCAGCGACGACATCCATGCGCCGGCGACGCAGATCATCGGCGACAGCGAAGCGTATCTCGGGCAGGGCCTACGCGATGTCGGCCGACGCGTCGGCGATGACCAGGTCGAACTCTTCGTCAGCGGCGACGCGGCGAGCGCCTTGCAGCGCGAACTGCAGGCCCTCGCGCCGGAGTTCGTTGCCTTGCACGACATCGGCACCAGCGGCTCGTTGCGCCTGCTCGCCGGGCTGGCCAGCGCGGCCAAGGGGCGGGTGCAAAAGCTGTCCGTGCGCCGCCAGGGTCAGGGCCAGGCGCTGGCGGTGCTGCAATTTGTCGAAGTGCTGCTGGCCGACGGCAGCATGGTGCGCGTGTATTCCACGGACGTGGCGGCCGACAGCCAGGCGCGCCAGCAGATGGCCCGCACGCTGCTGGCCTTCAGCCGAATCGGCGTGCTGCTGGTCGGCGAGTTGCCGCCGCACGCGCTGAGCGCCGGACTGGCCCCGCTGCAGGCCGCCATCGCGCAAGGCCCCTGGCCCAACCGCGACATGCTGCTGGTGCCGCTGGGGTCGGGCACGGCGCTGGCCGCGCAGGGCTTGCTACTGGCCGGCACCAGCGAGGTCGGCGTGCACGTCACGCCACGCGCCAGCAGGCCGGAACAGGTCTGGGACTACATCAGCGGCGCCTGGAACCGCCAGCAGAGCCGGCCCGACGGCGAGCGGGTGCTGAACAGCGGCATCCACCAGGACCTGCCAGCGCCAGCGACCAACGACCCGCCGGAAGAAGTCGACACCGAGCCGATGGGCCTGCACGACGCCGCCGAAGCGCCACCGCCCAGCGCGATCGCGCCGCGCATGGCCCCGCTGCTGCGTCAGCCCCTGGCCGTGCCACTGCCGATGCCGGTGCCCGGCGCGGTGGCCTGGCCCGACTACGTCGATCGCTGCGCGCTGATCAAGGGCGTTGTCAGCTGCTGCGTGTTCGACCTGCACCTGGCCCAGCCGCTGGCCCATGCCGGCGGCCTGCCCACCGGCGAACGCCTGGCGCAGCAAGGCGCGGCATTGATGAATGCGATGGCCGAGGCCACGCGCGCCCTGGGCGTGGGCACGATGCCCCCCGAGGCCGGGTTGACCACCGCCAGCAACCACCTGCTGCTGCGGCCCGTGCCCGGCCACCCCGGCATCGTGCTGCTCGTGGTGCTGCAGACCGCGCACACCAACCTCACCCTGGCGCGGCTGCAGATCGAGCGGATCGAACCGCCGAGATGAAACCCCCGAGACGCCTGCGGCGTCGTCCCCCCGAGGGGGAGCGTTCGAGCCCGGGGG
>JANMAP010000308.1:0-4304 GCA_031359905.1 Burkholderiales bacterium | reverse complement strand
GCGACATCGCGGGTTCCGTTCACTCGATCACTGCGCGGCGGGGCGGTACGCCACCGTCCACTGCCCGCTCTTGGCCTGCACGAACAGAAAGGGCTTGATCGCCTCGCGGTCCGCGCCGCGGCCGACCGGGCCGAGCAAGCCCTGGGTCTGCTTGAGCGACGCGAGCGCGTCGCGCATCTTCAGCCGGTCCGCCTGCACCGTCTCGGGCTTGCCGACGATCTTGTTCGTCTCGATCAGATCCTTCCGGGTGTAGATGTTTTCCCATGCGGCGGCGTTGTGCAGGTCCATGTTGGTTCCGTCAGCCAGGACCGTGTCGGCAGCATTCTTCGCTTCGGGCGTCACCGGCGCGAAGCTGGTCGGGATCAGGATCCCCTCGGCCTGCGCGCTGCATCCCTGCAGCGTCTCCATGCTCGACGAACTGGTCAGACCCACCAGCACTTTGGGCTTGACGCCTTGGCGCTGCATCTCCTTGAGCACGCCGCAGGTCGTGAACGGATGTGCCGAGATTGCGACGATGTCGGCGTTGGCGCGTTTCATCTCTCGCACCTGGGTCGAGAAGGTCGTGTCGGCAAGCAGCCATTCGCTCTGGCCCTGGACCGCGAAGCCGGCCTTGGCGGCGATGTCCTTCATCGTGTTGTAGGTCGCGTTGCTGTGCGCGAAATCCTTTTCGACGCCGCCCCAGAAGGTCTTGGCGGCCGGCTGCGTGGTCTTGAGCCAGTCGAACAGGCTGGCGTACATCGCCGCTTCGCTCGGCACATTGCGAAACGCCCATTGCGACATCGCGGCCAGGCCGCCCTTTGCGGCGACATCGGTGTACAGCGGGAACTGAAGCCCGGTGTCGCTGGCATCGCCAACCTTCTTCTGCAGGATGCCGAACACCGGCTCGGCGACGTTGCTGCAGGTCGGCCCGACAGCAACGATGGCGTCGTTCTGCGAGGCGATGCGGCGCAGCGCATTGATGCCTTCCTCGGCGCTGCAGCGGTCGTCGAGGTACTCGATGGTGAGCTTGGCCTTCACGCCGTCGCCCATCGTCACGCCGCCGGCCTTGTTGATCTGCTCGGCGGCGGCCTTCATCGCGGCTTCGCTGTTCAAGCCGAAGATGCGCACCACGCCGCTCTTCGCGCCGAGGCCATAGATCTTGATCGTGCGTTCCTGCGCCGCGGCGGGCAGCGCAACGAGCAGTGCAGAGCCGACGGTGGCCAGGGCGAGGTGTCGGCGAAGCGGGAAGGGGATCATGGTCGTCTCCGTCTTGGTGTTGATGTGGGTCTGGTTCCGACGGGACTATCGCGATCCCGGCACGACGCGGCAATTCGAAAGGCGTTCATGCAGCCTTCAGCAGCCGGCAACGGGCGGCTTGCGGCCGCCGCAACGCTGAATTCGCACATCGGCAATTCCATGCCGGGGGGCGGTCCTCCCACAATTTCCGCGAGCTTCCTGCACCGAGGACCGCCATGACCGCACCCCCCGTGGCCAGCCATCCCGGCCACTCCGACGCCGAGGCCGCACCCCGCCCGCTCGACGGCATTCTCGTGATCGCGCTCGAGCAGGCGGTGGCCGCGCCGTACTGCAGCAGCCGGCTCGCCGACGCCGGCGCGCGGGTCATCAAGATCGAGCGCCCCGAAGGCGACTTCGCTCGCGGCTACGACCGTGCCGTGCACGGCGAATCGTCGTACTGGGTGTGGATCAACCGCGGCAAGGAATCGATCGCGCTCGACCTCAAACGCGCCGACGATCTGGTCCTGGTGGAGCGCATGGTGGCGTCTGCCGACGTGTTCCTGCAGAACCTGGCCCCGGGCGCCGCCGAGCGGCTGGGCCTGGGCACGCTGGCGCTGCGCGCCCGGCACCCGCGGCTGATCACCTGCGACATCAGCGGCTACGGCGAGCACGGGCCGATGGTCAAGGCCAAGGCCTACGACCTGCTGGTGCAGGCCGAGAGCGGCCTGGTGTCGGTGAGCGGCGCGCCCGGCGAGTGGGGCCGCATCGGCGTGTCGCTGTGCGACATCAATGCGGGTCTGAACGCACTGGTCGGCATTCAGCAGGCGTTGCTGCGACGTGCGCGCACCGGACAGGGATCGGAAGTCAAGGTGTCGCTGTTCGGATCGGCAGCCGAGTTGATGAGCGTGCCTTACCTGCAGGCGCGCTATGGCGGCCAGGCGCCAGAACGGGTCGGCCTGAAGCACCCCAGCATCGCACCGTACGGCGCGTTCACCTGTGCCGATGGACGCGAGATCGTGATCTCGATCCAGAACGAGCGCGAATGGGCCGACTTCTGCCGCCACGTGCTGCGCCAGCCGGCGCTGCCGGACGACCCGCGCTGCGCGAGCAACGCGGCGCGCGTCGTGCACCGCACGTTCGTCGACAGCACCGTCGCCGAGGCCTTCGCTGCCTTGCCCAGCGGCGATGTGATCGACCGGCTGATGCAGGCACAGACCGCCTTCGGCAGCGTCAACTCGGTGCACGACCTGATCGAACACCCGCAGCTGCGCACGCGCCGCATGCCGGTGGGTGACCGCACGGTCGAGATCCCGGCGCCGCCCTGGACGACCGGGTGGGACGCGGACAGGTTCCCGCCAGCGCCAGTGCTCGACCAGCACGGCGCGGCGCTCCGGGCCGAGTTCGCGGACGCGCTGGTGACCGACCGGCGCTAAACGCCGAGTCAGCCGACCCGACGCACCACGTCGATCACCGAGCCGTCGCGGTACTCGACGACGGCCACGATGCGCCCGCTGTCGGCGGCGGCGCGCTGCAACGGGGCGGCCCGCGGGCCAGCGGCCTCGCACAGCGCTTCGATGCTGCGAACGGTGAGCCCGGCGTCCTTCAGCCGTCGTGCCAGATCGTCGCGCCGCGGGTTGACTGCGATGCCGGCCTCGGTGACGACGACATCGATCGTGGCGCCGGGCGTCGTGATGCAGCCGACGCGCTCGACGATCTTCGCCGTGCCGCCAGCCGCGAGCTTGGTGGTGACGATGGCCAGCTTCGATCCGTCGGCCGTGTCGGCATGGCCGCCGGAGCCGCCGAGGATGCGGCCCGAGCTGCCGGTCGTCACGTTGACGTTGAAGTCGAGGTCGACCTCGGCCGCGCCGAGGATCATCACGTCCAGCTGCTGCGCCACCGCGCCGCGGTTGTGCGGGTTGGCGTAGAGCGACGCCGACATCGCCATGTGACGCGGATCGCGGCGATAGGAGTCGACTGCCTGCAGGTCGAAGCACTGCACATCGAGGATGGTGCGGAAGAGGCCCTCGTCGAGCATGTCGCAGAGGTAGCCGGTCACGCCGCCGGCAGCAAAGCTGCCCTGCACGCCGCGCGCGCGCATCGACTCGCGCAGCCGCGCCGCGACGGCCAGCGAGACACCGCCCGCGCCGGTCTGGAACGAGAACTCCGGGACGAGCAGGCCCGACGCCTCGATCACCCGCGTCGCCATCGCGGCGATTTCGAGACCGACCGGATCGCCGGTCGGCCGGGTGGTGCCCGAGAGGATGCCGCTCGGGTCGCCGATCGACGCAACCTGCACGACGAAATCGACATGGTCCTGCGCAATGGCGATCGGACAGGCCGGATACGGGACCAGGTGGTCGGTGACCGCGACCACATGCTGCGCGTGCTGCGCGTCGACCATGGCATAGCCGAGCACGCCGCAGGCCGCATGACCGTCGACGCCGTTGATGTTGCCGCAGCGGTCTGCCGCGGGTGCCGCGACGAACGCCACGTCGATCCTCAATTCGCCCGATTCGATCGCCCGCGCGCGGCCACCGTGCGTCTGCATCACCACCGGCACCGGCAGGACCCCGCGCGACACCGCGTCGGCCACCGGGCCGGACATGTAGGCGGTGAAGATGCGGCCGACCACGCCGCTGTGCATGTGACCGACGAGCGGTTCGTGCACCGGAAACAGCGAACTGGCCGCGACCGTCAATCCACGCAGGCCGCGCCGCGCCGCCTCGTCCAGCACCAGGTTGAGAACCGCGTCGCCGTTGCGCAGATGATGGTGGAACGACAGCGTCGCGCCATCCCGGATGCCGCAGGCGTCGAATGCGGCGGCGATGTCGGCGAGCAGCTTGGCGGAGTCGTTCCCCACAGACGTGCGCGGACCGGCCGGGGCTCGCATCGGTGGCGGCAGACAGGCCCCGGCGTAGGCGACGACGTCACCATAGCCTTCGATACGTTGCGGGAGTGTTCGCGCGGACATCATCGGCTTTCGTGGGCTGCACCCATGGCTGGAGGATGCCTCCATTTTCGGGGCCGGGCGCGCTGCGTCCATGGCCGATTCGTCAATGCCGTCTTGCCGCAATCGGAGCGCCAGCGCG
>JANMAP010000281.1:0-6472 GCA_031359905.1 Burkholderiales bacterium | reverse complement strand
GACATCACCGACCCGCTGGACGCCGTGGGCAACACCACCAAGGCGGTGACCAAGGGCTACGCCATCGGCTCGGCCGGCCTGGCGGCGCTGGTGCTGTTTGCCGACTACACGCATGCGCTGGAAGCGCGTGGCATGGTGCTGACCTTCGACCTGAGCGACCACAAGGTGATCGTCGGCCTGTTCATCGGCGGCCTCATCCCCTACCTGTTCGGCGCCATGGCCATGGAAGCCGTGGGCCGCGCGGCCGGCGCGGTGGTGGTGGAAGTGCGCAAGCAGTTCGCCGACGGCCAGATCATGGCCGGCAAGCGCAAGCCCGACTACAGCGCCGCGGTCGACATGCTGACCACGGCGGCGATCAAGGAGATGGTCGTGCCGTCGCTGCTGCCGGTGGCCGCACCGATCCTGGTCGGGATGCTGCTCGGGCCGGCCGCGCTGGGCGGGCTGCTGATGGGCACGATCGTCACCGGCCTGTTCGTCGGCATCAGCATGTGCACCGGCGGCGGGGCCTGGGACAACGCCAAGAAGCTGATCGAAGAAGGCTTCACCGACAGCAACGGCGTGCTGCACAAGAAGGGCGGCGAAGCCCACAAGTCGGCCGTCACCGGCGACACCGTCGGCGATCCCTACAAGGACACCGCCGGACCGGCCGTCAACCCGCTGATCAAGATCATCAACATCGTCGCGCTGCTGATCGTGCCGCTGCTGCCGATGGCCAACGGCACCGGTCAAGCCGCGGCCGGCGCACCAGGTGCAGCGCCCAGCACGGCGGCGCCCAGCGCTGCCATCAGCGGGATGACCGCCCCGGCCGCTGCGCCGATGGCGAGCACGGCCGCCGAGCCGGCGGCATCGGCGGCGTCGCAGTAAGGCACCCCGCCCGCTTCACGCGGCCCCCAGCGGGCCGCGTTGATGCCCCGGCGTTGGCAGACGTATCGTCTGGACGTCGGTTGCCCCGGCTCGCGAACGCAACTGGCCGCAGCCGCCGTCGACGTCCTGCCCGGCCGATTGGCGCAGCTTGGTCAGCACGCCACGGCGGTTGAGCTGCAGCGCCATCTCGGCAGCGCGCTCGGCCGACGGGCGCTCGAAGGTCAGGCCGTCGACCCGGTTGTACGGGATCATGTTCATGATCGCCCGTTTCCCGGCCAGCAGGCCGACGATGCCGTCGATCTCGTCGTCGCCGTCGTTGACACCCTGGATCAGCGTCCACTGGTATTGAATGGGGTAGCCCGTGCTGCGCGCGTAGTGTTCGGCGCGAGACACCAGCTCGTCGATCGACAACGCCGGCGCACGCGGCAGCAGGCGCGCGCGCAGTTCGGCGCGCGTGGAGTGCAGCGACACGGCCAGCGCCGGCTTGACGCGCTCGGCCGGCAGGCGATCGAAGACGCGCAGATCCCCGACCGTCGAGAAGACCAGGTTCTTGTGCGCGATGGCGCCGGCGGTGCCCAGCAGCTGGATCGCCGAGAGCACGTTGTCCAGGTTGTGCGCCGGCTCGCCCATGCCCATGAAGACGACCTTCTTCACCGCCCGTTGCCGGCGTGCCAGCGCGACCTGGGCAACGATTTCGGCATCGCTGAGCTGGCGCAGCAGGCCATCACGGCCAGTCATGCAAAAGACGCAGCCGACCGCACAACCGACCTGGCTGGAGACGCACAGGCCGCCGCGCGGCAGCAGCACGCTTTCAATCGTCTGGCCGTCGGACAGACGCAGCAGCTGGCGTGTGGCGCCATCGCTGGCGTCATGGGCCGAGCACAGCGTGACCAATGACGACAATTCAGCCAGCAGCGCTTCGAGCCCCTCACGCACTCGCAGCGGCAGAAAGTGTTCCGGCAAATGTCGTCCGGCGCGCAGGTCCAGCGCCTGGGTCCACACGCGCATCAAACGCGCTTCGTGAACCGGCAAGGCGCCCTGCTCGCGCAGCCGTCGACGAAGCTGGTCTATCTGGCCCGCAACAGGCATCGCAATGGCATCCGAGGGACCACAAAGCCAAACGGCCTGACCCTTTGTGAGAGCCAAGCCGTTGATTCAATTTGGTCGGGGTGGCGGGATTCGAACTCGCGACCCCTTGCACCCCATGCAAGTGCGCTACCAGGCTGCGCTACACCCCGACGGAGCGCCAGATTATACGGTGCGGCCTTGCGGCGATCAGGCACTGAGCAGGTCGCGGATCGAGAGCAGCTCGGCGCGCAACTGTTCCGGGCCGATGTCGTCACCGATGCGCGCGACCATCGTCCGGTCCATCGTCTCGTCGATCTCGACCGCCATGCCCTCGCCCTCATCGGACACGGCCACCGACAGCACGGCCACCGTAGGCGCTGCCGCGGCCGCGGCGGCTGCGGTAGCTGACATGGCTGCAGTCCCTGGGGGGTGGCGCGCCTGCACCGCGGCGTCGGTCAGCCGGTTGCGCGCACCACTGATGGTGAACCCCTGGTCGTAGAGCAGCTCGCGGATGCGGCGGATCAGCAGCACCTCGTGGTGCTGGTAGTAGCGCCGGTTTCCACGGCGCTTCATCGGCTTGAGCTGCGTGAATTCCTGCTCCCAGTAGCGCAGCACGTACGGCTTGACCGCGCACAACTCACTCACTTCACCGATCGTGAAGTAGTGTTTGGCGGGAATCGCAGGGAGCGCTTTCTCCATTGAAATCAATGGGATCAATGAATAAAGCTAGACTCTACTCGAACTCTTCATCGGGCGGAGTGTCACCTTGCACGATGGCCTTCAGCTTGTGGCTGGCGTGGAAGGTGACGACGTTGCGGGCTTTGATCGGGATGGCTTCACCGGTCCGCGGATTGCGCCCTGGCCGCGGCGCCTTGCGCCGGATGTTGAAGTTGCCGAAGCCCGACAGCTTGACGTCCCGCCCGGTGACGAGCGTGCCGTGGACGATGTCGAAGAAGGCCTCGACCATGTCCTTGGACTCGCGTTTGTTCAAGCCCAGGCGGTCGAACAGCAGCTCCGCCAGATCGGCCTTGGTCAGGGTCGGGGTCTCCAGCGAGGGCAGGATCACGTGGTCGTTGCGTGCGTCGTCGTCGTCCATGGGTCTCGTCTTCCTCTAGGCGCGCAGGCGCCCGCCAAGCTGGGATTGAACCCGGGTCAGGGCCGCCTGCACCGCCGCGTCGATCTGTTCGTCGGTCAGCGTGTTGTCGTCGGCCCGCAGTTCCAGGCGCAGCGCCAGGCTGCGCTCGTCGGCGGCGATCCCTGCGCCCGCCTGCGCCGGCCTGTACTGATCGAACAGCGTCACCGAACGGATCAGCCCGCTGGCATCGGCAAGAACGGCAGCGCGCAGTTGATCGAATGCGATTCCCTCACGCAGGACCACCGCCAGGTCGCGCCACACCGGCTGCTGTCGCGGCACGGGCACGAAGCTGGGCACCAGCTGGTCGAGCAGGGCTTCGAGATCCAGCTCGAACACGACCGGCGCCTGCGGCAGGCCATACGCCTGGCGCCAGCGCGGATGCAGTTCGCCGACCTGTCCGATGGCTCGTCCGTCGACCTCCACCCGCGCGCAACGCCCGGGATGCAGCGCGGGATGGCCGTCGGCCACGAAGGCCACCCGGCGCGGGGCGAGCAGGGATTCGATGTCGCCCTTGACGTCGAAGAAGTCGACGGTGCATTCGGCGCGCCCCCATTGCTGCGTGTCGACCGGCCCGTAGGCCAGGCCGCCGACACGGACCGGCTGGTTGACGCCGGCCACGCTCAATGGGCCATCGGCCACCGCCGCATCGCGCCAGAACACACGGCCGATCTCGAAGACGCGCACCCGCGACTGGCGACGTGCCAGGTTGTGGCGCAGCACGTCGACGAGGCTGCCAACCAGACTGGAGCGCATCACCGCCAGCGGCGCAGCGATCGGATTGAGCAGCTGGATCGGGTTGGCATTGCCGGCCAGCTCGTGCTCCCAGCGCGCTTCGACGAAGCTGAAGCCGATGGTCTCCTGGTAATCAAGCTGGGCCAGCTGGCGGCGCACCGCATGCGCGCTGCGGCGGGCTTCACGGCGGATGCGCGGCGTGACGGGCGCCAATGGCGGCAGGGTCGGAAGCTGGTCGTAGCCGACGATGCGCGCGACCTCCTCGATCAGGTCTTCCTCGATGCGCAGGTCGAAGCGCCAGCTCGGTGGCCGAACGGTCAGTACGCCGCGTGCCTCGTCGAAGTCCAGGCCCAGACGGCGGAAGACGTCAGCGCACTGCGCCTGACTGAGCGGCATGCCGATCACCTTGCTCGCGCGGGCCACGCGCAGCGAGACCGGGGTGGCTTCGGGCAGACGCAGCCGCTGGTCGGTGACAGGGCCGCATCGCGTGCCTGGGCCGCCGCAGATATCGATGATCAGCCGGGTGATACGTTCGAGTTGCAGTGCAGTGCACGCCGGGTCCACACCGCGTTCGAAGCGGTGCCCGGCGTCGGTGTTGAAGGCGTAACGGCGCGAGCGCCCGGCCACCGCCTCAGGCCACCAGAAGGCGGCTTCGACATAGACGTTACGCGTGTCGTTGGAGACCGCGGTGGCGTCGCCGCCCATGATGCCGGCCAGCGATTCCACCGCCTGGTCGTCAGCGATCACGCCCACCTGCGGATCGAGCTCGACGGTGTTGCCGTTGAGCAGCTTCAGCGTCTCGCCCTGGCGCGCCCAGCGCACCGTGAGGCCGCCATGCAACTTGTCCAGATCGAAGATGTGCGACGGCTGTCCGGACTCGAACATCACGTAGTTCGAGATGTCGACCAACGCGCTGACGCTGCGCTGGCCACAGCGTGCCAGGCGCTCGACCATCCAGGCCGGCGTCGGCGCCCGGGTGTTCACACCGCGCACGACGCGGCCAGAAACACGGCCGCACAGGTCGCTGGCCTGGACGTCGACCGGCACCCGCTGGTCGCTGGTCGGTGGCACGGGGGGGATGACTGGCGTGCACAGCGGCGCTCCCGTCAGGGCGGCAACCTCGCGGGCGATGCCGTAGACACTCAGGCCATGCGCCAGGTTGGGCGTCAGCTTGAGCGTGAAGATGCTGTCGTCCAGGCGCAGCGCGTCGCGCAGGCTGGCGCCGATCGGCGCGTCAGCCGGCAGTTCGAGCAGCCCGCCGTGGTCGTCGGCGATCTGCAGTTCCTTGGCGGAACACAGCATGCCCAGGCTTTCGACGCCACGCAGCTTGCCGACGCCGATCTTGAAAGGCTTGCCGTCAGCGCCGGGGGGCAGTTCGGCGCCGACCAGCGCCAGCGGCACGCGGATGCCGACCCGCGCGTTGGGCGCGCCGCAAACGATCTGCAGTGGACCAGCGGCCGAATGCACACCAGCCGCCACCGTGCACACGCGCAGGCGGTCGGCCTGCGGATGCGCTTCGGCGCTCAGGATCTCGGCGACGACCACACCGCTGAACGGCGGCGCCACCGAGCGCACGTCCTCGACTTCCAGGCCGGCCATGGTCAGCAGATCGGCCAGGGCCTGCGTCGACAAGGGCGGGTTGCAGAACTCGCGCAACCACGACTCGGGGAATTGCATGGGGTCGTCTCGCGGCCGTCAGTTGAACTGTTGCAGGAAGCGCAGGTCGCCGTCGAACATCAGGCGCAGATCGTCGATGCCGTAGCGCAGCATGGCCAGCCGGTCGGGGCCCATGCCGAAGGCGAAGCCGATGTGGCGCTCCGGGTCGAGGCCGTAGTTGCGGACCACGTTCGGGTGCACCTGGCCCGAGCCGGCCACTTCAAGCCAGCGCCCGGCCAGCGGCCCGCTGGAGAACTGGATGTCGATCTCCGCGCTGGGTTCGGTGAAGGGGAAGAACGACGGCCGGAAGCGAACGTCGAAGTCGTCGGTCTCGAAGAACTCGCGAACGAACCCCGTGAACACGACCTTCAGATCCTTGAAGCTGACGTTCTCGCCGATCCACAGGCCTTCGCACTGGTGGAACATCGGCGAGTGGGTGGCATCGCTGTCGACGCGGTAGGTGCGGCCGGGAGCGATGACGCGAATCTCCGGCATCGGGTCGACGTTGACGTACTTGGCCGCATGGGCGCGTGCATACCGCACCTGCATCGGGCTGGTGTGCGGGCGCAGGTTCAGCCAGCGGCCGTCGCTGTCCTTCACATCGACGTAGAAGGTGTCCTGCATCGATCGCGCGGGATGGTTCTCGGGGTTGTTCAGCGCGGTGAAGCTCATCCAGTCGGTCTCGATCTCCGGGCCCTCGGCAACGTCGAAGCCCATCGAGCCGAAGATCGCCTCGATGCGTTCGATCGTCCGGCTGACCGGGTGCAGCCCGCCCGTGCCGCGGCGGCGCCCGGGCAGGGTCACGTCCAGCGCTTCGGCCTGCAACTGGGCCTGCAATTCGGCGTCGGCCAGGCTGTCGCGCCGCGCCTGCAGCGCGGCTTCGATCTGCGCCTTGGCCTGGTTGATCTCGGCGCCGCGGGCCTTCTTCTCGTCGACCGTCAGGCTGGCCAGCGCCTTCAGCAGCTCGGTCACGCGGCCGGCCTTGCCGAGGTAGCGTGCCTTGGCATTTTCGAGTTC
>JANMAP010000276.1:0-11393 GCA_031359905.1 Burkholderiales bacterium | reverse complement strand
GGTGGCTGCGCTGGGTCCTGTAGTGGTGTCTGCAGTGGTGTCTGCGGTGGTGTCTGCGGTGGTGTCTGCGGTGGGAGGTGCGCAGGGTCCTGCGCTGGATGCGGGGTCGCCATGCGCCGCAAGCTAGCACGCCGGCCATCAGGAAAATATCAGGGCGGCCGGCGCACGGCCCGGCGGCTGGAACAAACCGTTGCCGCTTGCCCAGCGGCCGCGCGGGACGGCGGTCGACAATGCGTTGCGGCCGGCCCCGGGGTAAGAAGCCGGTCCCGTGCGGCGTCCGTCGACGCTGTCAGCGGGGCGCTCGGCGATCCTGCATCGATCGTTCATCGATCCCTTGATCGATCCTGTCTTCGATCTTTGACCGGCGCGCCCGTCGACGTTCTCATCCAACCGCCGCCTCGATCTCGACCCGGACCATGCCGACCGCCCCGATCCCCCTGACCATCGCGCCCCCGCCTCCCGCACCGCCGGCCACGCTCGCGCGCTTCGCGTGTGCGACGCGGCGGGCACTCCTCGGCATGGCCGCCGCTGCAGGCGGGGTGGCCGCCGCGCCCGAGCCGGCCAATCTGCATTGCGGATTGCAACTGCCGGCCCGCGCCGCTGTCGGCGAGCCCTTGCGGCTGCGCTGGACGCTGGCCAACGGCTCGCGCCAGCCGATGCGCGTGCTGGCCTGGGGCACGCCGGTCGAAGGCTGGTACGGGCCGTTCGTCAGCCTGCGCCGCGATGACAAGCTGCTGCCCTACCGCGGCGCCACGGCCAAGCGCGGCGACCCCGACAGCACCGACTACCTGGCGCTGCCCGCCGGGCAATCCGTGAAGGGCATCATCGACCTGCGTCAGGCGTTCGAGCTGACGCAGCCCGGCCGCTACCGCGTCGAGCCGCGGTTGCTGCTGCACGACGTGATGGTCGGCAACGCACGGCGCAACGCGCGCCCGCGCACCGAACACCGGCCGCTGCTGCTGGACTGCCCGTCGCTGGAATTCGAACTGCGCGCGGCGCCGCGCTGAGTTTCTGCCCGTTGCGCAGCGCTGCGCAGCGGGCGTCCGTCGCTCAGCGCACGGCAGGAGCCGGCGCCGCCGGGCCGGCAACCTCGAGCTCGCGCACCGGCCGCACCTCGACGCTGCCGTAGCGCGCCGGCGGGATCGCCGCGGCCAGCCGCAGGGCCTCGTTCAGGTCCTTGGCGTCGAGCAGGTAGAAGCCGGCCAGCTGCTCCTTGGTCTCGGCGAACGGGCCGTCGTACAGCGTCGTCTGGCCGCCGCGCACGCGGACGGTCGTGGCGGTGTGCGTCGGGTGCAGCGGCTCGGCGGCCAGCAGCTGGCGGCCGGCGGCCAGCGTGCCGACATAGTCGAAGCACTCCTTGTCGCTGCACGCCGACCAGTGCTCGGCGTCGAGATAGACCAGGCACAGGTACTTCACAGCCTGGCCGCCAGTTCGGCGAGCTGGTCGGTGGCCAGGCCCCAGCCGGTGTGGAATCCCATCTTCTCGTGCTGATCGCGGTCGGCCGCGCTCCAGTGCAGCGCGCGCGCGGTGTACTGCGTGCGGCCGTCGCCGAGGTCGTCGAAACGCAGCACCAGCGTCATGAAGGGCTTGGTCGACGGCACCCAGGCGCTGGTGTAGGCATCGGTGGCGACGAGCAGCTTGTTCGGCACCACGTCCAGGTACACCGCGGGGTTCGGGACCTCCTGGCCATCGGGGCTGCGCATCACGACCAGGCTGGCGCCGCCGGGGCGCACGTCGGTCTGTGCGCTGACCGTGGTCCATGGCCTGGGCGTGAACCACTGGACGATCAGCGCCGGTTCGGTCCAGCAGCGGAAGAGCTTGTCGGGGGTGACGGCGATGGTCCGTGTCAGCACCAACTCGAACGGCGTCGGCTCGGTCATCGGGCAAGCTGCGGGTTGCGGTGCAGAGTTGTCCACGGCGGCAGGCGGGCTCATGGCTGCTTCCCGGGCGACATCGCCGGCGCGCCGTTGATGGCCCAGGCGACGCCGAAACGGTCGACGCCCATGCCGAAGATCTGCGCCCAGAAGGTCGGCGCCAGCGGCATCGTCACCTGCCCGCCGTTGCCGATCAGCGCCTGGAACGCGCTGCTCGCCGCGTCGACGCTGTCGTACTCGAGCGCCAGCTGAAAGCCGTGGCGGCCCTGGAAGGGCATCTGCGGCGGGCTGTCGCTGCCGTAGAGCAGCGCGCCGCCGGGCAGGCGCAGGCAGCCGTGCATGATCAGGTCGGCGGCCGCCGCGCCGCCGCAGGATTCGGCCATCGGCGATTCGCCCATGGTCATCATGTTCAGCACCTCGGCGCCGAGCGCCTGCTCGTAGAAGGCGAAGGCCGCGCGGCAGTCGCGGTCGAAGGTGACATACGGGGTCAGCGTGGGCATGGTGGTGTCCTTTTCGGTGTCGGCAGGGTAGATCGGGGTTGCGCGCATTTGTTGATCGAATGGCGCCGGCCGGTTTCGACAACGCCGGCAAAAAAACTTTTCAGCCGCCGGCCTCGGTCAGCCGGCGCAGCAGGTAGCGCCGTTCGGGTTCCTGCCGGGCCAGCGCGGCGGCAGTGCGGTAGTGGCCGCGCGCCTCGTCGATGCGGCCGGCGCGGCGGCACAGGTCGGCCAGCGCGGCTGGCGCCAGGTGGTAGCCGGGCAGGGCCGGCAGCAGCGGTTCGATCAGCGCCAGCCCGGCCTCAGGGCCGTCGCGCATGGCCACCGCCACGGCGCGGTTCAGCGCGACGACGGGGCTCGGCTCCAGGCGCAGCAGCGCGTCGTACAGGCCGACGATCTGCGGCCAGTCGGTGTCCGCGGCGCTGGCGGCCTCGCCGTGCACCGCGGCGATCGCTGCCTGCAGCGCGTACGCGCCGAAACCACCCGGCCCGCGGATCGACAGGGCCTGGAGCGCCAGCGCCGCGCCTTCGTCGATCGCCGCCCGGTCCCACAGCCGGCGGTCCTGGTCTTCCAGCGGCACCAGGTCGCCGGCGGCCGTGCTGCGCGCCGCGCGGCGCGCATCGTGCAGGAGCAGCAGCGCCAGCAGCCCGGCGACCTCGGCTTCGCCGGGCATCAGGCTGTGCAGCAGGCGCGCCAGGCGGATCGCCTCGTCGGCCAGATCCGTGTGCTGGCCGCGTGCGCCGGCATGCGCCGAGTAGCCTTCGTTGAAGACCAGGTAGATCACGCGCAGCACGCTGGCCAGCCGCGGCGGCCGCTCGGCCGGGCCCGGCACTTCGTAAGGAATCGCCGCGGCCTTGATCTTCGCCTTGGCGCGCACGATGCGCTGCGCCAGCGTCGGCGTGGGCACCAGGAACGCGCTGGCGATCGCCTCGGTCGGCAGGCCGCAGACCTCGCGCAGCGTCAGCGCGATGCGCACATCTTCGGCCAGGCTGGGGTGGCAGCAGGTGAAGACCAGGCGCAGCCGGTCGTCCTCGATCCCATCGCGCTCGTCCCATTGCTGCTCCCATCCGGCAGCGGTGTCGGGCACGGCTTCGGCCTGTTCGGCCGCGTCGTCCCAGGCGACGAATCGCGCGTTGCGGCGCATCTTGTCGATGGCCTTGAAGCGGCCGGCCGAGACCAGCCAGGCCAGCGGGTTCTGCGGCACACCGGTGTCGGGCCACTGCTCGGCGGCGATGACGAAGGCGTCGTGCAGGGCTTCTTCCGCGGCGTCCATGCTGCCCAGCAGGCGCACGAGGATCGAGAAGATCCGACGGCTGTCCTGGCGGTAGATGGCTTCGACGGCGGCGGACGCACTGGTCATGCGCCGGAGATTAGCGCCTGGCGGGGATGGCGCCGCTGGCGGATCCGGGGATCGCAGCGCTTGCCGATCCATCAACGCCGCCGGCCGCGCCAGGCCTCATCATGTCGAGACGACGCGCAAGATGCCGATCGATGCGCAGCGCTATGCCGCGCTGGCCCCGGCCGCCGCGCGCGAACTGGTCGGCGACGGCAACTTCGGCGGCGACTACCAGCGCGACGACGCCGATGTGTTGGCGATGTGGGACGTGGCGGTGCGCGAAGCGCGGGCGCTGATCGAAGGCCCCTGGGCCTGATGCGCCACGCCTGCGCCCGCTGCGCCGGTCACTGCCCGGCGTCGGCCAGGCAGTCGCAGAGCAGGGCCAGCAGCTGGCCGTCGACCGGCGACACCTCGCCAGCCCGCAGGCGGGCGGCGCGGTCGATCGAGCGCAGGCGGTAGAAGAGTTCGTCCTCGATCGCCTCGACTTCCGGTGCGTCCTGCGCCGCCACGGCGTCGACGCTCCACAGGCCGCTGGCATACCAGCCCTTGCGCAGCCGGCTCAACAGGAACTGGGTCAGTGCCAGCGCGTCCTTCATCGACGGCGTCTGGGCGCGCTGCAGCAGTGCGCTGGTGATGTCCTGCGCGGCCTTCAACCCGTCGTCCAGCCGCGCCAGGCGGGCCTGGACCTCGGCCGTGTCGTGCTGCGCGCGCAGGCCGGGCGCGGCGCCGGCCCCGGCGGCGATCGGGCCGATCCAGCCCAGGTCGAATTCGCCCGGCACCACGCGCAGCGCCACGCTGGCCCGCGCCAGATCGGGACGCTCGCTGCGCAGCACGGCCAGCGTGGCCTCGGTCACCGCCAGCAGCCGGCCCTGCGGCGAGATGGCGTCGCGCTGCAGGCCGTGCGGGTAACCCGAGCCGTCCAGGCGCTCGTGGTGCTCGGCAATGGCACGCACCAGGCTCGGCGGGTAGTTGGTCAGCTGCGCCAGCAACAGCTGGCCGACGTGCGGATGGACCACCAGCTGCTGGTAGCTGCGGAAGTCGAGCGCGCCATCGGCATCGGCTTCGCCGTGGCTCGGGTCGATGTACATCTCGCCCAGGTCGTGCAGCAGGCCGGCCAGCATGGCCATCCGCAGCTCGGCGGTGCCACCGCCGTGGGCGATCATCAGCGCGCCGTTCAGTGCCATCGCCTGCACCGCATGGTCGAAAGATTCGGGGCGCGAGGCCTGGCCGGCGGTCAGCAGCAACTGGGCCACCGAATGCAGCGGCAGGTGGGCCACCTCGGCGACGAGGCGCGCTGCGTGCGGGCGCAGCAGCGGGGCCAGCGGGTGCACGCCGTCGACCAGGGCCTGCACGGCCGACACCAGCGTGTGCGCCGTGACGCCGTCTTCGGCCATCAGGCAGGTTTCCAGCGGGTTGAGCAACTGGCGATCGAGCAGCTTGCGCTGCAACGCCCCCGACACCGGCATGTCGCGCGCCCACAGCTTGATGCCCGAGATGTCGAAGATGTCGCGCGACGCGATGATGCGCTTGGTCTCGCTGGCTTCCAGGATGGTCGCCAGCGCGTGCGGGTTGGCGGACGAGAACGGGGGGGCGGTCGCGGTGGCGGGCATGGGGCGTCTCCGGTTTCAGGGTTGTCTGCCCGTTATCGGACCGCCGCGGCGCGAATGAAGCGCTGTTTTGCTCTGACGTCGGCCGCACGCTGCGCGCGCGCCGGCCCCGTCACGCGGCGCCGCGCCGCCAGGTCAGCGCCAACAAGCCGAACAGCCCTTCGCAAACCAGCGCCAGGGCGGCCGCCGGAATCGCGCCGGCCAGCAGCAGCTGGTGGTCGTTGAGCGCCAGACCGGTGACGATGCGCTCGCCATAGCCACCCGCGCCGATGAAGGCCGCAATCGTCGCCGTGCCGACTGCCAGCGTGGTGGCGGTGCGCACCCCGGCGACGATCACCGGCAGCGCCAGCGGCAGCTCGATCGACCACAGCCGCTGGCCTGCCGTCAAACCCAGCGCCTGCGCGGCCAGCTTGAGCCCGGCCGGCACACCGGCCAGGCCGGTGCAGGTGTTGCGCATCACCGGTAACAGCGCGTACAGCGTGAGCGCGACCCACGCCGGCACGCTGCCGATGCGCCCGAGCAGCGGGATCAGCAGGGCCAGCAAGGCCAGCGCCGGAATCGTCTGCAACACGCCGGTGGCGCCCAGCACGACCGCGCGCGCGCCGGCGTGCGGCGCGACCCAGGTGGCCAGCGGCACGCCGAGCAGCACCGCGGCAAGCACCGCCGACACCACCAGGCCGAGGTGCTGCGCGGTCAGGCGCGGCAGGTCGGGGCCGGTCAGGCGCGCCCACAGGCCGGCGCCGCCGCCCGCCGGGCGGTCGGCAGCACGGGCGGCGGGTGCCGCGGGGGACGCTGGGGACGCGGCGGAAGCGGGGGACGGCAGGGTCGCGCTGGCCGCGGGGTTCGCCGGCGCGGCCAGGCGCGCACGCTGATCCCGCGCGATGACGTCGAAGCCGGCCGCGTCGACTTCGGCGCGCGCGTTCATCGCGATCATCGCCGGCGCATCGATGCGCCCCTGCAGGGCCTGCAGAGCGGCCCAGGCTTGCGGAAACCGCTGCGGCACATCCAGCCGGTACAGCAGCACCGCGTCGTAGCGCGGAAAGTGGTTGGCGTCGTCCTGCAGAACGCGCAGGCCACGGCGGGCGATCTGCGCGTCGGTGGTGTAGATGTCGATGGCGTCGACCTGCCCGCCGGCCAGCGCGTCGTAGGCCAGGCCATGGTCCAGGCCCTGCGGCCGCTGGGTCAGGCCATAGCGCTGCGCCAGGCCCGGCCAGCCGTCGGCGCGGCCGATGAATTCGTTGCTCAGGCCCAGGCGCAGCGCCGGGTGCCGCTGCAGGTCGGACAGTCGCGTGATGCCCAGCCGTGCAGCTTCGCTGTCGCGCATCGCCAGCGCGTAGCCGTTGTGAAAGCCCAGGCGCACACCCACCCCCAGGCCCAGCGGCGCCAGCTTGTCGCGCAATTGCGCCAGCGTCGTGGCGCCGGGGTCGCGAACGATCTCCAGCGCGATGGTGCCGGTGTATTCGGGATAGACGTCGATGCGCCCGGCCTGCAACGCGGCGTAGACGATGGCGGTGTTGCCCAACCCGGGCAGCAGTTCGACCGGGGCACCGGCATCGCGCGCCGTCTGCGCGATCAGCTCGCTGAGGATGTAGGCCTCGGTGAAGCGCTTGCCGCCGATGCGCAGGGTGTCCGCGGCCGCGGCGGGCAGCGGGCCGACCATCAGCATCCAGGCCAGCAGCGCCAGCACGCCAGCATGCAGGCCGCGCCAGCAGACGGGCAGCGCGCGCCGCGCGCCCGCGTGCAGGGCGCGGTGATGCCCGCACGCGCGGCCATTTCCTTCGGTCAGTGGCTGGTGCATCGGATCGAATTTAACCGGCAGCGGCCGCGGCGCTGGCGCCACGCCCGGGTGGCCGGCCGACCCGCATGCCAGCCGCATCCCGCCCATACGCCGTCCGGCGTATTTCGGGCGGGGCGGCGGCTGCCTAGTCTGCACGGCAACGCTGGACGACAGCCCAACCCAAACAGCCCAACCAGGAGCGAGGACCCCCATGACCCACCCGACCCGCCGCCAGACCGGCAAGACACTTTCCGCCATTGCCCTGGGCCTCGCCGGCCTGGGCCTGACACCCTGGGCGCTGGCCCAGGAGACCATCAAGGTCGGCGTGCTGCATTCGCTGAGCGGCACGATGGCGATTTCCGAAACGGTGCTCAAGGACACCGTGCTGATGGCCATCGACGAGATCAACGCCAAGGGCGGGCTGCTCGGCAAGAAGCTCGAGGCGGTGGTCGTCGACCCGGCGTCGAACTGGCCGCTGTTCGCCGAGAAGGCCAAGCAGCTGATCAGCCAGGACAAGGTCGCCGTCACCTTCGGCTGCTGGACCAGCGTGTCGCGCAAGAGCGTGCTGCCGGTCTTCGAGCAGACCAACGGCCTGCTGTTCTATCCCGTGCAGTACGAAGGCGAAGAGCTGAGCAAGAACGTCTTCTACACCGGCGCGGCGCCGAACCAGCAGGCCATTCCGGCCGTCGAATACCTGATGAGCAAGGACGGCGGCAACGCCAAGCGCTGGGTGCTGCTGGGCACCGATTACGTCTACCCGCGCACCACCAACAAGATCCTGCGCGCCTTCTTGAAGAGCAAGGGCGTGGCCGACGCCGACATCATCGAGGAATACACCCCCTTCGGGCACGCCGACTACCAGACCATCATCGCCAAGATCAAGAAGTTCGCCAGCGAAGGCAAGAAGACGGCGGTGGTCTCGACCATCAACGGCGACAGCAACGTGCCGTTCTACAAGGAACTCGGCAACCAGGGGCTGAAGGCCACCGACGTGCCGGTGGTCGCCTTCTCGGTCGGTGAAGAGGAACTGCGCGGCGTGGATACGAAACCGCTGGTCGGTCACCTGGCGGCGTGGAACTACTTCCAGTCGATCAAGAACCCGACCAACGACGAATTCATCAAGAAGTGGAGCGCCTACGCCAAGGCCAAGGCCATCCCCGGCCACAAGGACAAGGCGTTGACCAACGACCCGATGGAAGCCACCTACATCGGCGTGCACATGTGGGCCCAGGCGGTGACCAAGGCCAAGAGCACCGACACCGACAAGGTCGTCGCGGCGATGGCCGGCCAGACCTTCAAGGCCCCCAGCGGCATCCTGAGCAAGATGGACGAGAAGAACCACCACCGGCACAAGAGCGTGTTCATCGGCGAGATCAAGGCCGACGGCCAGTTCAACGTCGTCTGGAAGACGCCGGGCCCGGTCAAGGCCCAGCCGTGGAGCCCCTTCATTCCCGAGAACAAGGGCAAGAAGGACGAGCCCGTCAAGGGCTGAAGTGAAACACCCCCGTAGCGGCTTCGCCGCCTCCCCTTCAAGGGGGCGCCGCCAGCGGCCCGGCGAAGCCGGTTCCGCGGCGTCCGCTTGGCTGCGCCTCTGCCTTCATGCGTCGCGGGTGCCGCGCAGCGTTGTGGGCAACTGACATGCGCCGACCCCGCGGGCTGGGCGCCTTGGCGACGGCCCTGGTCTCGCTGATCGCGGCCCTGCTGCTGGCCGTGCTGTGCACCGGCCGGGCCCACGCGCTGACCGCCGACCAGGCGCTGCGCATCGTCTCCGGCGAGAGCGATGCGCGGCTGGCGGCCTTGAACGAGGTCGTCGCCGCTGCCGACCCGGCGTTGCAGCCCTTCGTGCAGGCGATCCTCGCCGACGAGGTCAAGGTCGCCGACGGCAAGGCGCTGATCGTGCGCGACGGCAAGGCAGCCGACGCCGCGACCGGTGCCGCGCTGCCGCTGCCCGACACGCTAGACGACGTCGTCAACAACAACCGCATGCGGCGCGAACTGGAATCGGCACTCGCCGCGCTGAAGCTGTTCTCGCCCGACCGCGCGGTGCGCGCCAAGGCCGTCACCGAACTGCAGGACCAGGCCGACGAAGGCAAGCTGGTGCTGATCGAGAAGGCCGAGAAAACCGAGACCGACGCGGCCATCAAGGCCCAGCTGGCGCTGCTCAAGGCCGCGGTGCAGATCGCTTCCAGCGACAAGGGCAAGCGCCTGGCCGCGGCGGCCCTGCTGGCCGACAGCCATGAGCCGGCAACGCGCGCGCTGCTGCTGGCACGCCTGGCACCGGGCGCCGAGGCCGACGCCGAGGTGCGCGCCGCACTGGCCGCGTCGCTGGACAAGGTGCAGACCCGGCTGGCCTGGGGCGAACGCCTGGGCGTGCTCTTCACCGGCATCAGCCTGGGCTCGATCCTGCTGCTGGTGGCGCTCGGCCTGGCCATCACCTACGGGCTGATGGGCGTCATCAACATGGCGCATGGCGAGCTGATGATGATCGGCGCCTACGCCACCTACCTGGTGCAGAACCTGTTCAGGCAATGGTTGCCGGGGGCCTTCGACGCCTACATCGTGGTCGCCGTGCCGCTGTCGTTCCTGGCCGCCGCCGGCGTCGGCGCGCTGCTCGAACGCAGCGTCATCCGCTGGCTCTACGGCCGGCCGCTGGAAACTTTGCTCGCCACCTGGGGCATCAGCCTGATCCTGCAGCAGGCGGTGCGCAGCCTGTTCGGCGCGCAGAACGTCGGCGTCGAGAACCCGAGCTGGCTGTCGGGCGGGGTGCAGGTGCTGCCGAACCTGATCCTGCCGTACAACCGGCTGGTCATCCTGGCCTTTGCCGCGGCGGTGCTGCTGGGCATGGCGCTGCTGATCGGCAGGACGCGGCTCGGCCTGTTCGTCCGCGGGGTCACGCAGAACCGGCGCATGGCGGCGTGCGTCGGCGTCGACACCGCGCGCGTCGACACCTACGCCTTCGCGCTCGGTGCCGGCATCGCGGGGTTGGCGGGCTGTGCGCTCAGCCAGGTCGGCAACGTCGGGCCCGACCTCGGCCAGGGCTACATCGTCGACGCCTTCATGGTCGTCGTGCTCGGCGGTGTCGGGCAACTCGCCGGGACGGTCTACGCCGGGCTCGGTCTGGGCGTGCTCAACAAGCTGCTCGAAGGCTTCAGCGGCGCGGTGCTGGCCAAGATCATGGTGCTGGTGTTCATCGTTGTCTTCATCCAGAAGCGGCCGCAAGGCATCTTCGCGATGAAGGGGCGGAGTGCGGAAATATGACCCCCCCCCGTAGCGCCTTCGGCGCTCCCCCCCGGGGGGGGGGCGGTGGGGGCCCGGCAGAGCGGGTACCGCGGCGCCTGCTTGTTGGGGGGGGCGCGGGTGGGGCGGCAGATGCGGTTCAGCGGCGCTTGCTTGGTGGGGCGGGGTGGAGCGGGGTGCTGATTGCCGCGCTTGTCATCGGCGTGGTGATCCCGCTGCTCAACCTGGTGGTGCCCGACGGCAGCGCGCTGCATTTGAGCGACTACTACGTCAGCCTGACCGGCAAGATCATGTGCTACGCGATCTGCGCGCTGGCGATGGACCTGATCTGGGGCTACACCGGCATCCTGTCGCTGGGCCACGGCCTGTTCTTCGCGCTCGGCGGCTACATGATGGGCATGTACCTGATGCGCCAGATCGGCAGCGATGGCCAGTACCGCATGCCCATGCCCGACTTCATGGTCTTCCTGAACTGGAAGGAATTCCCCTGGCACTGGGCGGTGTCGGACAGCTTCGTCGCGCAGATGCTGCTGGTGCTGCTGGTGCCGGGGCTGCTGGCACTGGTCTTCGGATTCTTCGCCTTCCGCTCGCGCATCAAGGGCGTCTACTTCTCGATCATCACGCAGGCGCTGACCTTCGCCGCGATGCTGCTCTTCTTCCGCAACGAAACCGGCTTCGGCGGCAACAACGGCTTCACCGACTTCAAGCGCATCCTCGGCGTGTCGATCACCACGCCGGGCATGCGCGTGCTGCTGTGCGTGCTGACCGGCGCGGTGCTGATCGCCCTGTACCTGATGGCCCGCGCCATCGTCCACAGCAAATATGGGCGCGTGCTGCAGGCCATCCGCGACGCCGAGACGCGTGTCATGTTCAGCGGCTACGACCCCATCGCATACAAGCTGGCGAACTGCACACTGTCGGCCGTGATGTGCGGCGTGGCCGGCGCGCTCTACGTGCCGCAGGTCGGCATCATCAACCCGGGCGAGTTGAGCCCGGCGGCCAGCATCGAGATCGCCATCTGGGCCGCGGTGGGCGGGCGCGCGACGCTGATCGGCCCTATCGTCG
>JANMAP010000272.1:0-6320 GCA_031359905.1 Burkholderiales bacterium | reverse complement strand
GGCGGCACCGCCGGGGCCCTCGTCACGCGGACCTTGCCGCCGGTGGTCACCAGGATGACCGCATCGCCCGGCGCGAAGTTCTCGTTGCCCCGCGCCTGCACGACCGCGCGGCGGTCGCCATTGCGCAGCTGCAGCAGGATCTCGACGGCGTCCTCGCGCGTCGCAGCGCGCTCGGCGGCGTTGCCGATAACCCCACCGACCACCGCGCCGATGACCCCGATGGCGATCGATTCGCGGCGCCCGCCGACCGAGCCTCCGGCGACCCCGCCGACGACACCGCCGGCCACCCCGCCGACCCCGCTCTGCGTCCCGTCGACCACCACCTGCCGTGTCGACAGGACGACCGCGTCGACGACGCTGGACAAGCGCTGAGCGTCGTCGCGGCTGACGACGTCGGGGCTGCTGGTGGCGCAGCCGGCCAGCGCGGCGGCAACGAGGATCGTGGTCAGCAAGCGGTGCATGGCAATCACTCCGGGCAAGGGTGGGGCGGGGCGCAGCGGCAGTCGGGCGTGCAGCCGTCAGGCGTGCACTCAAGCATGCAAGCGCGAACTGCGCGGCACCGACGCGAGCAGGAAGTCCATCTGGTCGGCCAGGATGCGCCGACCGCGCAGGATCATGTCTTCGTGCAGGCTGGGCACGTAGGGCAGGAAGAGCAGCGACATGCGGGCTTCCTCGGGCAGCCGGTTGCCCTTCTGGCCATTGCAGCCGCGGCAGGCGGTGATGCAGTTCATCCACGAATCGACCCCGCCGCGCGACACCGGCACGATGTGTTCGCGCGTCAGCTCGTCGAAGTGAAAATGGTGGCCGCAATAGGCGCAGATACAGCGGTCGCGCGCGAACAGCTTGGGGTTGCTGATGGTCGGCGACTGCCGCCAGGCGCGCGACGGTATCGCCCCGCGCACGGCGACGATGGGATGCAGTTCGATGCGCGATTGCAGACCGGTGCTGCGCTGCAGGCCGCCACGCAAGACCTGAAAGGTATCCCCCAGCGTCCAGGCGACGCTGTCACTGGCATAGAGCACGGCCGCTTCGCGTGGCGAGATCCACGCCTGGGGGCGGCCCGAGATGTCGAGCTGCAGGACGTCCATGTGCGACAGCGTAACCGATCGTCGGCGACGCCCTCAAGACACGGGCATGGCGGGTTTCGTCACGGTCCGGCGCGGGGACCTCTTCTAGGACGGCGGCCCTAGAAAAAGTGGCCGATGTGACGTCGACAGGATGGTGGAAGTCGGCAAAATAGAACGACCGTTCGATTTGGTCCGCCGCCGTTCCAACTTTGGTCCCTTCCTTCTGTTGCCCTTTCGTCCATTCGTCCTCTCTTCGTCATGCCCGACACACCGACTTCATCGCGCGCCGCATCCGACGCCGCCCGTGCCCTGCAGAAGTCGCTGCACAAGGGCCAGCAGACGCGGGCCGCGATTCTCGACGCCGCGCTCGGCCTGGCGTCGCACATCGGGCTGGAAGGCTTGTCGATCGGCGCGCTGGCCGAGCTGATGCAGATGAGCAAGTCGGGCGTCTTCGCCCACTTCGGATCGCGCGAGGAACTGCAGATCTCGGTGATCCGCGAATACCACGCGCGCTTCGAAGACGAAGTCTTTTTCCCGGCGATCGAGGAAGCGCGCGGCCTGCCGCGGCTGCGCGCGCTGTTCGAACGCTGGATCCGCCGCGTCGCGGTCGAACTCGATTCGGGCTGCATCTACATCAGCGGCGCGGTCGAGTTCGACGACCGACCAGGCCCCGTGCGGGACGCCCTGGCGTCGATGGTCAGCGCCTGGCATTCGGCGCTGGAACGCGCCATCCGCATCGCCATCGACGAAGGCGAGTTGCGCGCCGACACCGACCCGACCCAGATGCTGTTCGAGATGCACGGTCTGATCCTGGCGCTGCACCACGACGCGCGCTTCCTGCGCAACCCGGGCGTGCTCGACCGCGCGCGCACCGGCTTCGAACGCGTGCTGTCCTTCTACCGCGCCGTCGAGCCACGCGCCCGACGTCGCTGACCCCTCTTCAACACCGGAGTCCACCCATGCCCCAGTACACCCCGCCGCTGCGCGACATGCAGTTCGTGCTGCACGAACTGCTCGACGTCTGCAGCACGCTGCGCCAGATGCCCAAGCACGCCGACATCGATGCCGAGACGATCAACGCGGTGCTCGAGGAGGGCGGCAAGTTCGCCGCCGAGGTGCTGTTCCCGCTCAACCTCAGCGGCGACGAAGAGGGTTGCACGCTGGACAAGGCGACGCACGAGGTGCGGACCCCCGCTGGCTTCAAGGCAGCCTATGCGCAGTACGTCGAAGGCGGCTGGGCGGCGTTGACGGGCGACCCGGCTTACGGCGGCCAGGGCCTGCCGATCGTCGCCAACCAGTGCCTGTACGAGATGCTGAACTCGGCCAACCAGGCCTGGACGATGTACCCCGGGTTGTCGCATGGCGCTTACGAAGCCCTGCACGCCCACGGCACCGACGCGCAGAAGCAGACCTATCTGCCCAAGCTGACGAGCGGCGAATGGACCGGCACGATGTGCCTGACCGAGCCGCATTGCGGCACCGACCTGGGCCTGTTGCGGACCAAGGCCGAGGCGGTGCCCGGCGCGCCCGAAGGCACCTACCGGCTGACCGGCCAGAAGATTTTCATCAGCGCCGGCGAGCACGACCTGGCGGCCAACATCATCCATCTGGTGCTGGGCCGCCTGCACGATCCGGACAACCCGGCACCGGCCGGCAGCAAGGGCATCAGCCTGTTCGTGGTGCCCAAGTTCGTGGTCAACGCCGACGGCAGCCTGGGCGGCCGCAACCCGATCTTCTGCACCGCGCTCGAACACAAGATGGGGATCCACGGCAACGCCACCGCGCAACTCCATTTGGACGGGGCCGTCGGCACGCTGGTCGGCCAGCCGAACAAGGGCCTGGCGGCGATGTTCGTGATGATGAACGCCGCGCGGCTGGGCGTCGGCAACCAGAGCCTCGGGCTGACCGAGGTGGCCTACCAGAACGCCGCGGCCTACGCCAAGGACCGCATCCAGATGCGCAGCCTGAGCGGCGTGAAGTCCGCCGGCCAGCCCGCCGACCCGATCATCGTGCACCCCGACGTGCGCAAGATGCTGCTCACCGCGCGGGCCTACGCCGAAGGCGCACGCGCGGTGGCCATCTACACCGCGCTGCTGATCGACCAGGAAGTCAGCAGCGACGACGCCGACGAGCGCAAGCAGGCCGCCGACCTGGTGGCCCTGCTGACGCCGATCATCAAGGCCTTCTTCACCGACAACGCCTGGCTGGCGACGTCGCACTGCATGCAGGTCTTCGGCGGCCACGGCTACATCCACGAGTGGGGCATGGAGCAGTACGTCCGCGATGCGCGCATCAACATGATCTACGAGGGCACCAACACCATCCAGAGCCTGGATCTGTTGGGCCGCAAGGTGCTGGCCGACAACGGTGCGAAGCTGAAGAAGTTCGGCGCCCTGGTCAGCGCCTTCATCGAACAGCATGGCACCGATGAGGCGATGCAGGAATTCGTCAACCCGCTGGCCGACCTCGGCGACAAGCTGACCAAGCTGACGACAGAACTCGGCATGAAGGCATTCCAGAACCCCGACGAAGTCGGGGCGGCGGCCGTCGACTACCTGCGCGTGGCCGGCCACCTGGTGTTCGCCTACTTCTGGGCCCGGATGGCCAAGGTGGCGCTGGACAGGCAGGCCGAACCCGGCGCGGCTGCCGACCCGTTCTACACCGCCAAGCTGCACACCGCGCGCTTCTACTTTGCCAAGCTGTTGCCCGAGACTGCCGGCCTGATCCGCAGCGCCCGCGCCGGCGTGGCGCCGCTGATGGCGATGGACGAAGCGCTGTTCTGATGCCTTTCTGATGCCGACCCGACCGACCACCACGAGGAGACCCGAGATGAAGGACTTGCTGAGCATCGCCCTGCTGGCCTGCGCCGGCGCCGCCTGTGCCCAGGCCACGCCGGTGGGGCTGTGGAAGACCATCGACGACAACACCGGCAAGGAACGGACGCTGGTGCGCATCACCGAAACCGCCGGCGTGGTCAGCGGCAGGATCGAGAAGCGCCTGGACCCGACTGCCCAGCCCGACGACAAGTGCGTCAAGTGCAGCGACGACCGCAAGGACCAGCCGCTGCAGGGCCTGGAGATCATCCGCGGCCTGAAGAAGGCCGACGGCGCCGACCGCTGGGAAGGCGGCAGCGTGCTCGACCCCGAGGAAGGCAAGCTCTATAAAGCCCGCCTGACGCCGTTGGAAGGCGGCAAGAAGCTCGAACTGCGCGGCTACGTCGGCGTGCCGCTGCTCGGCCGCAGCCAGACCTGGACGCGCGTGGAATGACACGCCAAGGAGATGCCGTGAACCGATTCCAAGTCCGCAAGGTCGCCGTGCTCGGCGCCGGTGTGATGGGCGCGCAGATCGCCGCCCACCTCGTCAATTGCAGGGTGGCGGTGGTCCTGTTCGACCTGCCCGCCAAAGACGGGCCGAAGAACGGCATCGTCACCCGCGCCGTCGACGGCCTGAAGAAGCTCAGGCCCGCACCGCTGGGCGTCCCCGAGGACGCCGCACTGATCGAGCAGGCCAATTACGAAGAGCACCTGGGCCTGCTGGCCGGCTGCGACCTGGTCATCGAAGCCATCGCCGAGCGCATGGACTGGAAGCTGGCGCTGTACGAGAAGATTGCCCCGCACGTCGCGCCGCAGGCCATCGTCGCCAGCAACACCTCGGGCCTGTCGATCACCAAGCTCAGCGCGGCACTGCCGGCGTCGATCCGGCCGCGCTTCTGCGGCATCCATTTCTTCAACCCGCCGCGCTACATGGCGCTGGTCGAATTGATCGACACGCCGACCACCGACGGCCTGGTGCTCGACCAGCTGGAGAGCTTCGTCACCACCGCTCTCGGCAAGAACGTGGTGCGCGCCAAGGACACGCCGAACTTCATCGCCAACCGGGTGGGCATCGCCGGCATGCTGGCCACGATGAAGGAGGCCGCGACCTTCGGGCTGACCTACGACGTGGTCGACGACCTCACCGGCAAGAAGCTGGGTCGCGCCAGCAGTGGCACGTTCCGCACCGCCGACGTGGTCGGCCTGGACACGATGGCGCATGTCATCAAGACGCTGCAGGACAACCTCGGCGACGACCCGTTCTTCGCGAGCTACGCCACGCCACCGGTGCTGGACGGCCTCATCCAGGCCGGCGCGCTGGGCCAGAAGACCGGCGCCGGATTCTTCAAGAAGGTCGGCAAGGACATCCTGCGGCTGGACCCCGCGACGGGCGCCTACGTCCCCGCGGTCGGCAAGGCCGACGAGATCGTCGCCCGCATGCTGAAGAAACCGCCCGCCGAACGCCTGAAGCTGCTGCGCGACAGCAAGAACCCGCAGGCGCAGTTCCTGTGGGCCATCCTGCGCGACGGCTTCCACTACGCCGCGGTGCACCTGCACGACATCGCCGATTGCGCCCGCGATGTCGACTTCGCGATGCGCTGGGGCTTCGGCGTCAGCCAGGGCCCGTTCGAGTTGTGGCAGGCCGCCGGCTGGCAGCAGGTGGCCGGCTGGGTCAAGGACGACATCGACGCCGGCAAGGCGCTGAGCACGGCGCCGCTGCCGGCCTGGGTGTTCGACGGACGCACGGGGGTGCACACGGCCGAAGGCTCGTGGTCGCCGAGCCGTGGCACCTCTGTTGAGCGCAGCACACTGCCGGTCTACCAGCGTCAGCACTTCCCGGAACATGTCGTCGGCGCCGGCGCGGTCGAGCCGCTGAAGTCCGGCACCGAGCTGTTCAGGAACGACGAGACCCGCGTCTGGACGCTGGACGGCGAGGTCGCCATCTTCAGCATCACCGCCAAGCTGCACCTGATCAGCCCGCTGGTCGTCGAGGGTCTGCTGCAGGCCATCGAGATTGCCGAAGAGCGCTTCAAGGGGCTGGTGATCTGGTCGCCCGACGATGTGTTTTCGGCCGGCGCCAACCTCGAGGCGCTGATGCCGGTGTTCATGAAGAGCGGGGCCAAGGGCATCGCGCCGGAAGTCAAAAAGCTGCAGGACGCCTTCCTGCGCCTGCGCTATGCCAGCGTGCCGGTGGTCGCGGCGATGCGCGGCATTGCGCTGGGCGGCGGCTGCGAGCTGGCCGTGTATTCGGCCCGGCGCGTGGCGGCGATGGAAAGCTACATCGGCCTGGTCGAGGTCGGCGTCGGCCTAGTGCCGGGTGCCGGTGGCCTGACCTACATCGCGCGCCGCGCGGCGGAGAACGCCTCGGCCTCGACCAGGCCGATGTAGCTTTCCATCGCCGCCACGCGCCGGGCCGAAAACACGGCCAGCTCGCAGCCGC
>JANMAP010000270.1:0-7977 GCA_031359905.1 Burkholderiales bacterium | reverse complement strand
GGAAGCGCCTGCAGCGCCTCGCGCGAACGCGGCACCTTGCCGCCGTGCCGCTCGATCAGGATGCGGCAGGTCTCGATCAGGTGCCTGGCTTTGGTGCGGAACAGGCCGATGGTGCGGATCAACTCGGTCACCCGGTCCAGGCCCAACGCGACGATCGCGGCCGGTGTGTTCGCCACGACGAAGAGCCGACGTGTCGCCTTGTTCACGCCCACGTCGGTGGCTTGTGCCGACAGCAGAACGGCCGCCAGCAGCTCGAAGACGCTGGTGAATTCCAGCTCGGTCTGCGGTTCAGGGTTTGCGGCCGCTAACGTGTCGAAAAAGGCGTCGATGTCAGAACGATTCATGGCTCAAGTTTGCCCTGCACCGGCCGACAACAGCCGTGATACCCGTCAAGCGATGACCTCCCTCATTCTCCATTCCCTCATGCCCTGGCTGCGTCGCCAGCCGGCCGATGCCAGTGCCGCGATCTTCGACGCCCGCGCTGAGCAGTCTCGGCTGTCGACCGAGGTGCTGCGCCGCGCTGCACGCCTGCTGGCCAGCCCGATGACCGACCGTGGCAGCGCGGAGCAGCAGGTGCAGGGCTTCTGCGACGCGCTGGCCCAAGCCAGCCCGCACCTGCGGCTGTGCTGGGTCTGGTTCGGCAGCGTCGACACGCCGGAAATCGACCCGACGATCATTGCCGGTCCGGCCGCCGCCTACGCCCGCGAACTGCACATCCCGCGCACGCTGCTGACCTCTCACGGCCCCGCGTTCCGCGCCTTGAGCGGCCTGCACAGCGAGCCCTTCAATGTCACCGCCTGGTCGCTGTATCCGCCGTGGCGCGAAGCTGCTGCACGTCATGCGGTACGCGCCGTGCTGGCTTTGCCGCTGATCCCGCCGCTCGACCAGCGCCGTGGCCTGTTCGTGCTGTATGCCGACACACCCGACTACTTCGATCTGGTCGGCCTGCCGCTGTTCGAGGCACTCGCCGCGCTGATCAGCTCCGTGCTCTCGCATTCCGCGCGACACCAGGAACTCGAGCTGGCCGCGCGTACCGACATGCTCACCGGTCTGCCCAACCGCGCCCACGCCCAGAGGTCGATCGAAGCGCTGCTGGCGCAGGCTGCCGGACGGCCTGTCTCGTTGATGCTGCTCGATTTAGACCACTTCAAACGCATCAACGACGACCACGGGCATGCCACTGGCGACTGCGTTCTGCAGCGCTGCGCGCACCGTCTGCGCGGCGCGCTGCGTCGGGGCGACGGCCTGGCCCGCTGGGGCGGTGAGGAGTTCGTCGTCTGGTTGCCGCGGACGAACGCCGACGATGCCGTCGGTGTTGCCGAGAAGCTGCGTCAGTCCGTGGCCTGCGAGCCCGTGCCCACCCGCGCCGGTCATGCAGCGCACCCGTTGACTGTCTCGATCGGCGTGGCCGAAGTCTGCGATGGCGAGTTGGTGCTGGATGCCGTGGCGCGTGCCGACCGCGCCATGTACGGCGCCAAGCACGCCGGCCGCAATTGCCTGGTGGTCGCGCCCGCAGCGGCCTGATCAGCCTTCGCGGCGCGTGCGGGCGCGCGCCAGCGCGGCCTGCACCACAGCGCGCTTGGCATGCAGCGCGGCGGGATCGTCGATGCGGCTGGCACCTTCCAGGTCGGCCAGCTTGGCCTGGGCCTTGGCTGCCAGGCGCTCGTCGTTGTCGATCTGTTCGCGCGTCAGCCGCTGGCGGTGCTGCAGGTAGCGCGCGCGGGCCTGCTCGGCCTGCAACGGCGACCAGGCCTGCCAACCGCTGCGGCCTGGGGTCACGGCCGTCAGGCTGATGCAGTCCACTGGGCACACCGGAACGCACAACTCGCAGCCGGTGCACAAGGCGTCGATCACGGTGTGCATCAGTTTGGGCGCGCCGACGATGCAATCCACTGGACAGGCCTTGATGCACAGCGTGCAGCCGATGCACCAGGCTTCGTCGATCACCGCCAGCAACCGCGGGCCGGCTTGGCCATGTTCTGCGGCCAGCGGCTGCACCGGACGGCCGGTCAAAGCCGCCAGGCGCTGAATGCCTTCGGTGCCACCCGGTGGGCAGCGGCTGATGTCGGCGGCCCCGGCGGCGATGGCCTGCGCATAGCCCCGGCAATCGGGATAGCCGCAGCGCGTGCATTGGGTCTGCGGCAGTAGCGCATCGACGCGCGCGGCAAGCGCTGCGACCGCAGGCGCTTCGGCGCCAGCCACCAGCGCAGGGACGGGCAGCGCCACCCGCTCGATTAACGGCCGCCGGCCTTTGCGCGTTTCGGCGCCGCGGCGCGGCCCTTGGCTTTCTTTCCGGTGCTGACCGCGCTGGCCGCGTTGGCGGTCTCACGCGTCAAGGCCGCCGCGCGCAACGGCTTGGTTGCCGCCGAGCCAACGTCGTGACGCGAGATGAAATCTTTGACTTCCGGGTAGATCTTCTCGCGCCAGCGGCGGCCGGAAAAGATCCCGTAGTGGCCCGCCCCGACGGCGTCGTAGTGGAACTGGCGCTGTTTAGGAATGCCGCTGCACAGTTCGTGCGCCGCGCGAGTCTGGCCCGCCCCAGAGATGTCGTCGAGCTCGCCTTCGATGGTCAGCAGCGCCGTCGTGCGGATGTCCTGTGGACGCACCGCTTCGCCGGCCACCGACCAAGTGCCGTTGACCAGGGCGAAGTCCTGGAACACGGTCTTGATCGTGTCCAGGTAGTACTCGGCCGGCATGTCCAGCACGGCGTTGTACTCGTCATAGAACTGGCGGTGCGACTCGGCGTTGTCGTCGTCGCCGCGGATCAGGTCGCGGAAGTAGTCGTAGTGGCTGCTCAGGTGGCGGTCGGGGTTCATGGCCACGAAACCAGTGTGCTGCAGGAAGCCTGGATAGACGCGGCGGCCGGCGCCCGGGAAGTTGGGCGGCACGCGGAAGATGACGTTGTTCTCGAACCAGCTGAAGCTCTTGTTCATCGCCAGGTTGTTGACCGCCGTCGGGCTCTTCCGGGCGTCGATCGGACCGCCCATCATCGTCATGGTGAGCGGCGTCGGCTCGCCGCGGCTGGCCATCAGCGACACCGCCGCCAACACCGGCACAGTCGGCTGGCAGACCGAGATCACATGCACGGGAAGCGATCCGGCTGGGCCGGTCGCATCGACGCGCCCTCGGGGTGCCGTCCGCGACGCGCTCTCGGGGGCCCCGTTCGAACCGATGTGGCGGATGAACTCCTGCACGTAGGCCACGTAATCGTCGAGGTGGAAGGCCCCGGCTGACAGCGGCACCATGCGCGCATCGGTCCAGTCGGTGACGTAGACCTTGTGATCCTGCAGCAGCATCTTGACGGTGTCGCGCAGCAGGGTCGAATGGTGGCCCGACAGCGGCGCGATCACCAGCACGGTGGGCTGGGCCTTCATCTGTTCGAGCGCGCTGGGGTTGTCCGTGAAGCGCTTGAAGCGCAGCAGCCGGCAGAACGGCTTGAGCACGGCCACTTGTTCTTGGACTGCAATATCGACCCCGCCGACGCTCGCCGCGGTGATGTTGAAAGGCGGCTTCTCGTAGTCCTTGGCCAGACGGTGCATCAGATCCAGCCCGGCCGAGACGCGTTGCGCCAGCGGCGTGTGCGCGAAGGGCGACAGCGGGTGGCTGTACAGCTTGGACGAGGCGCTGGCGAACTCCGAAAACGGAGACATCAGGGCACGCTGGGTTTCATAAAGCTGGTACAGCATCGGGGGTCTCCTAAGCAGAGGCTGATGTCGGCGCATCAAGGGATGTCGCGTCACCATGCCGGTGGCGCACTGTAACGCCAAACGCAGAACTTTGCTGCACTGCAGCAAAGTTGCTTGCTCGATCTGATCATGCGCCTCTAAAGCGCAGGGCAAAAGCGCGAAAACGAGGGTGACCAGTGGTGCTGATCGCCCGCAAATGTCGCCCGGGCGACAGGGTTGGCGGGAATCTCAGGCGGCCGTCATTTCCTGCGCCAGCGCGTTGACCACCGCATCGACGTTGCGGCTGTTGATGGCCGCCACGCAGATGCGGCCCGAATCGAGCCCGTAGACGCCGCGTTCGCTGCGCAGTCGCTGCATCCGCGCCGTCGACAGGCCGGAGTAACTGAACATGCCCTTCTGGCGGGTGATGTAGTCCAGATCGCCGCGCACGCCAGCGGCCTGCAGCCGCGTGACCAGGGCGTGGCGCATCGCGCGGATGCGCTCGCGCATGCCGGCCAGTTCGTCTTCCCACATCGTGCGCAGCGCCGGGGTGGTCAGCACCGTGGCCACGATCTGGGCACCGAAGGTCGGCGGATTGCTGTAGTTGGTGCGGATCACGATCTTCAATTGCGACAGCACGCGCGACGCTTCCTCGGCGCTGGCGCAGACCACGCTGAGGGCGCCGACCCGCTCACCGTACAGCGAGAAGCTCTTCGAAAACGAGGTCGAAACGAAGAAGGCCATGCCGCTGGCCAGGAACTGCTGGACCACCGCGCCGTCCTCAGCGATGCCCTCGCCGAAGCCCTGGTAGGCCATGTCGAGGAAGGGCACCAGCCCGCGCCGCTGGCAGGCCGCGACCACCTCGGCCCATTGCGCGGGGCTCAGGTCGCATCCGGTGGGGTTGTGGCAGCAGGCATGCAGCACGACGACCGTGCCCGCGGCAGCGCTGTCCAGCGTTGCAAGCATCGCGGCGAAGCGCACGCCGCGGGTGTCCGCGTCGTAGTACGGGTAGGTCGACACGACGAAGCCGGCGCTGCCGAACAGCGCGCGGTGGTTTTCCCAGCTCGGGTCGCTGATCAGCACGCCGGCTGCCGGGTTCAGCTTCTTCAGGAAGTCGGCGCCGAGCTTGAGGCCGCCGGTCCCGCCCAGGGCCTGCACCGTGGCCACGCGACCAGCCCGGACCGCGGCGCTGTCGGCGCCGAAGACCAGGCCCTGCACCGCCTTGTCGTAAGCGGCGATACCGTCGATCGGCAGGTAGCCCTTGGCTTTCGGCGCTTCCAGCAACTGCCGTTCGGCAGCGGCCACGCAGGCCAGCACCGGCAGCTTGCCCTGATCGTCGAAGTACACGCCGACGCCGAGGTTGACCTTGGCCGGATTGGGGTCAGCGTTGAACTGTTCGGTCAGGCCCAGGATCGGGTCGCGGGGCGCCATCTCGACGGCGGTGAAGAGGGACATCGTGGATTTCCTTGGGCTGCGGTACTCTGGCGGGTTGAGCCGCAATTTTAGGATGGCCCCATGACCCCACTGGTCGACTCCGTCGCTGTCGCAGCTGCAGCTGCAGCCGCAGCCGCAGCCGCAGCCGCAGCCGTCGGCAACGCTACCGATGGTCCGCCCGAGCACCCACCGGGCGAGTTCGTCAGCTTTGCCGATTCACCCTTCCAGCTCTGTCAGTCGTACCAGCCGGCGGGCGACCAGCCGACGGCGATCGCCCAGCTGATCGATGGCATCGCCGACGGCCTGGCTTACCAGACCCTGCTCGGCGTCACCGGCTCGGGCAAGACCTTCACGATGGCCAACGTCATCGCCCGCACTGGCCGCCCGGCGATCGTCTTCGCGCCCAACAAGACGCTGGCGGCCCAGCTGTACAGCGAGTTCCGCGAGTTCTTCCCGCGCAACGCTGTCGAGTATTTCGTCAGCTACTACGACTACTACCAGCCCGAAGCCTACGTGCCGCAGCGCGACCTGTTCATCGAGAAGGACAGCGCGATCAACGAGCACATCGAGCAGATGCGGCTGAGTGCCACCAAGAGCCTGCTCGAACGCCGCGACGTGATCATCGTCGCCAGCGTCAGCGCCATCTACGGCATCGGCAACCCGGCCGACTATCACAAGATGGTGATGACGCTGCGCGTGGGCGACAAGCTGAGCCAGCGCGACGTGATCGCGCAGCTGATCCGCATGCAGTACAAGCGCAACGAGATCGATTTCTCGCGCGGCAGCTTCCGCGTCCGCGGCGACACCATCGACGTCTTCCCGGCCGAGCACAGCGAGCTGGCCTTGCGCATCGATCTGTTCGACGACGAGATCGAAAGCCTGCAACTGCTGGACCCGCTGACCGGCCGCGTGCGCCAGAAGATCCCGCGATTCACGGTCTATCCGAGCAGCCATTACGTGACGCCGCGCGAACGCGTCGTCGATGCCATCGCCACCATCAAGGACGAGTTGCGCGCGCGGCTGGACGAACTCGTCAAGGGCGGCAAGCTGGTCGAGGCGCAGCGGCTGGAGCAGCGCACGCGCTTCGACCTGGAAATGCTGCAGGAAGTCGGCCACTGCAAGGGCATCGAGAACTACACCCGGCACCTGAGTGGCGCCCGGCCGGGCGAGCCGCCGCCGACGCTGGTCGATTACCTGCCTGCGGATGCCTTGATGTTCCTCGACGAAAGCCATGTGCTGATCGGCCAGTTCGGCGGCATGTTCAATGGCGACCGGGCGCGCAAGACGACGCTTGTCGAGTACGGCTTTCGCCTGCCCAGCGCGCTGGACAACCGGCCTTTGAAATTCGAGGAATTCGAACGCAAGATGCGCCAGGCGGTGTTCGTCTCGGCGACGCCTGCCGCCTACGAGAAGGAACACGCCGGCCAGGTCGTCGAGCAGGTGGTGCGGCCGACCGGCCTGGTCGACCCCGAGGTCGAGGTGCGGCCGGCGGCGACGCAGGTCGACGACGTGCTGCAGGAAATCCGCGACCGCGTCGACAAAAGCGAGCGCGTGCTGATCACCACCTTGACCAAGCGCATGGCCGAGCAGCTGACCGAGTACCTGGCCGACAACGGTGTCAAGGTGCGCTACCTGCACAGCGACATCGATACCGTCGAGCGCGTCGAGATCCTGCGTGACCTGCGCCTGGGCACCTTCGATGTGCTGGTCGGCATCAACCTGCTGCGCGAGGGTCTCGATCTGCCCGAGGTCAGCTTGGTGGCGATCCTCGACGCCGACAAGGAAGGCTTCCTGCGCGCCGAGCGTTCGCTGATCCAGACCATCGGCCGCGCCGCGCGCAACCTGAACGGCCGCGCGATCCTCTACGCCGATCGGATGACCGATTCGATGAAGGCGGCGATCGGCGAGACCGAACGCCGCCGCACCAAGCAGATCGCGCACAACCTGGCGATGGGCATCACGCCGAAGAGCATCCACAAGCGCATCCGCGACATGATCGACGGCGTGGTGTCCGACAAGACCGCCAAGGACGACCTGAAGGCCGCCAAGGCCGCTGCCGAGGTCGAGGCGATGAGCGAGAAGGACCTCGGCAAGCGCATCAAGCTGCTCGAAAAGCAGATGTTGGAACATGCCCGCAACCTGGAATTCGAAAAGGCCGCGCGGGTTCGCGACCAGTTGGCGCTGTTGCGCGAGCAGGCCTTCGGCGCGCCCGGCCACGATTCGAACGTGGTGCCGCTGGTTCCGGCGGCGCGGGGTGGCGCGGCGGGATGATGAAGGCCTGGAAGGATCTGGCCGGTCGCATGCTGGCGCGGCCGCAGCCTGAAACGGCGGCCTCCGCCCAGGCGGCCGCCGGAACCCGCGTGCTCATGGTCTGCATGGGCAACATCTGCCGCTCGCCGACCGCCGAGGCCGTGCTGCGCGCCAAGCTCGAACGCGCCGGGCTGGGTGGTCAGGTGTGGGTCGATTCAGCGGGCACCCACGGCTATCACACCGGCGAAGCGCCCGATCCGCGCGCCATCCGCCATGCGGCCCAGCGCGGCTATGACCTGTCGGCGCTGCGCGCGCGTGCCGTCGATGAGTCGGATTTCAGCCGCTTCGACTGGATCCTGGCGATGGACCAGGCCAATTTCGACTGGCTGCGGCGCAGAGCCCCCGGCGACAGCCCGGCACGGATCGAACTGCTGCTAGCCGCCAACGCCATCGATCACGAAGTGCCCGACCCCTATTTCGGCCCCCCCGCCGGCTTCGACCGGGTCCTGGACCTCGTCGAAGCCGGCTGTGACGCCTGGCTGGCGCGGTTGGCGCCGGCCAGCACCTCGCTCGGCTGAGTGAGGGAATGGCGGGGGGACTGGCGGAGGGAATGGCGGGGGCGTTGAGG